>CAZACC010000016.1:0-30198 GCA_964483545.1 uncultured Lachnospiraceae bacterium
TAATATGTTCTGACAATGATCGAGTGGACAGCCACTCGATTTTTGTTATAGGAATAAAAAAATCCATAACAATGAGTTATACCATTCATCACCTTATATTATACCTTGAAATTTATACATAAATACGATAGAATTGTTCCTAAACAGCAATCAATCAAAGAAAAGAGGAGCAAAATGCAATTTCAGATAGCAAGCATCAAAGGAGATGGAATCGGTCCTGAGATCGTAGAAGAGGCTCAAAAGGTATTGATAAAGGTAGGAGAAAAGTTTCATCATAATTTTCAGTTTACTGAAATACTGATGGGTGGGGCATCTATCGATGTATATGGTATTCCGTTGACAGACGAAACGATCGAGACAGCGAAGCATTCAGATGCCGTCTTGATGGGGTCTATTGGTGGCGACACAACGACATCGCCTTGGTATCAACTGGAGCCAAAGCTCAGACCGGAGGCAGGACTGCTGCGCCTTAGAAAAGAATTGAATCTGTTTGCAAATCTTAGACCAGCAGTACTATATGAAGTGCTTTCAGATGCATGTCCGTTAAAAAAAGAAATAGCAGAACAAGGCTTTGACATGATGATCATGCGTGAACTGACTGGCGGATTGTATTTCGGTGAACGCAGGACGATAGAGGAAAATGGAATTAAAAAGGCAATTGATACATTGACATACGATGAAAATGAAATCAGAAGAATCGCAGTCAAGGGATTTGAAATAGCAATGAAAAGGAAAAAGAAGATTACCAGTGTCGATAAGGCAAATGTACTGGATTCCTCCAGGCTATGGAGAAGTGTTGTTGCAGATGTGGCAAAGGATTATCCAAGTGTACAGCTGGAAAATATGCTGGTGGACAACTGTGCTATGCAGCTAGTGAAGGATCCGTCGCAGTTTGATGTGATTCTGACTGAGAATATGTTCGGGGATATCTTGTCTGATGAGGCCAGCATGGTGACTGGCTCGATCGGAATGCTTGCCTCAGCAAGCTTAAATGATACAAAATTTGGTCTATATGAACCGAGTCATGGATCAGCACCAGATATTGCAGGCAAAAATCTGGCAAATCCGATTGCAACCATTCTGTCTGCAGCTATGATGCTCCGATATTCATTTGATCTAAATCAAGAAGCAGACGATATAGAAAGGGCTGTCAAAGAGGTACTGGATAAAGGCTACCGTACAGGCGACATCATGTCAGAAGACTGTATAGCAGTTGGAACGAAGGAAATGGGATCATTAATTGCAGGAAGAATATAGGAGGACGGAATCATGAGAAGTGATAAGGTAAAAAAAGGAGCTGGACAGGCACCACACAGATCTTTATTCAATGCACTTGGATATACAAAAGAAGAACTAGATAGGCCACTGATTGGTATTGTCAGTTCTTATAATGAAATCGTACCTGGTCATATCAATCTTGATAAGATTGTAAATGCTGTCAAAATGGGAGTATCTATGGCAGGAGGAACACCAGTCGTATTTCCTGCGATTGCAGTATGCGACGGAATCGCAATGGGACATATTGGTATGAAATATTCTCTCGTGACAAGAGATTTGATTGCTGATTCCACAGAGTGTGTGGCGATGGCACATCAGTTTGATGCACTTGTTATGGTTCCGAACTGTGATAAAAATGTACCAGGTCTTTTAATGGCAGCTGCTAGATTGAATATTCCAACTATTTTTGTTTCAGGCGGTCCGATGCTGGCAGGATGCGTACAAGGAGAGAAAACAAGTCTTTCCAGTATATTTGAGGCAGTAGGGGCACACACTGCTGGTAAGATCACAACAGAAGAATTAACTGAATTTGAAGAAAAAGTATGTCCGTCATGCGGCTCCTGTTCAGGAATGTATACAGCGAACAGCATGAACTGCCTAACGGAGGCTCTGGGAATGGGTTTACAGGGCAACGGAACGATTCCAGCAGTATATTCTGAAAGAATCAGACTTGCAAAGCACGCTGGTATGAAGATTATGGAGCTGTTAGAGAAGGACATTAAACCAAGAGATATTATGAATGAAAAAGCGTTTATGAATGCTTTGACTGTAGATATGGCACTTGGCTGCTCTACGAATTCTATGCTTCACCTTCCTGCCATTGCACATGAGGCTGGTGTAGAACTGAATGTAGATATTGCAAATGAAATCAGTGCAAGAACACCAAATCTGTGCCATCTGGCACCTGCTGGACACACTTATATTGAGCAGTTGAATGCTGCTGGCGGAGTTTATGCAGTCATGAATGAACTAAATAAAAAGTCATTATTAAATACGGATATCATGACGGCAACGGGAAAGACAGTTGGTGAAAATATTAAGGGCTGCATCAATCAAAATCCAGAAGTCATCAGACCAATTGACAATCCTTACAGTGAAACAGGTGGAATTGCCATTCTCAGAGGAAATCTGGCTCCTGATTCAGGTGTTGTAAAGCGTTCTGCTGTTGCACCAGAAATGCTGGTACATGAAGGACCTGCAAGGGTCTTTGACTGCGAAGAGGATGCAATTACGGCCATTAAAACAGGAAAAATCATAGAGGGAGATGTTGTTGTCATCCGATATGAGGGACCTAAGGGCGGTCCAGGCATGCGAGAAATGCTGAATCCGACTTCGGCAATAGCTGGTATGGGACTTGGATCATCGGTGGCATTGATAACAGATGGAAGATTTTCAGGCGCCAGCCGTGGTGCTTCAATCGGACATGTATGTCCTGAGGCAGCTGTCGGCGGACCGATTGCACTGGTTCAAGAGGGCGATATGATTAAAATTAATATTATGGAGAATAAACTGGACTTTGTCATCAGTGATGAAGAGCTAGCAGAAAGAAAAGCCGCATGGAAACCAAGAAAGCCTCAAGTAACATCGGGCTATCTGGAACGATATGCACATATGGTAACAAGTGCCGCAAGAGGCGCAATACTGGAAATGCCGAAGGGAGAATAACATGCAGTTAACAGGGGCACAGATTGTAATGGAATGCTTATTGGAGCAGGGGGTTGACACTGTATTCGGATATCCGGGTGGAACTATTTTAAATATTTATGATGAATTATACAAGTATCAGGATAAAATCAGACATTATTTAACATCGCATGAACAAGGTGCTGCACATGCAGCTGATGGTTATGCCAGAGCCACTGGTAAAGTCGGCGTGTGTATGGCTACAAGTGGACCTGGAGCCACCAATCTGGTAACTGGTATTGCAACTGCCTACATGGATTCTGTACCGATGGTGGCAATCACTGCAAATGTTGTCTTACCACTTCTTGGAAAGGATACCTTTCAAGAGGTTGATATTGCAGGCGTTACGATGCCGATCACAAAACATGGATATATCGTAAAGGATGTTAGTGAACTCGCAGACACGCTGAGAAAGGCATTTAAAATAGCACAGACTGGGAGACCAGGTCCTGTACTTGTTGACATTACCAAGGATGTGACAGCAAATAAGACTGAGTTCACACTTGTTAAGCCAGAAAAGATCGAGAGAATATCTGCATATTCTGAGGCGGATATCAATACGGCCATTCATCTGATTGAAGAAAGCAAGAAGCCGTATATTTATGTTGGTGGAGGTGCAGTGATCTCTGAGGCATCAGAAGAAGTCGCACAATTCGCTCATATCATTGATGCACCTGTCTGTGATACTTTGATGGGAAAAGGCGCTTTTGACGGGACAGACGATCTTTATACTGGGATGATCGGTATGCATGGAACGAAAACAGCAAACCTTGGTGTTAGCCAGTGTGATTTACTGATTGCGATTGGTGCGAGATTTTCTGACCGTGTCATAGGAAATGCAAAAAAATTCGCAAATCATGCGAAAGTACTCCATATCGATATAGATGCCGCAGAGATTAATAAAAACATTAAATCTTCGGCACATATTGTTGGTGATGTAAAAGAAGTGCTGACAGATCTGAATCAAAAGCTGAATCAGCAGGATCACAAGGAATGGATTAAGACGATACAAGCATATAAAGAAAAGCATCCTTTAAAATATCAGCAGAAAAAACTGACATGTCCGTACGTGATCGAACAGATTTATCAGGTGACAAAAGGAAATGCTATCATTACCACAGATGTCGGACAACATCAGATGTGGGCTGCACAGTTTTATAAGTATACAAAACCTCGTACATTTATTACTTCGGGAGGACTTGGTACAATGGGATATGGCCTGGGTGCTTGTATCGGAGCAAAGGTTGGACAGCCAGAAAAGACCGTGGTCAATATTGCAGGTGACGGATGCTTCAGAATGAACATGAATGAACTTGCTACTGCTAGCAGATACAATATTCCGATTATAGAGGTTATTATTAATAATCATGTACTTGGAATGGTAAGACAATGGCAGACATTATTCTATGAAGGCAGATATTCAAATACAGTACTGCAGGATCAGGTGGATTTTGTAAAGGTTGCAGAGGCACTTGGATGTGAGGCAATCAGGGTTTCTAAGAAAGAGGAAATAGCACCTGCTATTGAAAAAGCCATTGCGCTGCATAAGCCTGTTGTGATAGAATGTATGATTGATAGTGACGACAAGGTGTTTCCTATGGTACCGGCAGGCGCCGCCATAGATGAAGCTTTTGATGCAGATGATTTGAAGGATATCGTTGACTGATTATCTGAAAAAATAAAAATCCACAAAGGAAACCGCTTAAAAATGATAAATAAAACGGCTAAGATATGTGTGATTATAATATGCTCGCTGCTTTTACTAATTGCAGTGAGCTATCTTGCACTTGGTTATTACTATAGTCCTAATTTTGTTTTTGCTACAAGGATCAATGATTATTATTGTACAGGATTAGATGTTGATACAGTTAATCAGGCTCTGACAGAGGCCTATGGAGATTATGAACTGCTCATTGATGAAAAGAACAACAAGCAGGAGACCATCACTGGAGAACAGATTCATTATCAAATAGACTTTACAGAATCTCTAAACGAGATTAAGCAGAAGCAGAATCCATTTAATTGGGGCTATTATTATTTTCATCCAATCAATCAGACAATTTCTCCAAACATTACATATGATCAAGAACTGTTGAAAGCTGCGGTGAATGAACTTGATTGCAGTCATTTGGAAGATTTCAATCAAAACAAAAGTCCGAAGATTATCAAACAGTCAGGTCAATATGTTTTATCAGATACCCGTATTGAAATTATCGATCATGAAAAAGTGCTGCAATTGGTAATCGATGCGGCGAATCAGAATCAAAGAAGTATATCACTTGAAGATCATCAATGCTATTATATGCCAGAGCTGCAGCCCGATGAAGTAAAGACATATGAAATCTGGGCAATGATTGATAAAGTACAAAAAGCAAAAATCCTTTATAAGGACGGTGCTCAGGAATTCTTGTTGGATGGCAAAGAAATTTCAACATGGATTCATACGGATGAGAGAGGTGACTTTCAAATTGAAAATCATCATCTGATATTTGACGAGGACAAGATTCAGGAATCTATTCAAGAAGTATCAAGTGTCTTTAACACAAAGGGAAATGTCCGTACATGGACAAGGCAGGATGGAAAAGTCATCACCATTTCCAGTAAAGGAAAAGGATATATGGTAGATGAGGAGGCTGAACTGTCTGAGATTTACTATGTATTAGAGACAGGAAGCAGGATTACCAGAAAGCCTATTTATGTGCAGGCAGGAGAGCCAAGAGAAGCCATTGATATGGGTAAAACCTATATTGAGGTGGACATGGCAGCCCAAAAGTTATATTATTACATGAATGACAAGTTGAAATTATCATCTGATGTCGTAACAGGCAACTTGTCCAGAAGACATGATACGCCAGAAGCATTATGTGAAATATACTATATGCAGAAGAACAGGACGCTGCGTGGAGCGGACTATGCATCTTTTGTATACTATTGGATAGCAGTTAAAGGTAATATTGGAATCCATGATGCGACATGGAGAGACAAATTTGGAGGAGACATCTATCGAACAGCAGGGTCTCACGGGTGCATCAACTTGCCAAAGGAAAAGGCGGCAGAGCTTTATGGTATGGTAGAGATTGGCATACCTGTCATCATTCATAATTAATAGAATGAGATCATTTAGTGATTTAAATTAAAGGAGGAGATAGAGATGAAAAGAGTATACAACTTTTCAGCAGGCCCAGCAGTACTGCCTGAAGAAGTATTAAAAGAAGCTGCAGATGAAATGATGGATTACAGGGGCTGCGGTATGTCTGTAATGGAGATGAGTCATCGATCTAAGACTTATGACAATATCATCAAAGAAGCGGAAGCTGATCTGAGAGAAATCATGAGTATTCCGGAAAATTACAAGGTACTTTTCCTGCAGGGTGGTGCAAGCCAGCAATTTGCCATGATCCCTATGAATCTTATGAAGAACAAGGTGGCAGATTATATTATAACTGGTCAGTGGGCTAAAAAAGCATGGAAAGAGGCATCTATCTACGGAAAGGCAAATGCAATTGCTTCTAGTGAAGATAAAACATTTTCATATATACCGGACTGTTCTAACCTCCCGATTTCTGAGGATGCTGATTATGTATACATTTGTGAAAATAATACGATCTACGGTACAAAATACAAGCAGTTGCCAAACACAAAAGGAAAGACACTGGTGGCTGATGTGTCTTCCTGTTTCCTATCTGAGCCTGTAGATGTTACAAAGTACGGTATCATTTATGGCGGCGTTCAGAAAAATGTCGGACCCGCAGGCGTTGTGATTGTTATCATTCGTGAAGATTTGATTACAGAGGATACATTGCCTGGTACACCAACAATGTTAAAGTTCAAAACACATTCTGATGCAGATTCACTCTATAATACACCGCCTGCTTACGGTATTTATATTTGTGGTAAGGTTTTTCAGTGGATCAAGAAAATGGGCGGACTGGAAGCGATGCAGGAACACAACGAAAAGAAGGCGAAGATACTTTATGATTTCCTTGATCAGAGTAAATTGTTTAAAGGAACAGTTGTCAAGGAAGATCGTTCACTCATGAATGTTCCTTTTGTAACAGGCAATGATGAGCTTGATGCAAAGTTTGTAAAGGAAGCAAAGGAAGCGGGCTTTGAGAGCTTGAAGGGACATAGAAGTGTCGGCGGTATGAGAGCAAGCATCTATAATGCAATGCCGATCGAAGGTGTAGAGGCACTGGTTGCCTTCATGAAAAAGTTTGAGGAGGAGAACGCATAATGTTTAAGTATAATTGCCTGAATCCAATTGCACAGGTTGGTCTTGATCGATTTGATGCCAACTATCAAAAATGTGATGATATCAAGGAGGCGGATGGTGTTCTCGTAAGAAGTGCTTCCATGCATGATATGGAGCTGCCTGAAAATCTGCTTGCAATTGCAAGAGCAGGTGCGGGTGTTAATAATATTCCTCTGGAGGTATGTGCGCAGAAGGGAATTGTTGTATTTAATACTCCAGGCGCAAACGCAAATGGTGTAAAGGAACTGGTGATTGCTGGGATGTTATTGGCTTCAAGAGATGTAGTCAGCGGCATGAACTGGGTATCTTCTCAAGCAGGAAATCAAGATATTGCAAAGCTTGCAGAAAAAGAAAAAAAGAATTTTGCTGGAAATGAGATTCAGGATAAAAAGCTAGGAATCATCGGTCTTGGTGCCATAGGTGTCAGAGTGGCCAATGTTGCAAAACATCTTGGCATGGAAGTCTACGGATATGATCCGTACATTTCTGTAGATGCGGCATGGAATCTGTCCAGGGATATCAAGCATGTGTTGAATGTGGAGGAAATCTACGAACAGTGCGACTTTATTACAATTCATGTCCCACTGATGGACGCAACCAGAGAAACCATTAATAAAGATGCCATTGCGAAGATGAAGGACGGAGTAGTCATCCTGAACTTTGCCCGTGATCTGCTGGCAAATGAAGATGATGTAGTGGCAGCACTCAAATCAGGGAAAATCAAGAAATATGTTTCTGACTTTCCGAATCCGACAACAGCAGGTGTAGAAGGCTGTATTGTCATTCCGCATCTTGGAGCATCTACAGAAGAATCGGAAGACAATTGTGCGAAGATGGCAGTAAAAGAACTTAAGAATTATCTCGAAAACGGTAATATTAACAATTCGGTTAATTATCCGAACTGTGATATGGGTGTTTGTGGAAATGTTGGAAGAGTTGCAATCATGCATAAAAATGTGGCCAATATGATTACAAAATTCACAGCCTCCTTTGGTGACCTTGGAATCAACATTTCAGATTTGGTTAATAAGTCAAAAGGTGAATATGCATATACCATGTTAGATGTAGAAGTCAGCATTTCAGACGAAATCGTTAAAAAACTCGAGGCTATTGACGGAGTCATTCGTGTCAGAGTCGTAAAATAATATTTATGATTGAAAAGGTTGAGTGGTATTATGAAACGAGCTGCAAGGATTATGCTTCTGACTGTTTTATTGCTTTTTCTATATGTTTCATTTCTGCCGATTTGTGTGAAAGCGGGAGAGAAACAGCCCATGCCTAATGCACAATTTGATGCATATAGCCTAAAGCTTAGTCAGCTGCGAATCGGAATGGCTTTTTCATTTGACGGAGGCAGCAATTGGAACCTGATACAGGATTCTTGGATGGATACCATTACACTGACTGATGACCAGACCAATAATTCGCTGGCACATGGAATACTTGTGAAAACGATAGGGGACGGTAATCATACTTACGATTCTGATGTTTTATGTATTGTATTACATAAAGCAAATACCCCTACAAATATACAGGGTGTTATGCCTACGGATACGGGGAATAGTGGGAAAATTATAAATGTCAACAATTCCATGCAGTACAAAAAGGAATCTGACAGCAATTGGATTTCTATAGGAGATACAACAGTTTCCAATCTGGCTCCTGGGAAATATCAAGTCAGAGTCAAAGGCTATGGTACGACAATCGCCAGTGACAGTATTACAGTGACAATTAACAATTATGATCCGACACATGGACTGCCGAGAATGGCCGCACCGAGTGCCAATTTTGATGCGAGAACAATGACTCTTTCAGGGATATACGGAATCAATTATTCATTGAATGGAGGAAATGGATGGATTACATCTGGCTCTGATCAAGTAGTGCTGAATCTGTCTGACTTGAATACAAATCAAGGAATCAAGCTTTACAGACCTGGTAATAACAGTACCAATTCGGATTCTGAAGTACAGACAATCAGTCTTTCAAAAGCATCTGCACCTGTAGGAATCAGCGCAGTCAGTGCGACGGCAGATGCTCAGGGGACGATCAACGGATTAAGCCCTCAAATGGAATATATGCAGCAGGGAGCTTCGACTTGGGGAGACATCAGTACCTATTCAATACGGGTTCCAGCAGGTAGCTACTTTATAAGAACACAGGGAGCATATACGACTCTTCCAAGTGATGCGGTAGAGGTGATCATAGATACAGCAGAAACACCAGCTGCGAATACTTCTTCCAAAGTAACAGACGCCGATGATGAAGTGAATGATATAGATAACTCAAAAGCATCAGAAGATATACAAGAAGCGGATGCGCCTGCTGATTTTGTTCCATCTTCAGCGACAGGCCCTAGTATCGTAGGGAACAGTAGTATACGTGGATGGGATGCCATTATTGCCAATATGACGCCTGCTCCTGTGTTTCTGAATATGAATGGTACGACAGCTGTTACAGCAAGTGCTCTGCAGGCAGCTAAGGATCATAATTCCGAACTGGTTCTCGGAATGGATAATGGAACCATATGGACGATCCAAGGAAGCTCTGTCAGTCATGCTACACAGGACATAGATTTTGGAATCAAATTAAATGTGAGTGAAATACCTGAAGATACACTGAAGAACCTGGAAACAGATGCAAAGGATTATTATCAGTTTGTGATTGCACATAGTGGAGATTTTGGATTTCCTGCCAGTCTTTCTATGTATATTGATACAAAAGAAGCTGGGAAATACGCAGATTTATTCTATTATCATATGCTAGACAATACGATGGATCACATAGATACCTGTATGATTGATGCCAGAGGATATGCAAGTTTTATACTAAATCATGCATCGTCATATGCAGTGACTGTAAATCACGTAAAATATACCGGAGGAACATCTCAAAATGAATCAAATGCCGGTAAAATAAAAGAACCTGTTCACATCAAGCACGAAAAGAAGGAAAGTCCTCTGAAGTGGATTCTCCTGTTTTCGGTTGTTGTTGCAGTGTGCATTTTTGCAATTATACTTGTATTACGTGAAAATCATAAAAAGAAGAAAAAGAAGAAATAAAGAAAATGAAACGAGGGCTTAGTCTGCTAAGTCCCCATAAGGTGACGGGTTACCAAGCTCACTTCTGAACTTTCTTTCTCTCTCCACAGAAGCTTCACTGGCAAGATCCATATATTTTATAAATATTTCTTCGACAGGAACCCCTTGCTCTAAAGCAATTTGATCTAGTACTGGCCTCAGCTTATCAAGCTGAAAGGATATCTGCGTCTTCTGAGGATCAATATCCCCCAATACCTGATCAGCATACTGATTAATTCTATTTAACATTTTTTTGTCATCTGCATTCATGTGACTACCTCCTTTAACAATGCAAGTTTATCATAAATTGTAGACAGATTCAAGTCTGACGGAAAACGCAAATGGTCAGCTAAATGGTAAGTGTAAATTGTAAATTGGGCTGGTCGAAAAATATTGACAAATAGAAGTTGGTATTGTACACTTTTACAAGAGCGAGGATAGTAGAAGTGAACCAAAAAAAAACAAACCATACCAAAGGACAGATAGAGTCAAAAATCAGTGATGCAGTATGTAAATTTGAAAAAGAATATATGGGTCGTGGTCCTAAAAATATTAAGACAAAGATTTTTCAGAATCATATCCTGATTGTTATTGATGGTTATCTTACACAGTCTGAGCAAAAGCTAGGTGTTAGTGAGAATGGAATCAAGCTGATCAAGGATATGCGAATCGCTTTATTTGAAGATTCAAGAAACTATCTGAAAGAACTGATGGTAGACATTATACATGTGAATATCATTAGTATGCATTCTGATGTGAGTACAAAGACCGGAGAAAAAGTGATTGTGATCACTTTAGAAGAGGATCTTGATGAATAACAAAATAGTTTGGTTGACCGAGTGAAGGGTATTATGATACTTGTTACAGTGTAGGCCGATATTTACCTATCCGTTATTGGAATAAGTAAATATGGGTCTTTTTATTTTATTATAACTGCATAGATCTTTTCGCTAACTCAAAATGAGTTCCTATATGAGTTTTCACTCATTTATATCGATATATGATTCAATAAAGGAGCAAAATAAAAAAGGAGATGAATATGATGACAGAAAACAAAAAACTATTAGCATGGGTCAAAGAAATGGCCGACATGTGTGAGCCGGATCAAATCTATTGGTGCGACGGCTCTGATGAAGAGAATGCGCACTTGCTGCAGATGATGGTTGACGGTGGTATGGCAATTAAACTGAATGAGGAAAAACGTCCTGGATGTTATTTGTTTAGAAGTGATGCCTCAGATGTGGCGCGTGTTGAAGACAGAACATTCATTGCCTCTAAGTCCAAGGAAGAGGCGGGTCTTACCAATAACTGGGTCAATCCAGATGAGTTGAAAAACACTATGAAAGGACTATACAAGGGCTGCATGAAGGGCAGAACGATGTATGTAATCCCTTATTCGATGGGACCAGTTGGCTCGACGATATCCAAGATTGGTATTGAGTTGACAGACAGTGCCTATGTAGTTGTTAATATGCGTATCATGACCCGTATAGGTGCAGATGTTTTGAAGGTTCTTGGTGATGACGGAGCATTCGTTCCATGTTTACATTCTGTCGGTGCACCTCTTTCTGAGGGACAAGAAGATTCCTCTTGGCCTTGCGCACCGATTGAAGACAAGTATATCAGCCATTTCCCAGAAGAAAGACTGATTTGGTCCTATGGTTCTGGCTATGGTGGAAATGCACTTTTAGGCAAAAAATGCTTTGCCCTTCGAATCGCATCTGTCATTGCTCGTGATGAAGGATGGCTGGCAGAGCATATGTTGATCCTAAAACTCACTAACCCTGAAGGAAAGACAAAATATGTTTGCGGAGCTTTCCCAAGCGCCTGCGGTAAGACAAATCTTGCTATGCTTGTTCCTACAATCCCAGGCTGGAAAGTAGAAACAGTAGGGGATGATATTGCATGGATGAAGTTTGGAGAAGACGGACGATTGTATGCGATCAATCCAGAGGCAGGTTTCTTCGGTGTTGCTCCAGGAACCTCCCTTGACTCCAACCCGAATGCAATGCATAGTATTGAGAGAAATACAATATTTACAAACGTTGCACTCACCGACGATGGTGATGTATGGTGGGAAGGCATCGGAACTCCAGCACCAGCGCACCTTATCGATTGGAAAGGAAATGACTGGACACCAGATTCAAAAGAACCGGCAGCTCATCCGAATGCTCGTTTTACGGCACCAGCATATCAGTGCCCTTCCATAGCATCCGATTGGGAAGATCCTGCAGGTGTTCCGATTTCAGCAATATTAATCGGAGGTCGTCGTCCCAAGACGATTCCTCTCATTCATGAAAGTTTTGATTGGAAACATGGCGTATTTTTAGGATCCATCATGGGGTCTGAAATTACTGCAGCAGCGATTTCCAACAATATTGGGCAGGTTCGACGTGATCCGTTCGCAATGCTTCCTTTCTTTGGATATAATGTATGCAACTACTTACAGCATTGGCTTAATATCGGTGAAAAGTCCACCGAGGATAAGCTGCCTAAGATTTTCTACGTTAATTGGTTCCGTAAGGACGGTGACGGCAGATGGTTATGGCCTGGATTCGGCGAGAACAGCCGTGTTCTGAAATGGATATTTGAAAGAACCGAGGGTACTGGAAAAGCGGTTGAGACACCAATCGGTTATATGCCTGAGAAGGGCGCATTAGATGTGAGTGGACTGAAAGAAGTAAGCGATGCAGATATTGCAGAATTACTCAAGGTAGATAAAGAAGAATGGTTAAATGAAGTTTCCTCCATTAAAGAGCACTACGCAAAATTTGGAGAAGAAATGCCTAAAGAGTTGCATGCTCAGCTGGTGGCACTGGAAAACAGACTTAAGGCTTAATGGCATCTCAATTATATCAGATACGTATACACTGCGTATCTGATATTTTATTGTACTCCTAGCGTTATTCCAAAATATTTTCTTCATATTCCTTGAATGAAACCAATTTATCCTATACAATAGTATTTATCAAAGAGAATTACCAACTAACAAGGAGACGAGAGAGAATATGGCACAAATCAGACCATTTCAGTGCATCAGACCGAAAGAAGAACTGGCATCCCACATTGCTGCTTTGCCTTATGATGTATACAACAGAAAAGAAGCCAAGCAAGAGATTGAAAAAGAACCACTTTCATTTCTCAAGATCGATCGTGCAGAGACGCAGTTCTCTGATGATATAGATACTTATGATCACCGAGTGTATGAAAAGGCTCATGATACGTTATGGGACATGATCCATAAGGGAGACTTGGAACAAGAGAAAAAATCATGCTATTATATCTATAGGCTGACTATGAATGGACGATCACAATCAGGTATAGTGGCCTGTGCAGCGATCGATGATTATTTAGACCAGATTATTAAGAAGCATGAAAATACACGTGAAGATAAAGAGCTAGACAGAATCAGACATGTTGATATATGTAATGCACAGACGGGTCCTATATTCCTTGCATACAGGTCCAATGATCGGATTAACCAAGTGACTGGACGATGTCAGAAAGAAAAAGCATTGTATGATTTTACATCAGAAGATGGTATCAACCATACGGTATGGAGGATATCTGATCAAAATGATATCAGCATAATACAGGATGCATTTAGTCAAATGAATCAAATCTATATTGCTGACGGTCATCACAGATGTGCCTCTGCCGTCAAGGTTGGATTGAAGAGGAGAAAAGAAGCTGGTCAATATAGCGGACGAGAAGATTTTAATTATTTCCTTTCTGTACTGTTTCCAGATGATCAGTTAATGATCATGGATTATAATCGTGTTGTGAAAGATTTGAACGGATATACTCCAGATGATTTTCTAGAAAAACTCAAGGATGTTTTTCTACTTCGTTTAGAAAAGGAGCAGTACAGACCGAACAAAAAAGGTGAGATTGGTATGTTCCTTTCAGACAGCTGGTATTGTCTGGAGCTGAAAGACAAGTATAAGAGCAGTCATTCTGTGGCAGGATTGGATGTATCTGTTTTACAGGAGCAGGTACTTGCACCGCTTCTGAATATATATGATCCGAAGACAGACCACAGAATTGATTTTGTTGGTGGAATCAGAGGGCTGGGAGAATTGGAAAGAAGAGTGAAAAGCGACTGTAAAGTCGCATTTGCGATGTATCCGACTTCCATAGAAGAATTATTCAATGTTGCAGATGCAGGATTGCTGATGCCTCCTAAATCTACATGGTTTGAACCAAAACTCAGGAGCGGATTGTTTATACATGCTTTAGATGGAGACATGGAGGTTTTATCATGAATTCAAAACTCTACAAACTAATGAATTGGGCACGAATCGAAGGAGTTGTATATTCGGAAGAGGATCATCCGCATGATATACTTGGCGCACAGATGGTAAGCGGAGGAACTCTGATTCAGACGTTTCAGCCGTACGCTAAGCAGGTCTCAGTATTGATCAAGAACCAAGATCATATCATTCCAATGGAGCTGGTTGATGAGGAAGGTTTTTTTGCGGTATTGATTAAAGACAAGTCAAAGTTTGAATATACTTATCAGTCTGTCTTAAAAGATGGAACTATCAGAGAAGTGAAAGAACTGTATAATTACGGATCAACAGTCAGCGTAAGAGAAGCTAGAAAATTCAATGCTGGACTTCATTATGGAGTATATGATATGCTCGGTGCCCATATCAGGGAAATGAATGGTGTCAACGGCACATCCTTTGCAGTATGGGCTCCGAATGCCATAAGAGTCAGCGTAGTAGGTGATTTCAATCAATGGGACGGACGGATCAATCAGATGCGCAGAATAGCTGATACTGGTGTATTTGAAATCTTCATTCCTGATGTGGGTGAAGGAGAAATTTATAAATATGAAATCAAGATTAAAGGTGGGCTGCTTGTTTTGAAGGCAGATCCTTATGCCTTTGGTGCACAGTTGCGTCCAGACACTGCTTCTGTAGTACGAAAAATAGACGGCTATCCATGGAAAGACACCAAATGGCTCAAAAATCGTAAAGATAAACAGCAAAAAGATTCTCCGATTTCTGTATATGAAGTGCATCTGGCTTCTTTTAAAAAGCCTGAATCTGGTGAAGCATTTTATAATTATAAAGAAATTGCGCCTATTTTAGCTGATTATGTAAAGGATATGGGCTATACACATGTAGAACTAATGCCAGTCATGGAACATCCGCTGGATGAATCATGGGGATATCAGACAACTGGATATTATGCACCGACAAGCCGATACGGAACACCTGAGGATTTTATGTATTTCATGAATTATATGCACATAAATGATATTGGCGTGATTCTCGACTGGGTACCTGCGCATTTTCCAAGGGATGCATACGGAATGTCCAATTTTGACGGAACCTGTCTATATGAGCATCAGGATCCACGTCAGGGCTTTCATCCGCAATGGGGTACATTGATCTATAATTACGGAAGACCTGAGGTGAGAAATTATCTAATTGCAAATGCATTATTCTGGATCAAGAGGTATCATGCGGACGGTATCCGTATGGATGCGGTGGCTTCCATGCTGTATCTTGATTATGGAAAAAAGGACGGAGAATGGATTGCAAATATCTATGGTGGAAATGAAAATCTTGAAGCTGTAGAGTTCATCAAACATCTCAATTCAATATTAAAAAAAGAAAACGAAGATGTACTACTGATTGCAGAGGAATCCATGGCATGGCCGATGGTGACAGGTGATTTAAAGGATGGAGGACTTGGGTTTGATTACAAATGGAATATGGGATGGATGAACGATTTTCTCGGATATATGAGATATCATCCATACGACAGAACACATCATTTTGGTGAACTCACATTTTCTATGATTTATGCATATAGTGAAAGGTTTATCCTAGCTTTGTCACACGACGAGGTTGTTTATGGTAAATCATCACTGATTGGGAAAATGCCAGGTGAGAGAGAACAGAAATTTGCAAATCTAAGAGCATCCCTCACATATATGATGATGCATCCTGGAAAGAAATTGTTATTTATGGGGCAGGATATCGGAGAGTTTGATGAATGGAGCGAATCACGCGAGATAGAATGGAATCTTCTTCAATACGATGAACATCAAGGAATTCATAGGCTTATTCAGGCGTTAAATGCTTTTTACAAATCACACCCTGCTCTTTATAAACTGGATTACAAGCATGAAGGTTTTGAATGGATTAATAATATTTCTGCAAATGAGAATATCATTGTGTTTCTGAGAAAAAGTTATGAGGAAAACGAAACCTTGCTGGTAGTCTGTAATTTTGGCGAAAATGCACAGGATAACTATAAAATAGGCGTTCCGAGTCCTGGTAAATACAAAGAAATCTTGAATACAGATGCAATTCTGTTTGGCGGGACGGGCCTTACAAATCCCAGATTAAAGCAATCCAAGAAAGACGAATGCGACAATCGTGAGAATTCTATCAGAATCAAGATTGCTCCACTCAGTGTCTGCGTATTTCAATATATGCGAGTAAATGAGATGTTGACAGATAATCAAACTGCCAGAAAAAAAGCAGTTCAAAAAGGAAAAAAGACAGTTTCAAAGAAGAGTGGACTGAAAAAAGAACTGGAGAAAAAATATCAGGAAGAAGAAAGAGGAGTTTAATGGATGACAACTGATATTGGAACGGATTTAGATGTGGGATTAATAGAAAAATACTTGCAGGCACTTCCAGAAAAAGCACTCAATCTCGGGATCAGGGTATTGCTTGCGATTGTATTATTTGCAATAGGTCTGTGGATTACAAAGCTGCTTCGGAAAATCATGAAACGTTCTCTTGAAAAGGCGGCTGTTGAGACGGGTACTATGCAGTTTGTGGATTCCTGTATGAAGGTTATCTTATGGGTGATTTTGATTCTTTTTATTGGCGCTTGGATGGGAGTGGATGCTACATCCATTATGGCAATGATTGGTTCTCTTGGATTGACGATCGGTCTTGCACTACAGGGAAGTCTATCTAATTTTGCAGGTGGTGTACTGATTATGATTACCAAACCGTTTAAAGTTGGAGATTATATTATAGAAGACAACTATAAAAACGAAGGCAATGTTCATGAAATCAATATATTTTATACAAGATTGACTACAGCAGAAAATAAAATCGTCGTCATTCCGAATGGTGTTCTGGCGAATTCCTCTTTGACCAATGCATCTCAGATGAAAGAATTGAGGCTGAACATGAAGATCAGTATTTCTTATCAGGCTGATATTCAAAAAGCAAAAGAAATCATACTTCAGATTTTCAATGAAGAAACCGAAGTGAAAAAGAAAAAGGAAATGCTTGTATTTGTCGATAGCTTCTCAGAGAGTTCTGTAGTATTAGGATTTCGATGCTGGATTTCTGCAAAAGAATATTGGAAAACTAGATGGGACATATTAGAAAAAATCAAAAACAGATTCGATCAGGAAGGAATTATTATACCTTATAATCAGCTAGATGTTCATTTAATAGACAATTCTTCCGAAAAATGATATACTGTTAATGGTTTTATTGGCAAAAACGCAGGAGGCACAATATGTCTATATTTCAGGCAATTCTGTTGGGAATACTGCAGGGTCTGACCGAATTTCTCCCAGTCAGCAGTTCCGGACATCTTGCAATCATAAAGAATTTACTGCATATTAATCTGGACTCGGGGATGCTGTACGATGTTTTACTGCATGTTGCGACTTTGATTGCAATATGCATTGTATTTTTCAAGGATGTCGTCAAGCTGATCGTAGAATTCTTTTTGATTATTATAGATATCTTTAAAAATATCGGGATTTTCTTTGGCAATCTATTTGGAAGAAGAGATGAAGCATATATTCAGATCACACATAATTCATATCGAAAGTTTGTCGTGTTGATTATAGTTTCTACCATTCCTACAGGTGTCATAGGCTATTTAATGCAGGACATCGCAGAATCTGCAGGCGCTGGGATGATGGTTCCTGGAATCTGTCTCATGATTTCGGGCGGTATATTGTTGATTGCGGATCGTACGGAAAAGGGACGTAAGAAGCCAAAAGAAACAACATATCTGGATGCCTTTACGATAGGTATGTGTCAGGGGGTGGCAGTATTACCTGGTATCACACGTTCAGGCACTTCGGTTACTGCCTGCCTGCTGCTGGGACTAGAGAGAAAATTTGCGGTCAAGTATTCAATGATTATGTCGATTCCTGCAATTTTGGGAGCACTGATTCTACAACTCAAGGATATTGGAGATGTTTCTTTTGCAGCAGGAGAAATAGCTGGATATATCATAGGAATGATAGTGGCTGCAGCAGTAGGGTTTGTTTGTATTAAGATTATGATAGCAATTGTTCAGAGCAGAAAATTCAAACCCTTTGCATTTTATTGCCTAATTATTGGTGCATTATCTGTTATAGGAGCATTGATTACAATGTGATCAGGGGTCGATCAGTAAAGAGTGGGGAGGCAGAAGGAATGGCAGTAAATTCCGGAAAGCGAAGAGCATCTTCGAACAGCAGGGGGAAAAGTAACTCAAAAAAGAAAACTCAACAACAAAATGGTCTGCAGGATGAAGTGATTATGCTGCTTATTTTAGCGTTGTCTATTTTATTGCTGCTAAGTAATTTTGGATTGATTGGAAACTTTGGAACGATGATCAGCGGAGTGATGTTTGGATTGTTTGGTATTCCCGCATATATTGCTCCAGTTGTTTTGTTTTTTGTATGCGTATTTCTATTTGCTAATAAAGGAAATACAATCGCAACGATGAAGTGTATCGCAGCGATTGTTTTATTTTTTATCATATGTGTATTCTGTCAGATGTTATTTGGAGAAAATGAAACTATTTCTGGGATGCAAGAATATTATCAGCTGTCATCTATCAATAAAGAAGGCGGAGGTATCATAGGCGGTGCGATATCCAAGGTCTTACGCAGTGCCATTAGTGACATTGGTACCTATGTTGTGTTAATCATACTTGCGATTGCATGTGTGGTGTTGATTACGGAACGTTCTTTCTTCAGTGGTGTAAAAAAAGGGAGCGAAAAGATCTACCATACGGCAAAGGATGATGCACAGCGCCGCAAGGAACAACGCGTTGTCAGAGAACAGGAAAAAGCCATGATGACCGATTCTGGAGAAGGTGAAAGGATACCCAGATCTTCGAAAAGAGTATCTGGAGTGATGCTGAATACAACATTAAACAAGGAAGATAAGGGAACAGAGGATATGCATGAGATTCTTCCTGACCAGGAAGATGCGATTGACAAAATCAATATTAGAACGGCACACTCCATTGAACGGATGGCTGATGAAGTAAGAACTGAAGAAACAGTACCAGAAGTTCATTCTATTGAAGAACCACAGATCATACATGAACGAAAAAAAGCGATCAAACCAGTCGTTTCCGAAAAGGAACCGGATATTTCTAAGGATATTTCACAAAAAGCAGCCGCTTCGGATATGGGACATACCTATCGATTTCCGTCTGCCAATTTGCTGAAAAAGGGTTCCAGAAACAGCAATGTGGACTCTGAAAAGCAACTGAAAGAAACAGCAAAGAAGTTGCAGCAGACTTTAAGCAACTTCGGAGTGAATGTTACGATTACAGATATCAGTCAGGGTCCCACAGTGACACGTTATGAAATGCAGCCCGAACAGGGGGTAAAGGTCAGTAAGATTGTAGGTCTGACCGATGATATCAAGTTGAATCTGGCCGCAACGGATATTAGAATAGAAGCACCTATTCCAGGAAAAGCAGCAGTGGGTATTGAGGTACCAAATAAGGAAAACAGCGCAGTCATGTTTCGTGATCTCGTTGAATCGAAAGAATTTACTGAATTTAGTGGGGGGCTGATATTTGCAGTTGGAAAAGATATTGCTGGCAAAACAGTAGTTGCAGATATTGCAAAGATGCCTCATCTGCTGATTGCAGGTGCTACAGGATCTGGAAAATCAGTTTGTATCAATACATTGATTATGAGTTTATTATATAAATCGCATCCAGATGACGTGAAGCTGATCATGATTGATCCTAAGGTGGTAGAGTTAAGTGTCTATAATCATATTCCGCATTTGATGATACCTGTGGTTACAGATCCAAAAAAAGCAGCAGCAGCACTTCATTGGGGTGTATCTGAAATGACAGAGCGATATAAGAAATTTGCCGATATGAATGTCAGGGATCTGAAAGGTTATAATAAAAAAATATCAGAAATAACAGACTTGCCGGAAGAAGAACGTCCGCAGAAAATGCCGCAGATTGTGATTATCGTAGATGAGTTGGCAGATCTGATGATGGTGGCTCCAGGCGAGGTAGAGGAATCCATATGTCGTCTAGCGCAGTTAGCAAGAGCTGCAGGCATCCATTTGATTATTGCCACACAAAGACCTTCTGTTGATGTCATCACAGGGCTGATCAAGGCAAATATGCCAAGTAGAATTGCCTTTAGTGTATCAAGTGGTGTTGATTCACGTACAATTTTGGATATGATTGGAGCGGAAAAACTGCTAGGAAAGGGAGACATGTTGTTTTATCCGCAGGGCTATTCCAAACCAGCTCGGATACAGGGAGCCTTTATTTCAGATCAGGAAGTCATGGATGTCGTACAGTTCCTTGTAAAGCAGACAAAAGGCCAGAACTACAGTGCAGATGTGGAAGAGAGGATAGCCAAGGTTGATATCGGACAAAGCCAGAGCGGTAACGGTGACTCGTTTTCAGATAGAGATTCTTATTTTGAGGATGCCGCAAGGTTTATCATTGATAAGGATAAAGCATCTATCGGAATGCTGCAAAGAGTATTTAAAATAGGCTTCAACAGAGCTGCCAGGATCATGGATCAGCTAGCTGATTCAGGAGTCGTTGGTGAGGAAGAAGGTACGAAACCAAGAAAAGTATTGATGTCTATGGAGGAATTTGAAAATTTCGTAGAAGAAAGTATATGATCATCTGATTATGATTGAACGAAGGAGACTCACATATGAAAACCGATATCGAAATTGCTCAGGAAGCAACATTATTACACATTAAAGAAATAGCAGAAAATATTGATATGACAGAAGATGATCTTGAATATTATGGAAAATATAAAGCAAAATTATCAGAAGAGTATTTAAAGAAAATTGCGAATCATAAAGATGGAAAACTGATTTTAGTAACGGCTATTAATCCGACGCCTGCGGGAGAAGGCAAGACAACTACCAGTATTGGGTTGGCACAGGCATTTGCTAAGTTAGGTCAAAAAGCGATTCTTGCATTACGTGAACCATCTCTTGGACCATGCTTTGGGATAAAGGGAGGGGCGGCAGGAGGTGGATATGCACAGGTTGTTCCTATGGAAGAACTGAATCTTCACTTTACTGGTGATTTTCATGCTATTACAACAGCCAATAATTTGCTCTCTGCCTTATTGGATAATCATATCCAGCAAGGAAATGAAAAGAGAATTGATACCAGAAGCATCCTATGGAAAAGATGTCTGGATATGAATGATCGAGTACTTAGAAACGTAGTAGTTGGACTTGGCAGCAAAACAGATGGTTTTGTAAGAGAAGATCATTTTGTGATCACAGTGGCTTCTGAAATAATGGCTGTATTGTGTCTTGCAGAGGATCTACAGGATCTTAAGTCAAGACTGGGAAGAATTGTAGTTGCATACGATATAGACGGAAACCCTGTTACGGCATCTGATATTCATGTGGTTGGATCAATGACTGCATTGCTTAAGGATGCTATAAAGCCTAATCTGATCCAGACATTGGAGCATACACCAGCATTGGTACATGGAGGACCATTTGCAAATATTGCACATGGATGTAATAGCATCAGAGCCACGAAAGCTGCTTTGAAAATGGCTGATTACTGTATTACGGAGGCGGGATTTGGAGCTGACCTCGGCGCTGAGAAATTCTTTGATATCAAATGCCGCATTGGCGGTCTGAAACCAGATGCAGTTGTATTGGTCGCAACGGTAAGAGCATTGAAATATAACGGAGGAGTACGAAAGAGTGAACTGAATGAAGCCAATATGGAGGCTCTTGAAAAGGGTATCGTAAATCTTGAAAAACATATTGAAAATCTTCAGAAGTTTGGTGTGCCTGTTATCGTCACATTAAATTCATTTGTAACTGATACAGATCAGGAAGTTGCATTTATTCGTAAATTCTGCGAAACACGTAATTGCGAATTTGCATTATCCGAAGTGTGGAAATATGGCGGTCAGGGAGGGATACCCCTTGCAGAGAAGGTCATTCAGACAATTGAAACAAAAGAAAGTCATTTCCATACGATCTATGATTTGGAATTACCGCTTCAGGATAAAATCAAAAAAATTGCAACAGAAATATACGGCGCTGACGGTGTTACTTATGATGTGGGTGTATTAGAAGAGATGCAGCATATGGAGCAGCTTGGGTTTGGCAACTTACCTATATGTATGGCAAAGACACAGTATTCATTATCGGATGATGCATCATTACTTGGACGCCCTCAAGGGTTCAAGATTCATATCAGAGAGATATATGTTTCAGCAGGAGCAGGCTTTGTTGTAGCGGTTACGGGATCCATCATGACTATGCCTGGACTTCCGAAGAAGCCAGCGGCATTTAATATTGATGTAGATGAAAATGGAAAGATTGTGGGGCTTTTCTAAATCAGGAGGATTGAAAAAATGGCAAAGATGATAGATGGTAAGCTGATTTCATCTCAAATAAAGGATGAGTTAAAGAAAGAGGTGTCTGCATTAAAGGCAAACGGTAAGAATGTAACGCTGGCTGTCATACAGGTAGGCAATGATCCCGCTTCTACAGTATATGTAGGAAATAAAAAGAAAGCATGTGTATATATTGGGATTGAATCACAGGCATATGAACTGCCTGAAACAACATCTGAGGAGGAACTGCTGCAACTGATTCATAGACTCAATCAGGATCCACATGTGAATGGTATACTGGTGCAACTCCCATTGCCCAGTCAGATTCATGAAGCGAATGTCATACAGGCAATCAGTCCTGACAAAGATGTTGATGGATTCCATCCAGTTTCTGTTGGACGCTTATGCATTGGCGAAAAAGGATTTGTATCCTGTACGCCTGCGGGCATTATCCAGCTGCTAAAACGATCAGGAATAGAAATAGCAGGAAAAGAATGTGTGATTATAGGAAGAAGCAATATTGTAGGAAAACCTATGTCTATGCTGCTGCTTAGAGAAAACGGTACCGTTACCGTTACACATTCTAAAACAAAGGACTTAAAATCTGTAGCAAAAAAAGCTGATATTCTGATCGTTGCAATCGGAAAACCTAAAATGATTAATCATGAGTATATAAAAGATGGGGCAGCTGTCATAGATGTTGGTATTCATAGAAATGATGACGGGAAGCTGTGTGGCGATGTGGACTATGATGATGTATTTCCGCTTTGCAGTGCCATCACCCCTGTACCAGGTGGGGTAGGACCGATGACGATAGCAATGCTGATGAACAACTGTGTAGAAGCTGCTAAACAATGAAGATAGAAATGAGTGTGGATATTTATGGTATGTCCCAACTGTAATACTGAACTTCCCGAGGGTCATTTATACTGTGAAAAATGCGGAACAGAAATTCAAATGGTTCCAATATTTGAACCAGAGGTGGAAGAAAGTATTAATGAGACGTTATCAGGGGTTGCCGATATTATTGTGGAAGAAAGTGATCAGTCACAAAATGATGTAAAGCAGGCGAACTCCCATAAAAAAAGACCGACAAAAAAGATCTTGCTCTATGGTCTGATCGGTCTTTTTGTGGTATCCGCAGTTACGTTAATCTTTATCAAGGCAAGCCAATATTACTCATATGATTATCAATATCAAAAGGCGCAGGAAAGCTTTCAGGAGAAACGGTTTGAAGAGGCGACCAGATTCATTAAAAGGGCAATTGACATTGATCAAACAAAGCTAGATGCACAGATGCTATTGTCTGATATCTACATGCAAAATCATCAATATGATGAGGCTTTGGCAATATTACTGCCATTACTGGATGAAGTGCCTGACAATTTGTCCATTTATGAGCATATTGTCGCAGTTTATATACAAAAAAATGATGATCATGCGATCAGTCAATTGATTAAATCATGTGATAATGTAGAGATTGCTTCTCAATTTAATCAATATATTTCTGATCCACCTAAATTCAGCTTAGAAGAAGGAACATACGACCATAAAGAAATTTTGAAGCTGTTGTCTTCGGGTGAAGGAAATATTTATTATACAACCGATGGAAGCATACCGACATCTGATGGGAAAAAGTATGATACCCCATTGACTCTTGAAGAGGGTGTGAATGTCATTACGGCAGTATTTGTTAATCCAAAAGGAATCACAAGTGAGCCAGTCACTCGAACATACCAGATTGAGCTGGTCATACCAGCAGAGCCTGTAGTAACGCCATCTGGAGGCACTTATAGTGAACCAGAGCCGATTACTGTCACCACAGAAGATTCAGATAGTGCATTCGTTTATTATACGAACGACGGCTCTGAGCCGACTGAGGAATCCAATCCATACACGATTCCGATTCCGATGCCGTTGGGAAATAGTCATTATCGATTTATTGCAATCAGCAAAGACGGTACCAAAAGCCTAGAAACAGAAGTGAAATATCAGCTGAATATTGTATCTCTGATTGATACGACAACAGCAGAGAATGCAGTTGTCATGACTTTGTTCGGAAAGGGTCAGTTATCCGATGTTTCAGGTACTTCCAAGGATGGAAGTACAAAATATAAATATCATTGTAATGCGGCTGCAAAAGCAGGTAAACGTGTTTATTATTTAGTAGAAGAATTTCAACAAAATGAGGGGGATGAGAAGAGCACAGGGCGATATTTTGGCGTGGACATCAGAACTGGAGAGCTCTATAATGTAACGATTAATGCAGATACGGGGGCTTATGAATTCTCATTATTTTCAATTCTTTTTAACTGAAAATAGTATTGCCTTTTATACAGCTTTGAATTATGATGATAAATAACGAATAATATGGATTAAGGAGTCATTAAAATGTACAAAATATCAAAAGCAGAATCACCTGCCGAAAACATATTTGTGATGGATGTAGTAGCACCACGTGTAGCAAAGACATGTCTTCCTGGACAATTTGTGATTGTTAAAATGGATGAGAAGGGCGAGCGCATACCTTTGACGATTTGCGATTATAGCAGAGAGAAAGGTACAGTTACGATCGTATTTCAGGTAGTTGGTGCGTCAACTGATAAGATGTCTTCTTTGAAAGAAGGAGATGCTTTCAGGGATTTCACAGGACCTCTTGGGCAGCCTTCAGAGTTCGTACATGAACCTGTAGAAGAATTAAAGAAAAAGAAAATTCTCTTTGTAGCAGGCGGAGTCGGAACAGCTCCAGTATATCCTCAGGTGAAATGGCTGCACGAGAATGGAATTGATGCAGATGTAATTGTCGGAGCTAAAAAT
Organism: uncultured Lachnospiraceae bacterium; assembly: GCA_964483545.1. GTDB lineage: Bacteria > Bacillota > Clostridia > Lachnospirales > Lachnospiraceae > JAAYYM01. The sequence continues at coordinate 25,709 of CAZACC010000016.1, forward strand.
CATGAGCTGCTGATCTTAGAAAAAGAGATGGAAGCAGTTGCGGGAAATTTGTATGTTACAACCGATGACGGTTCTTATAAGAGAAAAGGCATGGTTACAGAAGTGATCAAGGATCTCGTTCAGAATGAAGGGAAGAAGTATGATGTATGTGTGGCAATCGGTCCTATGATTATGATGAAATTTGTATGTCTATTAACAAAAGATTTGAGTATCCCTACAATCGTCAGTATGAATCCTGTCATGGTAGACGGGACAGGTATGTGTGGTGCCTGCAGACTGACAGTAGATGGTGAGGTTAAATTTGCATGTGTTGACGGTCCTGAATTTGACGGTCACGCAGTTAACTTTGATGAGGCTATGAAACGTCAGCAGCTTTATAAAACACAAGAAGGAAGAGCCATGCTGAAGCTCAAAGAAGGCGATACACATCACGGCGGATGTGGGAACTGCGGAGGTGATCAATAATGGATGTATTAAAGAAAGTACCTGTCAGGGAACAGGATGCTAAAATTAGAGCAACAAATTTTGAAGAGGTGTGCTACGGCTATAATGAAGAAGAAGCACGTGAGGAAGCTACCAGATGCATTAATTGTAAGAATGCAAAATGTATAGAGGGTTGTCCTGTTTCTATTAATATTCCTGCATTTATACATGAAGTAAAAGAAGGGAATTTTGAAGAAGCAAGCAAAATCATTGGAGAATCATCCGCTCTTCCTGCTGTCTGTGGTCGTGTATGTCCTCAGGAGAGTCAGTGTGAGCAAAGATGTATTAGAGGAATCAAGGGTGAGCCTGTTTCAATCGGAAAGCTTGAAAGATTTGTCGCAGACTGGGCGAGAGAGCATGGAATCAAACCTGAGCTTCCGAAACAGAAGAACGGAAAGAAGGTAGCAGTAATCGGTTCAGGTCCAGCAGGACTGACCTGTGCAGGAGATCTTGCCAAGCTTGGATACGATGTGACAATCTTTGAGGCTCTACATGAAACGGGAGGAGTACTGGTATATGGTATTCCTGAGTTTCGTCTTCCAAAGAGCAAGGTTGTACAGAAAGAGATTGAAAATGTAAAGCATCTCGGTGTCAAGATTGAAACAAACGTAGTCATTGGAAAATCTACTACCATTGATGAATTATTAAATGAAGAAGGCTTTGAGGCTATCTTTATCGGGTCTGGAGCTGGACTTCCAAAGTTCATGGGGATTCCTGGTGAAAATGCGAATGGTGTTTTTTCCGCAAATGAATACCTGACCAGAAGTAATCTGATGAAAGCTTTTGATGAGGATTATGATACACCGATTATGATCGGCAAAAAAGTTGCTGTAGTCGGTGGCGGAAACGTTGCGATGGATGCTGCAAGAACTGCACTCAGACTCGGAGCTGAAGTGCATGTCGTATATAGAAGAAGTGAGGATGAACTCCCCGCAAGAGTGGAGGAGGTACACCATGCAAAGGAAGAAGGTATCATATTCAATCTTTTGACGAATCCTACTGAAATCCTAACGGATGAAAATGGATGGGTTAGAGGAATGAAATGTGTAGAGATGGAACTTGGAGAGTCTGATGCATCTGGAAGAAGACGTCCCGTTGTAAAGGAAGGGTCAGAATATGAGATGGAGCTTGATACCGTCATTATGTCACTTGGTACATCTCCGAATCCATTGATTTCTTCAACGACAGAGGGGCTTGAGGTTAATAAATGGAAATGTATCGTTGCAGATGAAGAGCACGGTAAAACATCTAAAGAGGGTGTCTATGCTGGAGGAGATGCAGTGACAGGAGCTGCCACCGTTATACTGGCAATGGGGGCGGGTAAAGCCGGTGCAAAAGGAATAGACGAGTATCTTTCAACTCGGTAAAGGGGAAAACACAATGTCATGGTGTCCAAATTGTAAAACAGAATACAAGGAAGGAATCACAGTCTGTAGTGACTGTGATGCTGAACTGGTTGAATCGTTAGAGACAGAGGAAAGGTGTTCTATTCTTTTTGGTGAAGAGAACCAGATAGAACTGCTGAAGAAATTTCTTGAGTATAATGATATTATGTCATGTGTGATTTCGCAAATACCAGAAGGTGATGCGTATACATACGAACTCAGTGTTTCAAAGGAAGATGAAGAGCTATCCAAAAGAGCGACTGTTGTATTTTTGCGGGAAATTGAATCAGCAGAAAACACTGCTGACGCAGATAGTTCTATGGACAGTCAGAATGAGGAATCTGCAATGCCTGCAGACAAGGCATCACCCAAACGGGCCAAGAGTTTTGTCAAAGCAGAGGAAAAAGCCAATAATTTCAAGTCGTCAGCATATGCACTGACGATTGTGGGAGCAGTCGGTTTGATTGCTATGATACTTATTATGGTCGGCATTATTCCACTTCATTTTGCTGCAAATGTAAAGATCATTGCTTATATTGTGCTAAATTTAATGTTCATAGTCTTTATTATTATGGGAATTCATTCTATGATGACAGCTAAGAAATATGACGGAGAAGCAAATATGGAAAACTCCAAAACAGCAGAAATACTGGAATGGTTTGCTGCAACATACAAAGCAGACGCTATTGATCAGTTAACTGAAGGTATGGAGGGTGAAGAAGAACTGAACTATTTTAAGAGAACAGAAGTGATGAAGCATCTGATGTTGAAACAGTATCCAGAGCTTGAGGATTCCTATTTGGAGCATTTGATTGATGAGTTATATCAGGGGATATTTGAAACATGAACATCACCTTAATAACGGTAGGAAAGATCAAGGAAAAGTATTTTACAGATGCCATTTCGGAATATACAAAAAGACTGTCAAAATATTGTAGGCTGCAGATGTTTGAAGTAGCAGATGAAAAAACTCCAGATAAAAGCAGCCCTATACAGGATGAATTGATCAAAAAGAAGGAAGCTGAGAGAATTCGTCACTACATACGCGAGGATGCCTATATCATAACGCTTGAAATCAATGGAAATGCTGTGGATTCCGTGGAATTGGCTCACAAAATCGAACAGACTGGTATTAACGGAATCAGTCATATTATTTTCATAATCGGCGGTTCGATCGGACTGCATCATTCAGTTTCAGATCATGCAGATTTTCACTTAAGTTTCTCCAAAATGACCTTTCCTCATCAACTGATGAGAGTGATATTATTAGAACAGATTTATCGGAGTTTCCGGATAATCAACGGAGAACCCTATCATAAATAATAAATATGATTATATGGAGGATTAAATGCAGATTATAATTGTTGGCTGCGGAAAAGTTGGTATTACCTTGACTGAGCAGCTGGTAAATGAAGGTCATGATATCTCTGTCATTGACCTAGACAGTCATGTTGTTTCATCTGTTTCAAATGAATTTGATGTATTAGGAGTGACTGGGAACGGGGCAAGCTATAGTGTACAGTTAGAAGCAGGTTTGGATGACGCAGACCTGTTAATTGCAGTTGCAGGTTCTGATGAATTAAATCTACTGTGCTGTCTGATTGCCAAAAAGATGGGAAACTGTAATACGATCGCAAGAGTCCGCAATCCAATCTATAGTAAAGAAATAGAAGTCATTCGTGAGGAAATGGGATTGTCCATGATTATTAATCCTGAACTGGCGGCTTCTTATGAAATGTCCAGATTACTTCGTGTCCCTTCTGCAAAGAAAATAGATACTTTTGCAAAAGGACGTGTTGAAATTGTAAAAATAGTTCTTTCAGAAGATTCACCTTTGTGTAATCATTCCATTATGGAATTGTTATCTAAATATAAATATGATGTTCTTGTTTGTGCGGTCGAGCGTGGAGATGAGATTACGATTCCGAACGGCAGCTTTGTATTGAAGGAAAAAGATATTATATCCGTGGTAGCAAGCCCGAAAAGCTCTTCTCAGTTATTCAAAAAGCTAGGTATCGCAAACAATCAGGTGAAGGATGCGATGATTGTCGGAGGCGGAGAAATTACATATTATCTAGCTTCACAGCTTTTGGAAATGGGAATTTCCGTCAAGATTATTGAAATGAAGAAGGAACGCTGTGAGAGACTGAGTGCCTTGCTCCCGAAGGCTACAATTATCAATGGAGATGCAATTGATCAGAGCCTTTTACTGGAAGAGGATCTGTCGCATGCAGAAGCCTTTATTTCTCTGACCAATTTTGATGAAGAAAACATTCTTTTATCGTTATTTGCAAAATCAGTTTCAAATGCAAAAATCATAACAAAGATTAACAGAATTTCATTTGATACAGTCATTGATTCTCTGGATCTTGGCAGTATCATATATCCGAAGCATGTTACAGCAGAGTATATTGTCAGATATGTTCGTGCAATGCAGAATTCTATCGGTAGTAATATTGAAACGCTCTACCAGTTGATTGAGGACAAGGTCGAGGCTTTGGAGTTTGTAATCAGAGGAGAATCACCAGTAGTAGGAGTGCCTCTTGAAAAATTAAACTTGAAGGATCATCTGCTGTTATGCAGCATCAACCGAAGAGGCAAGATTATTATTCCACGTGGACA
>CAZACC010000017.1:0-30080 GCA_964483545.1 uncultured Lachnospiraceae bacterium
CATGGTGGGTGGCACCAAGTGCTTACTTTGTAGGAATCGGAGCCATTATCTGTTCAGGTATTATATTAAAGAAAACAAAAATGTTCGCAGGAGATCCAGCGCCGTTTGTTATGGAACTGCCTGCATATCACTGGCCAACAGCTGGCAATGTACTTCGTAGCATGTGGGAGCGCGGCTGGTCCTTTATTAAAAAGGCAGGAACTATCATTTTGTTATCTACAATCGTTCTCTGGTTCTTAATGAGTTTTGGATTTGTAGACGGATCTTTTGGAATGTTGGAGGCAGAACAGCTTGACAGCAGTGTCCTTGCGGTCGTAGGCAGCATCATAGCACCAATCTTTGCACCACTTGGATGGGGTGATTGGAAGATGGCAGTAGCAGCTGTGACAGGTTTGATTGCAAAGGAAAATGTAGTCGGTACGTTTGGTGTCTTATTCGGAATGGCAGAAGTGGCAGAAGATGGATTAGAAATCTGGAGCTCTCTTGCTGGCAGTATGTCAGCTGTTGCAGCATATTCATTCCTTGTATTCAATCTACTATGCGCACCATGCTTTGCAGCAATGGGAGCTATCAAGAGAGAAATGAATAACAGAAAATGGTTCTGGTTTGCAATCGGATACCAGACAGGATTAGCTTATTTAGTATCGCTTTGTGTATATCAGTTGGGCGACCTGGTTGTAACAGGAGCATTTGGAATCGGAACAGTTGTGGCATTCCTGTGTGTAATCGGATTTGTATATCTGCTCTTTAGACCTTATCAGGAAAGCAAGACACTCGATGTGAATATGCCTAAGATGGCGAATGTGAAGTAACAAGGAATCAGGAGGTGGCATTATGGGAACAGTAATCGTAGGTTTGGTGGTGTTGATGGTTATTATTCTTGCAGTTCGCAGTATGATTAAAACAAAGCAGCGGGGCGGATCCATTCAATGTGGTGGTGAATGCAAAAACTGTGGAGGTCATTGCCATTAAATGAAAAAAGATAGAATTATACAGCAATTAAGACAACACGGCTTCAGAATGACAAAGCAAAGAACCATCATTTTGGATATCGTTCTACAAGAACAGTGCACATGCTGTAAGGAAATCTATTACGAGGCGATTAAGCAGGATGCAGGAATCGGAGCCGCAACGGTATACAGGATGCTGGGTGTACTCGAAGAAATCGGAGCAATCAACAGAAAAACAGTATATCGCGTAGAGTGCAAATAGATTTAATGAGAAAGTTTCTCGATAAGATATAAAATATGGCAACATCCTCTTTTGGAAGGTATAATGAAAATATCTATTTTATACTTACAAAGGAGGATGTTTTTATGTTTGAATGTTTTAAGGTAATTGGTTGGAAAAAGGTTGGAATCTTTGGAGCAGGTGTTCTGTTTGGAACAGCTGGCATTAAAATTCTTGCGAGCAAGGATGCTAGAAAAGTATATACATGCTGTACGGCAGCTGCTCTGAGGGCAAAGGAGTGTGTCATGAAGACGGCAACGAACATCCAAGAGAATGCAGAGGATATCTATGCAGAAGCACAGCAGATCAATGAGGACAGGTCAGAGGAAGAAGATCGTGAATACGAGGATCTAAATGAAACAGTAGAGGAATAATGACTTATGAGATTTGTGATTAAGCATGAGATCAGAGGCCGTATGCGTATCCATATGCAGCAGAGAAGAATGTCTTTTCGAGAAGCAGATATCCTACACTACTATCTGAGTACGCAGAATATGGTTCTTTCGGCTAAGGTGTATGAGAGGCAACAGGATGTGTCAATCGAGTATGTGGGCAGCAGAACAGAGATGCTTAGGACTCTGCAGAGCTTTCATTACAGCACGACGGAGATTCCCTCCGTTTATCTAGAGAATTCAGGAAGGGAACTAAACAGCAGTTATTGGGACAAGCTGGTAATCAAGGTCGTAATGAGAGGCTGTAATCGACTGATGCTCCCACTTCCGATTCGGACAGCATTTGTTCTGGTGCGTGCAGCAAAGTACATTTGGAAGGGACTCGTGTCTCTATCCAAGGCGAGGCTGGAGGTATCCGTTCTGGATGCAACAGCAATCGGAGTATCCGTGCTCAGGGGGGATTTCAATACGGCAAGCTCTATTATGTTCCTGCTGGGTATTGGAGAGCTATTAGAGGAATGGACACACAAAAAATCTGTCGGGGATCTGGCGCGCAGTATGTCATTGAACATCAACAAGGTGTGGCTACTCCAAGATGGTCAGGAAATTCTCGTATCTGTTGCTGATGTCAGAGAGGGAGATTCGGTTGTCATCCATATGGGCAATGTGATTCCGTTTGACGGCACAGTGGTGGACGGCGAGGCTATGGTCAATCAGGCATCACTGACAGGAGAATCACTTCCTGTACGAAAATGCATCGATGGATATGCCTATGCTGGAACAGTTATTGAGGAGGGCGAGCTGACGATTTGTGTCAGAGAGGTTAACGGCGCCAGCCGATTTGAGAAGATTGTGACGATGATCGAGGAATCTGAGAAGCTGAAATCCGCTCTGGAAAGTAAGGCTGGACATCTGGCAGACAAGCTGGTACCCTATACACTTCTAGGAACAGGGCTTGTCTATTTGCTGACTCGTAATACAACTAAGGCACTGGCAGTCCTGATGGTAGACTTCTCCTGTGCTTTGAAGCTAGCCATGCCGATTTCTGTGCTGTCTGCGATTCGGGAGGCGAGCGTTCATAATGTGACTGTAAAGGGCGGTCGCTATCTGGAAGCTATCGCAGAGGCTGACACCATTGTATTTGACAAGACGGGAACATTGACCAAGGCACAGCCTACCGTTGCAGGAGTTCTGTCCTTTAATGGTGAGCCAGAGGATGAGCTGTTGCGTATCGCTGCTTGTCTGGAAGAGCATTTTCCTCACTCGATGGCAAAGGCAGTTGTAGATGCCGCAAAACAGAAAAATCTAACGCATGAAGAGCTGCACTCTAAGGTGGAATATATCGTGGCACACGGAATTTCCTCGATGCTGGGTGATAAAAAGGTAGTGATCGGCAGTTCTCATTTTGTGTTTACTGACGAGGGATGTGTCGTGCCAGAAGATAAGAGAGAGCAGTTTGAAACCTTACCATCAGAGCATTCACATTTGTATCTGGCCATAGACGGTGTTCTTGCAGCCGTAATCTGTATCGAAGATCCGTTGCGAGAGGAAGCCAGTGCTGTGATTAATTCTCTCAGAAAAGCTGGAATTAAGAAGCTTGTTATGATGACAGGAGACAGCGAACGGACGGCTCGTGTAATCGCAGAGCGAGTCGGCGTGGATGAATACTATGCAGAGGTGCTCCCAGAGGATAAGGCTGGCTTTATCGAACAGGAAAGAGCGGCAGGTCACAGAGTCATCATGATCGGTGACGGTATCAATGATTCACCAGCTTTGTCAGCAGCAGATGTCGGGATTGCCATCAGTGATGGAGCGGAAATTGCGCGCGAAATAGCGGATGTAACGATCGGTGCAGATAACCTGTATGAGATCGTGACTCTAAAGGCACTCAGTGATGCACTGATGAAACGAATCCATAAAAACTATCGGTTCATCGTCGGCTTCAATACTGGACTGATTATACTGGGAGTGGCGGGAGTGATACAGCCTACTACCTCAGCACTGCTACACAACACCTCTACACTCGGAATCAGTCTCAGAAGTATGAAAAATCTGATTGCATAAAAGGAAGTCACCTATGATCCACTTCGAATGGGTATGGGTGACTTTTTCATCAAACGGAATCTTAAAAATTGACAACCACCATAGAATCCATTATACTGAGTATGTTTCAAAATTAAATGCATTAGAGGTGTCAGAGGGGCAATTGAATGTCTGCTCTGGTGAAAAGGGAAACAGGTGTAAATCCTGTACGAACTCGTCACTGTGATAAGGGAGTTTGTGGCTATAGACCACTGAATGAAAATTTGGGAAGGCAGCCATGAATGATGATCTTTCAGCCAGGAGACCTGCCTGAGATGTTGTACGTAACGACCACGAGAAATTGGTTTGTGATGGATGCGGATGATTGCGATGCATTTTTAGCACACATAGTCTGCTTTTATTTCTATGCCGTTTGTGGCATAGATTTTTTTATGTGATAGGCAAGAGTGCAGAAGACTCTTTGATCTTTCTGACAAGACAAACGTAAATCGTACAATATTTCTGCCGACATCGACATCGACAATGCAAATTCAGCCAAAAGGGAGAAAAGATTATGAAGAACAGAGTATTAGGACTGCTAATCGCAGGCGTATTGTCGGGCGGTATGCTTACAGGCTGTGCTACAGCAGAAACTGCAGCACCGAAACAGCAGGAGGCAGTAGAAGAATCCACAGAAGCACCGGAAGCGGAGGAAGCTTCACCAGAGGTAGTAGATGACCAAACAGCTGCAGACAATGTGGCAGCACTCATTGATGGAATCTATGTGCAGACAAGAACAGCAGACACAGATGCGCAGTGTGAAGCGGCTAAGGCAGCATGGGATGCGCTGACAGATGCACAGAAGGAATTAGTAGAAGGAGAGTTTGCAGATCCTGATTATTTCGGAAGAGATACTGGAGATGCTTCTAAGGATGATCCCCTGAATCAAGATGAAATCGGAGACAATGAGCTTCTGGTAGTCAGCTTCGGAACGTCCTTTAATGACAGCCGCGCAGAAGATATCGGTGGAATCGAGAAGGCACTGCAGAAGGCAAACCCTGACTGGGCAGTTCGCAGAGCTTTTACGGCACAGATTATCATCAATCACGTACAGGCACGCGATGGTGAAAGGATAGATAATATAGATCAAGCACTGGAGCGCGCTGTGGCAAATGGTGTGAAGAATCTGGTTGTACAGCCGACTCATCTGATGCATGGGGCTGAATATGATGAACTTACAGAGGCATTGGATCAGTATCGTGACAAGTTCGAGGCGGTAGCGATTGCAGAACCACTTCTAGGTGAGGTCGGTTCAGACGCTACAGTCATCAATGCAGACAAGGAAGCAGTAGCCAAGGCAATTATAGAGGAAGCTGTCAAGACAGCAGGCTACGACAGTATGGACGTGGCAGATGAGGACGGAACTGCATTTGTATTCATGGGTCACGGAACCACTCATACAGCAAATGTGACATATGACCAGATGAAAACACAGATGGCAAAGCTAGGCTTTCCAAATGCATTTATCGGAACTGTTGAGGGAGAGCCGGAAGGTACTTCCTGTGAAGATGTCATTGAAAGTGTGAAGGATGCTGGATATCAGAAGGTCATTCTTCGTCCGTTGATGGTAGTAGCCGGAGATCATGCCAATAATGATATGGCAGGTGATGATGAAGACTCATGGCTGAGTATGTTTACGGCAGACGGTGGCTTTGAAAGTATTGATACACAGATTGCAGGACTTGGTGGCATTTCTGCTATTCAGGATCTTTATGTAGCACATACAGCAGATGCCCTGAAGACATTGGGAGAGGTCGCTTCCTCCGCAGACAGCGCTACTTTGGCGGATGGCGAATACAGTGCAGACTTTAATACAGACAGCAGCATGTTTCATGTCAATGAAGCATATGAAGGGAAAGGTGTTCTGACCGTAAAAAATGGTGAGATGATCCTTCATATTAGCATGCCCTCCAAGAATATACTCAATTTGTTCGTAGGAACAGCAGAGGATGCAGCAAAGGACGGAGCAAAGCTTCTTGAGCCAACAACCGATACAGTGACCTATAGTGATCAAACAACAAAAGAGGTATATGGGTTTGACATTCCAGTACCAGCACTCGACAAGGAATTCGATTTGGCATTGATTGGTGAAAAGGAAAAATGGTATAATCACAAGGTATCCGTGTCAAATCCAGAGATGGTAAAATAATATGCAGAATGCTACAATAGAGCTAAAGGACGGAATCTATCAGGCAGATGTAGGATTAGAGGGTGGAAGCGGGCGCGCTTCCATCACTTCACCTGCTGAGATGGAAGTGTCAGACGGACAGGCAACGATTCAGATCGAATGGAGCAGCCCCAATTATGACTACATGAAGCTTGATGATATGACCTATCATCCCGTGAATACAGAGGGAAATTCAGTTTTTGAACTTCCGGTGCAGGCATTTGATGAACCAATTGAGGTCATAGCAGATACAGTTGCCATGAGTGAGCCGCATGAAATTGCTTATACCATTCAGGTTGATTCTGCTTCTATTACAAGAGCAGATGTGGGAAGTGTTCCAGTAGCATTTTTCGGCATAGCAGGATGCCTGATGATAGCAGGTGTATTGATGTACAGAAGAAAGAAAAGAAATCATGAAGCAGCCTAAACAAAACCTTAGAAAGAACCTCATTCTGATTTTATTGTGTCTGACGGTCACTCTGTGTACAGCCTGTGCTGACAAAAAAACGACACAGTGGAATACCACAGATCATACAATTAGCCAGAGCCTGACCTATGACCACAGTATGAAGCTTAGTTATGCAACTGAATATGCAGTAGATTACTATAACGACGGCTTTATCCTGATTTCTATATCAGATGGCAGTCGTTATTTGTTAAATACAGGGAATGGTTCGATGCCAGAGGATCTGGATCCGCAGATCATTGTCCTTGCTGCTCCAGTCAATCACATTTATCTGGTTGCCTCTGCAACAATGGATATGTTTACAGCAGCAGATGCAATAGAAAACATCTGTTTATCAGGACTAAAGAAGGAGGACTGGCACATTGATGCAGCGAAGGTGGCAATGGAGCAGGGACTCATACAGTATGCAGGAAAATACAATGCTCCAGATTATGAACGCATCCTGTCAGAGGGCTGTGAACTGACCATTGAGTCTACCATGATTCTACATTCTCCAGATGTAAAGGAGAAGCTTGAAAGTTTTGGTATTCCTGTGCTGATTGATCGCTCCAGCTATGAAGCGCATCCACTTGGACGAACAGAGTGGGTCAAGTTGTATGGCATCCTCACAGGTCATGAAGAACAGGCGATGGAAGCCTTTCAGGAGCAGAGCGAGCGCTATGACAGGTTGGGAATGATAGACAAGACAGGGAAAACGGTAGTGTTTTTCTACATTACCTCCAACGAGACCGTTGTTGTGCGGAAAACAAATGATTATGTTGCCAAAATGATCGAGTTGGCGGGCGGAACCTATCTGTTTCAAGATCTGCAGGGAGAAGAAAATGCTTCCTCCTCTGTCAATATGCAGTTAGAAGAGTTCTATGCGAAGGCGAAGGATGCGGATTACTTAGTCTATAACAGCACGATAGACGGAGAAATCAGAACGACTGATGACTTGCTTCAAAAATGCAGTCTACTGAAGGATTTTAAGGCAGTACAGAACCAAAATGTATGGTGTACCACGCAGAATGTATATCAGAAATCTATGAGTGCAGGAAGTATGATTGAGGAATTTCATGCAATGTTAATCTCGGAGGATGCGGCGAGTGAGCAGACAGACTACATATACCGGCTGGAATAGTACGGGTAAGTATATATTACGATTTCTATTTCTGATTTTCTTGCTGTTCCTGCTATTCATACTGAGTGTATGCGTAGGCAGCATCAGGATATCAGCAGAGGAGTTGTGGACATTTTTACTTGGGAACAGTGAGAATCAGACCATTGTAGCCATTTTGTATGAAATCAGGATTCCACGGGCACTATCAGCCATGCTTCTTGGCGGTGCATTGGCGTTGTCGGGCTATCTGCTGCAGACCTTTTTCAGAAATCCGATTGCAGGACCGTTTGTTTTAGGAATTTCATCAGGAGCGAAGCTCGTTGTGGCTGTTGCCATGATTATCTATCTGAAGGGATCCAGAGTGCTTCATTCCTTTGATCTGATTTTGGCAGCATTTATAGGGGCTATGCTTTCTATGGGGGCGGTGCTTTTAGTGGCAAGAAGAGTTAGGAACATGTCTGTACTAGTGCTGGTTGGTGTTATGATTGGCTATATCTGTTCAGCAGTTACAGACTTTCTTGTGACATTTGCAGATGATACGGACATTGTAAATCTGCACAACTGGTCACTCGGCAGCTTTTCCGGAATTTCATGGAGCAACGTAGAGACAGTATTCTGGATTGTTCTCGTGACTTCCTTTTTGGCATTTATGCTGTCAAAGCCGATGAATGCATATCAGCTTGGAGAGACTTATGCAGGAAATTTGGGTGTCAATATCCGACTTTTTCGCATTGCATTGGTGATTCTTTCAAGTATCTTGTCAGCCTGTGTGACTGCTTTTGCAGGTCCAGTTTCCTTTGTTGGTATTGCTGTACCGCAGGTGATCAGGAGACTGTTTCATTCCTCGAAGCCGATCCTGATGATTCCAGCTTGCTTTCTTGGGGGAGGTATCTTCTGTATGTTCTGTGATCTGTTGGCGAGGACGATTTTTGCCCCCACAGAGCTCAGCATCAGCACAATGACGGCCTTTTTCGGGGCACCAGTTGTCATCTATGTCATGCTAAAACATAAAAATCAACAAATCTCAATGGAGTAGCCTATGAATCAGTCCTATCTGAAAACTGAAAACCTAACAGTCGGATACCATGGAATTCCGCTCATACGCGAGATTGCACTTTCTCTTTCAAAGGGGGAAATTATCGCCCTGATCGGACCAAATGGAGCAGGAAAATCAACGATTTTAAAGAGTCTTTGTAATCAGCTCAAAATGATCTCTGGACAGATACGGATTGAGGATGTATCCATTCAGGAGCTGAATGAAAAGGAACTGGCAAAGAGAGTGGCTGTCGTATTTACGGAGCGTTTGGCACCGGAGCTGATGACCGTGCGTGAGGTGGTAGCACTCGGAAGATACCCCTATACTAATCGTCTTGGCATTTTGGGGGAACAGGACAGGGAAATCGTAGAGGAGGTCATGGATCTTGTTCAGATTACGGACTTAAGTGAGCGTGAATTTGCTTACTTAAGCGACGGGCAGAAGCAGAGAGTTCTTTTAGCAAGGGCACTTTGTCAGGAGCCAGATTTGCTCATCTTAGATGAACCGACTTCCTATTTAGATGTGAAATACAAGCTGGAATTTCTCTCGATTTTGCAGGGGTTGACGAGGCAGAAGAAAATCGGAGTTCTCATTGCCCTGCATGAATTAGACCTTGCAGAGAGAATTTCAGATAAACTCTTATGTGTACGTGGAGAGCATATTGAGAAATTCGGAACACCTGCAGAAATCTTTCGAGACGGCTTTATCGAACAGTTTTATGGAATTGAAAAAGGCTCCTTTGAAGAGCAGAACGGTTTTGTTGAGTTGGAAAGAGTACAGGGAAGACCAGAGGTGTTCGTCATAGCTGGTAATCATACGGGAAGCTTTGTATTCCGAGAGCTGCAGAGAAAGGGCATTCCCTTCTCGACAGGCATTCTTGCAGAAAACGATCTAGATTATCCAGTGGCACGGGTACTTGCCTGTCAGGTGATTTCTGTTAGAGCATACGAGGATTTTACAGAAGCGGATTACGAGAGAGCCAGAGAGGAAATGCTCTCATGCGGCAGTCTGATCTGCTGTCAGGATACATTCGGCTCACAGAATCATTTGAATCAGAAGCTGTTAGAAGCTGCTCAGGCAGCCAATATACAGATCAGAAAGCGGGATATGGTATGGCAAAGGTCATCATGATACAGGGAACGATGTCAAACGCAGGGAAAAGCCTGCTGACAGCGGGACTTTGTAGAATTTTTCATCAGGACGGGTATAGAGTTGCGCCGTTCAAATCTCAGAACATGGCATTAAATTCCTTTATCACAGCGGATGGACTGGAAATGGGACGGGCGCAGGCGATGCAGGCAGAGGCTGCTGGTATGGAACCGTCCGTGGATATGAATCCCATATTGCTAAAGCCAGTCAATCATACAGGTTCACAAGTGATTGTAAACGGTGAGGTGCTTTGTAATATGAGTGCAAGGGAATACTTCGCATACAAACCGCAGATGGTTCCACAGATCCTAAGGTCTTTTCGGAGACTAGAACAGCAGGCAGACATCATTGTAATCGAGGGTGCGGGGAGTCCAGCAGAGATCAATCTAAAGGAAAACGACATCGTCAATATGGGATTGGCAGAACTGGTAGATGCTCCAGTACTTCTAGTTGGAGATATCGATCTCGGCGGTGTATTTGCGCAACTTCTGGGAACCTTGATGTTATTAGAGGAGCAGGAGAAAAATCGTGTACAGGGACTTATCATCAATAAATTCAGAGGAGACAGGAGCATCCTGGATTCTGGGTTGACGATGTTAGAGGAACGAGGTGGTGTTCCGGTCGTCGGTGTTGTTCCTTATATGGAGCTTTCTTTGGAAGAGGAGGACAGCCAGAGTGTACGCTTTGATCGAAAGGAAGAAGGAATACTGGATATTGCAGTGATTAAGTATCCGAGAATTTCTAATTATACAGATTTATTTGTCTTTGAGCAGATTAAACAGGTGTCTGTACGTTATGTGACTTCTGTGGAAGAGCTGCATCATCCAGATCTGATTGTTTTGCCAGGCAGTAAGAACACGATGGGAGATTTGAAATGGATGAGACAGAATGGATTGGAAGCATCGATTCGAAAAAGAGCAGGGGAAATCCCGATTTTCGGAATCTGTGGAGGGTATCAGATGCTTGGAAGAACCATTGCAGATCCGCACTGTATGGAAGAGGGCGGTTCTATCCGTGGGATGGAGCTTCTCCCAGTAGAAACGGTATTAGAGGAGACGAAGACAAGGACACAGGTTCACGGAGTGTTTTGTGCAGTTTCGGGATGTTTTTCAGGGTTAACCAGATGTGAGTGGCAGGGGTATGAGATTCATATGGGCTGTACGAGCATTCAGGAGCAAGCAGAACCACTTTGTACCATCGAAAATGGTGGAGAAAAGGAAATGACCAAACAAGTCAATCGCATGGATGGATGCCAGCAGGGAAATGTTTATGGTACATACATACACGGCATCTTTGATCAAAGTGTCGCTGCGCAGACTGTGATACAGAGCCTTGCAAAGCGTAAGGGGGTTCGCGTGGAAACAGACGGACTGATGCCTTACAGAGCCTATAAAGAAGTGCAGTATGACAAGCTTGCAGAGGGGCTGCGAAGCTCACTGGATATGAAGAAGATTTATCAGATGTTAAGAGAAGCTGTTGTTTGAGGTTTACGGAGAGGAATCATTGGAGTGGTGAATATAGAAGATTTAAAAAATATTAGAATAGACCCCCCGGATGCCACCATTTATCATGCAGTGCTGCAAAACTGGGATCATATAGCGAAGCCTTTGGACAGTATGGGAAGCTTTGAGAGGATGACTGCGAGAATTGGAGCCATTCAGGGAACAGCAGAGATGGAGATTAGTAAGAGAGCTGTGATTGTGATGTGTGCCGATCATGGTGTGGTTGAGGAAGGCATCAGTCAGTCCGGACAGGAAATCACGGCTGTTGTGACGCACCTGATGGGAGAGGGAAGAACTTCTGTAGGAAGAATGGCGGCAGCAGCCGATGTAGATGTCATTCCAGTTGATATCGGTGTAAACAGCCACGAGCATTTTCAAGGTGTGTTGGATAGAAAGATTGTCTGTGGAACAAAGAATTTCGCAAAAGAGCCTGCTATGACAAAAGGACAGGCTCTGACTGCAATACAGACAGGGATTGACCTTGTAAGTCAATGTAAAGAATCAGGCTACAGAATCCTTGCCACAGGAGAAATGGGAATCGGGAATACCACAATGAGCAGCGCAGTGGCAGCGGCTCTGATCGGCTGTAGCGTAGACAGAGTGACTGGACGGGGAGCAGGACTTGATGATAAGGGACTTGCGAGGAAAATCAGGGTGATACAAGATGCCATTCAGTATCATGAGCTAAGTCAAGAGGATCCGTTTCGTATATTGTGCTGTGTCGGAGGTTTTGACCTAGTAGGCTTGACAGGCGTATTTTTAGGCGGAGCACTTTCTCATATACCAGTTGTCATTGACGGCGTTATCAGTGCAGTGGCAGCACTAGCAGCAGAAAGACTGTGTCCAGGAGCAAAGGATTATATGCTTGCTTCTCATAAAAGCAGGGAGCCGGCAGTAGAGGTAATCCTGAAAGAGCTTCAACTTACACCAGTGATTGATGCAGGACTGGCACTCGGAGAGGGCACAGGAGCAGTTATGCTCTTTCCTCTTTTGGATCTGGCACTGTCACTTTATCAGAATCGTACGACCTTTCAGACAGCGGCAATGGAACCCTATCACAGATTCAAAGAGGAATAACAGTATGATTGACTTGATCATCGGAGGAAGCGGAAGCGGTAAGTCTGCTTATGCTGAGGAACAACTAAAGGACTTTGACGGAATCAAATTCTATATTGCCACGATGCAGCTCTGTGATCAGGAAAGCAGGGAAAAGGCAGAAAGACATCGGCTTCTGCGTCAGGGGAAGGGATTTATGACGATTGAACAGCCTGTGGATCTTATAAACGCAGCCTACACGATGACTTCGAAATTGGAAGCCGATAGGATTCAAGCAGGAGAAACATCGGTACATGCAGATCTGTCGGCAACTGGAAAAGTAATCAGAACGGGGGCTCTTCTGGAATGTATGTCAAACCTGACGGCAAATGAGATGTTTCGTGATGGTCATATAGTGGATGCAAATAGAGTCCTACAAAAGCTGATTTTGGATGTTACCTGTCTTTCCATGCAACTTCAGCATTTAGTCATTGTATCAAATAATGTATTTGAAGACGGAATTTCCTACGATGAATCCACAACAGAGTATCTAAAGGCTCTGGCGATGATCAACTGTCGGCTTGCTGCTATGGCAGACAGGGTCACAGAGGTGGTTGTCGGAATTCCCATCATCATCAAAGGAGGAGAGTCAGAGTGTCTCTAATCAAGTCATTCATCATTGCTTTTTCGATGTATTCAAAAATTCCTGTGCCACAATTTGCATGGGAAGAGAAAGACATGAGGTATGTTCTCATCTTTTTTCCATGGATCGGGGCTGTGATTGGTCTACTTTTTTATGGCTGGTTTGCTTTTTGCTTTCACTTCGGAATCGGCACAATCTGCAGGACACTAGTTGGAGCAGCCATTTCACTTTTGATTTCTGGAGGGATTCATGTAGATGGATATATGGATACAATGGATGCCTTTCATTCCTATCAGTCGAAGGAACGCAAGCTGGAAATTTTGAAGGACCCACATATCGGAGCTTTTTCAGTGATTATGCTGATTCTGTATTATCTGATTTATATAGGAGTCGTATCTGAGGTACAGTCTCAGCAGGGAATTTTGATGATTGCGATTGGCTTTTTGATTGCAAGGTGTCTCAGCGGAATTGGTGTGGTGACGTTGCAATTGGCAAAGAAGGATGGATTATTATATACATTTGCCGAGGGAGCAGAGAGAAAGACAGTACTGGTATGGCTGTTGATCCAGCTTGGACTTGGTGTTGCAGCGATACGGTTGTTTGCTGGCTGGAAGGGAGCCGTTGTGGTATGTGCCGCAGGGCTTACATTTTTTTATTTCAGATGGCGCAGCTACAGAGAGTTGGGCGGAATCACTGGAGATACAGCAGGATGGTTCGTGACACTCTGCGAGGGTATGATTGCCGTCGTGGTCGCAGTACTTTCATTTCTTTGAGTGATGATTGATATATTGTGTTATATTTGACTTTTAAGAAGCAATTGAATCGATACATGAGGGAGGCAAAGGGTGTATGGAATTATATATTGGCGGATTTGCACAGGGGAAGCTTGCGTATGTGATTCAAAAGCATGAGGAGCATCAGGGACAGATTGTGAATCATATGCATCTTTGGTTTCGGGAGCTTCTGCAAAATGATGAGGATGCGGAGCAGGTGATTCTGGATTATTGTGAGGAGCATCCTGACTGCATTTTGATCTGTGATGAAATTGGAAACGGAATTGTACCGATAGATGAGATGGAACGGACTTATCGGGAAAGGCTGGGGAGGTTGTTGATTGAGCTTGCCAAAAGAGCTGATACAGTGGAGCGTGTGATATGTGGAATCGGACAGAAGTTGAAATAGAGATTGACTGGATGAGACATGGATTAACGCAGTCAAATGAGGAACATAGGTATCTGGGACAAACAGATGAGGGCTTGTCAGAGCATGGGAAAGAACAGCTTTTGGAAAAAGGTGAGAGAAACGCTGCAGGAATGCTTGTGTCTTCTCCGATGAAGCGTTGTGTCGAGACTGCAAATCTTCTGTATGGAAGGACACCTGATCTTATGATTTCAGAGTGGGTGGAGATTGATTTCGGAGCGTTTGAGGGAATGAATGCAGCGGAATTGCATGGAAATGCAGCGTATCAAAAGTGGATAGATAGTGGCGGGAGCAATCCCTTTCCTGAAGGTGAATCTAGAGAAGCCTACACGGAACGATGTATGAAAGGACTGGAGAGACTGCTCTTGATTTTGCTTCGAGAACAGAAAAAAGCGGAGAAAATACAGAATATTACTGCTGTCGTGCATGGGGGCACAATCATGGCAGTCTTAAGCAGTCTGACTAGAAGAGACTATTTTGATTTTCAGACCCAAAATGGGACGGGATATCATACAACACTCGGGGTCATCATGGAAACAGACGGTGATTCCACGAGACAGCGTGAGAGAGAAGAGAGCAATCAGCCACTGTCAGATTGCGTTTTTCGAATCCTGCTGACACAAATGAAGGAGATATCTTGATGCTTTACCATATCATAGCAACATTGATCGGATTTATATTAGATCTCATTTTAGGTGATCCATACAATCTGCCGCATCCGATCCGTCTAATTGGGGCATGGATTCACATGCTGGAAGGATGGCTGATTGGCAAAAAGGATCAGAAACAGGTTGCAAAAGGAATCTTTCTCGTCCTTCTGGTTCTGCTTTTGACAGCCCTTCTGTCGGGTGTCTGCTTATGGATTGCCTATTATTTACATCCTGTGGCAGGGTGCCTGATTGAGGGCATCATGACCTATCAGATTCTGGCCATGAGATGTCTGAAAGATGAGAGCATGAAGGTATATCGCAGACTTCAGGAAAATGATCTGAAAGCCGCCAGAGCTGCAGTATCTATGATTGTTGGGAGAGATACGATCGCTTTGGACAGAGCGGGTGTCATCAGGGCAACAGTAGAGACAGTCGCAGAGAATACATCCGATGGAGTGATTGCACCCCTGCTTTATACTGCACTTGGAGGTCCTGTACTAGGCTTTTTATACAAGGCGGTTAATACGATGGATTCCATGATCGGATATCAGAATGGCAAATATTTGTACTTTGGCAGGGCTGCTGCGAAGCTCGATGATTTGATGAATTATATTCCAGCTAGAGTCAGTGCATGGTTAATCATACTAGCATGTAGGATTGGGGGCAGAGACTATGACAGTCACCAGGCATGGAAGATCTGGAAAAGGGATCGTTATCAGCATGCAAGCCCTAACTCTGCACAGACAGAGGCGGCATGTGCTGGAGCACTTGGCATCAGACTGGCAGGGGATGCAAGTTATTTTGGAGAGCTTGTGAAGAAGCCATATATCGGTGATGATGATAGAGAAGTAGAGAATGAGGATATTGTGAGGGTCAACAAGCTGATGTATCTGGCAGCATTTTTGTGCGAGGCGGCTTGTCTCATTCTGTTAGGAGGAATTGCTATATGGAGGATGTAATTCATGGAGGAGATATTTACAGAAATCAGATTACGGCCGATTATTCAGTCAATATCAATCCTTTGGGGATTCCAGAACGCATTCGGACAGCGCTGACTGATGCAGTCAATCTATGCCATGCTTATCCTGATATTCACGCAACAGAGCTGATTACAGACATTAGCAGGTCAAATGGAGCAGATACAGATACCATTGTATGCGGTAACGGAGCGTCCGAACTGTTTGTAGCTGTTATGCATGCCATCAGACCCAAACGTGTCTTGATTCCGATACCGTCCTTTTATGGTTATGAAAGGTCGGCAAGGGCAGTCGATGCAGTGACATTCTTTTATGAGCTGCAGGAGGAGTGTAACTTTTGCCTGACAGATACTTTTTTGAAGGTACTTACCGAAAATCTGGATGTGCTTTTTTTAGCCAATCCGAATAATCCTACTGGTCAACTGATTGATAGGGCGCTTCTTTACAAGATTCTGAAGGTATGCAAGGAAAGACAGATTATAGTTATACTGGATGAAAGCTTTATAGAATTTACAGGAGAAGAAAGTCTAATCAAAGAAAAGAGTTTAACAAATGAGCAGGCTTTACAGGATTACACCAATGTCATCGTGATTAGATCGTTCACGAAGCTCTATGCCATACCAGGTGTCAGACTCGGATATCTGATGTGCAGTGACAGACATCTATGTGAGAGAATCCAGGCACAGCTGCCGGAATGGAATCTGTCCTGCTTTGCACAGGCAGCGGGGCTGGCAGCAATTCAGGAAATCAATTATGCAGAAAGAACTGAGGCTTATGTGAAGCAGGAAAGAGACTATCTAGAGCATGCGCTTGCAGAACTTGGTATCCGAGTTTATCCAGGTGATGCGAACTTTCTGTTACTGCAAAGCAAATTCCCGTTGTATGAGAAGCTGCTCGAACAGGGCATTTTGATACGGGACTGCCGGAACTTTCGGGGGCTTGAGCAGGGGTATTACAGAATTGCAGTCAAGAAGCATGAAGAAAATCAGAACTTAGTGAAAAAGGTGGAAAAGATCATTGGAAAAGCTTGAGTATATTAGACCAGAAGACATAGAAAAGAAAAGCTTCGCAATCATACAGGAGGAAATGAACCGGATGCACATAACTCTCCCTGCAGATGAGGCTCCTGTTACCATGCGTGCCATTCATACAAGTGCAGATTTTGAATATGCACATACATTGACCTATGCAGATCATGCCGTGGAACTAGCGAAGAAACTGCTCTTAGATGGAGCAGATATTGTAACGGATACGAACATGGCACTTGCCGGTATTAATAAGAAAGCATTGGAAAGACATGGAGGAATGGCACACTGTTTTATGGCAGATGAAGAGGTGGCTGCTATGGCATACGACAGGAATGTAACACGTGCCACGGTCAGCATGGAGATGGCGGCAAAGCTTGAGAAACCAGTTCTATTTGCAATTGGTAATGCACCGACCGCTCTGGTCAGTCTGTATGAAATGCTGCAAAGCGGGATATACAGACCTGCATTTATCATAGGTGTTCCTGTGGGCTTTGTGAATGTCGTTGCTGCCAAGGAACTAATTATGGAAACGGATGTTCCATATATCATCAATCGAGGCAGAAAAGGCGGGAGCAATGTAGCAGCAGCGATTTGTAATGCACTGCTGTATGAGCTGGGGAGATAGTCATATGCGCTATGGATTCACAACTGGGAGCTGTGCAGCGGCAGCAGCAAAGGCTGCCGCCTATATGCTTTTAACTGGCATAGAAAAAAAGAATATTACGATTAATACACCGAAGGGCATTCCGTTTGCAGCAAAGCTGCTGGATATCCAGAGGAGCGAAGCATCTGTCAGCTGTGCCGTAGAAAAGGACGGTGGAGATGATCCTGATGTGACGACGGGAGCCTATGTCTACGCAATGGTTATGGCAAGTAGCAGTCAGTCGGAAAGCATACAGGCAGTCAATCAGGCTGACCGACTGCTCATTCACATAGACGGAGGAGTCGGAGTCGGACGTGTGACGAGACTGGGACTGGATCAGCCAGTTGGCAATGCAGCCATCAATCATGTACCACGTGAAATGATAGAGAAGGAAGTCAGAGAAGTGTGTGCCCTGACAGACTATCAGGGGGTTCTGTATGTGATCATTTCTGTTCCTGCAGGTGAGGAGCTTGCAGAGAAGACCTTTAATCCGAGACTTGGAATCGTCGGTGGTATTTCAATCCTCGGAACAAGCGGAATCGTAGAGCCGATGAGTTCACAGGCACTGCTTGATACGATCAGGGTCGAGCTGAATCAAAGGAGAGCAGAGGGTCAGACGCTCATTGCGATATCTCCGGGCAATTACGGACTCGATTACATGCAGCGTACCTACGGATATGACTTTGACAAAAGTGTGAAGTGCAGCAACTACATTGGACTGACCATTGATATGGCTGCAGAGCTTGGTTTTGCGAGGATGCTCCTGACAGGACACATCGGAAAGCTAGTGAAGGTTGCTGGGGGTATCATGAATACACATTCCAGGGAGGGAGACTGTCGGATGGAGCTCATTGCGGCAGCTGCCGTTCAGGCGCATGTACCGATTGAGTCTATAGAAAGAATCTTAAGCTGCCTTACGACAGAGGAAGCAATTCAAATCCTTAAGGACAGCGGAACATGTGAGGCAGTTATGCAGCTGCTGATGGAGAAAATTCAGTTTCATCTCAACAACAGGGCAGCAGGACGACTGCAGATCGAGACGATTCTGTATGCAAATGAGTTCGGAGAGCTGGAAAAGAGTATAGGGGCGGAGCTGCTGTTACAGGAGCTTCTGGAACAACAGTAAACAAGGTGGACTGACTGGAGAAGGAAAATCATGTCGGAGGCAGGCAGGGAAAGGAACAATACAATGGTATATTTTGTAGGGGCAGGACCAGGAGCTGTGGATCTGATCACGGTACGGGGAAGCAAATTATTAGGGCAGGCAGATGTCGTCATTTATGCAGGCTCATTGGTAAATCCCGAACTGTTGAATATGTGCAAAGAGGGCAGCAGGATCTATAATAGTGCACTCATGACATTAGATGAGGTCATACAGGTGATGCAGGAGGCAGAAGCGCAGCATCAGATGACTGTACGCCTTCATACAGGGGAGCCAAGCATCTATGGAGCAGTCAGGGAACAGATGGATCGACTGGATACGCTTCAAATTTCGTATGAGAGCTGCCCGGGAGTCAGTGCCTGTTTCGGTGCGGCAGCCTCGCTGAATCTGGAATATACACTGCCGGATGTGTCGCAGACATTGATTATTACCCGTATGGAGGGCAGAACGCAGGTGCCGGAGTTGGAGAAAATAGAGCATCTGGCGGCACATCACACTTCTATGGCGATTTATCTTAGTACAGGAATGCTGAGGGAACTAACTGACAGATTGATAGCAGGTGGGTATGATGCAGATACGCCGGCGGCACTTGTCTATAAGGCGACGTGGGAGGATGAGGAGACCTATCTGTGCTCTCTGCAAAGTCTGCCGTCTGTGGCAGAAGAGCATCGGATTACAAAGACAGCACTTGTATTAGTGGGAGATGTGCTGATCCACCAGAATTATCAGAAATCCAGGTTATATGCGCCAGATTTTGAGACAGAATACAGAAAGAGGACAAAATGAGACTATCGGTCATCAGTTTCACGAAGAAGGGAAATGAACTTGCTAAGGAAACCTTTGCTGGGTGGCAGGAAGAAGATGTGCAAATCTTTCAAATGCATGAAGATTTGCATTCTGGCGAACTCCTGAACTGGACGAAGGAACAGTTCCGTGTCGGATGTGCACTTGTATGGATTGGAGCCTGTGGGATCGCTGTACGTGCGATCGCTCCCTGTGTGCAGGATAAGCTGTCGGACAGTCCTGTGGTATGCATGGATGAGGGTGGGCAGTTTGTGATTCCAATATTATCTGGGCATGCAGGAGGAGCCAACGCTCTGGCAAAGAGGATTGCGGAGAAAATCGGTGCGATACCAGTCATCACAACGGCAACCGATGTGAATGATACATTTGCAGTAGATTTATTTGCGCTACAAAATGATTTGACCATTCAGAACCGAGAAGGCATTGCACGCATTTCCGCTAAGGTATTGCAGCAGGAGATGGTGGATATCGTGATTTCATCTGATCTGACAGAACTTTCTCACGGAATCTTGAGGTTAAAGCCCAAAGAGTATGTAATCGGGATTGGCTGCAAACAGGGAACATCCTATCAAAAGCTTGATACATGGATACAAAAGAAGATCGGGGAGCTGCAGCTTCAAAATACAGACATTCTCGCCCTTGCTTCCATTGATTTAAAAAAGCAGGAGGAATGTCTCGTTAGATGGTCAAACAGCCACCGGGTTCCTTTTGTCACTTATACTGCTGAGGAGTTGCAGGCGGTAGAGGGTACATTTTCTTCATCGGATTTCGTAAAAGAAAGGACTGGAGTGGACAATGTCTGTGAGCGGGCAGCCATGAACGCAGCAGGAGAAGATGGAGAGCTGATTCTGAAAAAACAGGCAGAGGACGGCATGACCATTGCCGTTGTAAGGAAGAAATGGACATTTGACAGCAAGCATCAGGAGGGAATCGTCATTGAAGAAGTATAAAATCTATGTAGTCGGAATTGGTCCCGGAAGTGAAGAGATGATGACAGGGCAGGCGTTGGAAGCGCTGGAGAAGAGTGATACCATCATCGGATACTCGGTGTACCTAAAGCTGTTGGGGGCAAGATTTCAGAGTAAGGAGCTGCTGACAACTTCAATGCGTCAAGAGACAGAACGTTGTCACATGTGCTTTGAGGAGGCTGCAAAGGGTAAGACTGTATCTATGATTTGCAGCGGAGACGCAGGTATATACGGAATGGCATCTCTGATGTATGAGCTTTCAAAGGATTATCCAGAGGCGGAAATAGAAGTGATTGCGGGCATTACTGCGGCGAGTAGCGGTGCAGCTTTACTTGGAGCACCACTCAATCATGACTTCTGTACGATCAGTCTGAGTGACCAACTGACCCCGTGGACACAGATTGAGAAGAGACTGATTGCAGCAGCTCAGGGTGATTTTGTGATGGCACTTTATAATCCATCCAGTCATTTGAGACCGGATCATTTACGGCATGCATGCGACATTCTGATGAAGCATGGTGTGGAAGAAAGTCGCGCCTGCGGTTACACACAGAACATAGGACGAGAGGGAACCTTCTGTGAGACCTGTACGCTTACAGAATTAAAGGAGAAAAAGCTGGATATGTTTACAACCGTCTTTATTGGAAATTCGGAATCAGAGATTGTGCAGGGGAGACTGATTACAAAGCGAGGATATTCGATATGAGCGCCATCTTAATTTTTGCAGGAACAACAGAGGGCAGAAGGCTTGCAGAGACATTATCAGACAATCGGATTGCATGTGTGGTATCTGTAGCGACTGATTATGGAGAAGCCGTCATGCCTGCACTGCCGTATGTGACTGTTCATACGGGACGCATGGAGATAGAAGAAATGAAGACGTTCATGCGAGCAGAGGAATTTTGTGCTGTAGTTGATGCAACACATCCATATGCAACTGTAGCGTCAGAACATATCAGACAAAGTGCAGCAGAAACGGATCTTATGTATCTGCGGTTAAAAAGAGAGACCGGAGTGCGGGAATCTGTATCTGGAGAGGATGGTAGCGGACATCAGTATCATTTTTGTCAATCTGCAGAGACTTGTGCGCAGATGCTTGCAGCCACAGAGGGCAATATCCTGTTAACGACCGGGAGTAAAGATTTGTCGATTTATTGTGCCTGTCAGGAAATGCGCGAACGACTCTATGTGCGTGTCCTCCCAGGAATGGAAAGTCTGATGATCTGCGAGGAAAATGGACTGAAGGGTAAGCAGATTATTGCAATGCAGGGACCATTTTGTACGGAAATGAATCAGGCGGTCATCCGGCAATTTGACATTCGGCATCTGGTGACAAAAGAAAGCGGAGCTGTCGGTGGATTTCAGGAAAAGCTGTTTGCAGCAGAGGCAGAGCATATTCCAGTCTATATCATAGGCAATCCGGAGCGGGAAGTGCCGGGACTTTCTTACGAGGAAGTCTGCAGAAGCATATCACAGATTACGGGTCAGAAGCTCTTAAACCATTTGTCTCTTGTGGGAATTGGCATGGGAGCAGCAGACTCCTTAACAGAGAAAGCCAGACGTGAAATCGTACAGGCGGATTATCTCTTTGGTGCAAAAAGATTATTATCTGTGCTCGATACCAATGCAACTTGCAGTCCAATATACACGGCTGAGGACATCCTGCCATGTCTGGAGGAACTGTCTGGGGCAGGAGCTCGCATTGTTGTCTTATTTTCGGGAGATACCGGATTCTACAGTGGCTGTGCAGGACTTTACGAGGCAGTGCAGGAAAGGACTGACTGCGTGACCAGAATCTGTCCGGGAATATCCTCAATTTCTTCTATGGCAGCAGCAACAGGAATTGCGTGGCAGGATGCCCAGATTATGAGCATTCACGGACACGGAACAGAGGAAGACTGGAAAACCGACTTCCTAGACAGAATACGCCATAGTGCAAAGACCTTTCTATTAGTATCAGGAGCAAAGGATGTGCGTTTGATAGGGGAACAATTGTCAGGTGTGGAGTTTGCTGCATGTCGTATCGTGATTGGATATCAGATTTCCTATCCGGAGGAGAAGCTTTTGACGCTGACTCCGGAGGAGTGCTTGCATGTATCTTCTGAGGGGTTATATAGCTGTCTGATTTTGAATGCATCCGCTAAACCTCGGGATGTCAGCTGTCGTATTCGTGACAATCAGATGACCAGGGGTCAGACACCGATGACAAAGGAAGAAATCAGAGAACTGTCTGTCTGCAAGCTGGAGTTGCGTGAGGATTCCATTGTCTATGATATCGGGAGCGGAACTGGTTCCATAGCTGTGGCTATGGCAATGAGGAGCCCGAAAATCTGTGTGTATGCAGTGGAAGAGAAGGAAGCTGCATTGGAGCTGATCCGAGCAAATAAAACACAGTTTGGTCTCTTTAATATTCAAGAAATACAAGGGAGGGCTCCATTGGCATTAGAAGCATTGCCAGTACCGACTCATGCCTTTATCGGAGGAAGTGGAGGGCAACTACAGGAAATCCTGTCACTTCTGTATCAGAAAAATTCTGAGATGAGGATTGTGACCAATGCGGTCAGTCTTGAAACTGTCAAGGAAATGACAGAGCTTAGACGAGATGACCGGATAGAGGATTTTGAACTGATTCAGGTGCAGGTGAACAGAGTGAAGGAGTTCGGAGATCATCAGCTGATGCAGGCTGAAAACCCAGTTTTTATCTGTTCCTTCCAGTTTGTCGGGAAATGACTACCACCATATAGAAGGGGATATATCTATGAAATCATCAAGAGTCATGATTGCTGCAGTGAAAAGCGGCAGCGGCAAGACAACCATTACAGCAGCTTTGCTGCAGGAGCTTTTGAAGCGTAGAAAGAAGGTCATTTCCTTCAAATGTGGTCCGGACTACATAGATCCTCTATTTCATGAGAAGATTCTACAGATTCCGTGCAGAAATCTAGATGCCTATTTCTCAACACCGGAACAGCTGCAGGAGATCTTCAAGGTTGACCAGAGCGGTCAAGAGATTGCCGTGATTGAGGGCGTTATGGGTCTGTATGATGGACTAGGTGGTATCTGCGAGGAGGGGTCATCCTATCATATTGCAAAAATATTAAGGACACCTATTATATTAGTTGTTGATGCAAGGGGAATGGGAAGGTCTGTGATTTCGTTGATTGCAGGTTTTCGGCAGGATGATAGTGCGCATCTGATCAAGGGTGTCATCTTAAATCAAACAAGTGAAATGTTCACACAGATGATCAGACCTGAAATTGAAAAGCGACTTGGAATTCGTGTATACGGTTGTCTTCCAAAGCAGAAGAATCTGAAGCTGGAAAGTCGCCATCTGGGGCTTGTGCTGCCAGAGGAACTTCAGGCTTTAGATGAGACGCTAGAAAAAGCAGGTGCATTACTGGAAGAGCATGTGGAAATAAATGAAATCATAAAACTGGCAGAAAAGGCAGAGGAACTGACGATCTCTGAGAACTCGGATCATCTTGATATTGAAGGACGTGTGGTAGACAATAAGAAAATAGAAGCTGCCAAATCTATCATGAGCAAATCTGGAAATCATGTCAGGATTGCGATTGCAAGGGACGAAGCATTCTGTTTTTATTATGAGGATAATCTGAGAATTCTGAGAAATCTCGGAGCCCAGCTAGTGACCTTCTCCCCGATCCATGATCGGAAGCTTCCGACAAATGTGCAAGGGTTGATTTTGGGCGGTGGCTATCCGGAGCTGTATGCGAAAGAGCTTTCTGACAATCAGGAAATGAGGGAGAGGATTAAGAATGCCATCGGTTCAGGAATACCGTCACTGGCAGAATGTGGCGGTTTCATGTATCTTCATGAGCATCTGATTACGGAGAGCGGAAAACGTTATCCAATGGTTGGTGTCATACCCGCAGAAACAGCATACATGGGCAAAGCAGTCAGATTCGGTTATATGGAATTAACAGAACACCAGCCCTGCTTCTTACCGCAGGGAACTGGAATTCGTGGACATGAATTTCACTACTTTGACAGTACCTCAAATGGCAGTGACTGTATATCCAGAAAACCTGTGACAGGTAGACAGTGGGCATGCGTTCATGAAAATAGGAACAGTTTCTGGGGCTTTCCACATCTGTATTATGCGTCCAATCCCGCATTTGCAGAGCATTTTGTAAGCGAATGTATGAAGAAATGAATGACCTTACCCCGCTTCAATGCAAAGACACATTACACCAAAATTGTAAAAAAACAAGTAGCATACGAAACAAAATTCAAATCAAATATTTGTCTATCATGTCATATTGTGTCACATTTTATTCCATGTTAAAATTAGCTTGTCTGAAAATAAATTGTAGCTTTACCTATGCGACAGCTTTATTCTCACAGTGCATATATTCAAGGAAATATCAAAGGCATTTCAGCCAGTAATTCCAGTTATGAAGTAAAAGGAACAAAACAAGGGGGTTCTGCGTCAGTATGCTTTAAATGGCAGTTGATAAACAGAACAAAAATACTTATAATGGAGGTAAGTGAATGAGAGAAAGACAAAACTACAGAGTGTTACTTGGAGACGATAGTTGGAGCAGGATGATTCGGCGAGTCGTTAACTTCTTAGAGAAGCTGCAGATCAACAGAAAGTACAAGGACAGGCTGTTCGTAAAGCTGTTTCAGGACAAGAAGAATATACTGGCACTATACAATGCACTGAATGGGACTTCGTACAGCGATGTTGACGATATTGTCATTACAACCATTGATGATGCCGTATATATGGGTATGAAGAATGATTGCTCCTTTATCATTGGAAGTCAGCTGAATCTGTATGAGCATCAGTCCACATTTTGCGGAAATATGCCGTTACGAGGACTGATTTATCTGACGGATGTATACCAGTCGTATATAGTATCGAGCGAAGAAGATATATACGGAACAAGTCTGATCAAGCTTCCGGCTCCGAGATTTATCATTTTCTATAATGGAACAGGAGTAAGACCGGAAAAAGAGATGCTACGTTTATCGGATGCGTTTGACGGAGACGATAGTTGCCTTGAATGCAAGGCTGTGATTTACAACGTGAATTACGGACATAATGAAGCACTGATGAAGCAGTGCAAAATCTTAGAGGAATATGCATATTTTATTGACTGTATCAGAAGATTTCAGAGAGAAGGATATGTGCTGAAGGAAGCTGTAGAGCTGGCAACGCAGGAATGTATCGAGCACAATGTCCTGAAGGAGTTTCTTCTGAAAAACCGAGGAGAGGTGACCAGTATGCTATTAACGGAATATGATGAAAAGAAACATATGAAGATGGTTCGGAGAGATGCTCGTGAGGAAGGCGAAAGCATTGGAATGCTCAAAGGAAAGGCTGAGTCAATCTTGGAATTGCTGGAGGAACATGGACAGCCGTCTGAACAGCTTGAACGGGAGATTAAAGAGCAGAAAGAGCTTGGAATCTTGAGAGAATGGGTCAAATATGCCGCACATAGTGATTCAATCGAAGATTTTGAGAACAAAATCCATCATATATAATATAATGTTTCAGAAAAATGTTACAAACTCTTGTGATAAGGAATCAATATAACGGGGTGGCCCGGCGATAGGAGAACGCCGGGCCCAAATAGGGGAAGTACAAACCACAATATTGTGGTGGTGTCTCAAACTTTCGCTTGGCGAACAGTTTTCGACTGCGAGCAAAATTTGCTGTGCAAATTTTATCTCGCTTATTCAACATCCTGCAAAGCGTTATACCCTTCTTCGCCGGTGCGAACCTTAATTACATTGTCGATGCCAGATATGAAGATCTTGCCGTCACCGATGTGTCCTGTGTAGAGGACTTTCTTAGCAGTTTCAATAACTGTTTCGACAGGAATCTTGCAGACAACCATTTCAACCTGAACCTTTGGAAGCAGATTGCTTTCTATCTGGGCACCACGGTAGAATTCTGGTTTGCCCTGCTGAATGCCATATCCGAGGACATTTGTGACTGTCATTCCTGTGATACCGATGCTGCTCATTGCAGTTTTTAAGACATCAAAGCGATTCTGCTTACATATAATTTCAATCTTTGTAAAGTGAAGTCCTGTCGCATCACTTGCCACAGATGGTGCTGATTTCAACTGTACAGGAACTGCTTCCTCAATTGGAGTTGTGCCAGTCACCTTGGAGGCACTTGCAATTTCAGCCGCAAGTGGTTCATCTACATAGATTTCTTCCATAGTAGAAGAGAAGTCTGCATAAGCACTGACAAGACCATGCTCTGTTACATCAAGACCAAGGACTTCTTCCTCTACAGAAACACGAAGACCCACTGTTTTCTTAATGACCATAAATACGATGGTGATGGTAAT
Organism: uncultured Lachnospiraceae bacterium; assembly: GCA_964483545.1. Classification (GTDB taxonomy): domain Bacteria; phylum Bacillota; class Clostridia; order Lachnospirales; family Lachnospiraceae; genus JAAYYM01. The sequence goes on from CAZACC010000017.1 coordinate 26,560, forward strand.
GGCAACCCAGATGATGACACTGAGTACGCCGAGGCACTGCACACCGAAGAATTTAAATCCGCCACCGTATACAATCCCAACTTCATTTGCAAATACGCCTGTTAATATTGTTCCAAGTGCACCACAGCAGCCATGTACTGCAATTGCACCAACAGGGTCGTCAATTTTCAAAACTTTGTCAAAGAACTCAACTGCTAATACAACGGCGATACCTGCGATGATACCAATCACTGCAGCTGCCCATGGTTCTACTACGTCGCAGCCTGCGGTAATGGCTACCAGACCTGCCAGAGAGCCATTGAGTGTCATAGATACATCGGGCTTTTTGTAGCGAATCCATGTGAAGATCATGGTTGCAACTGTTGCGCATGTAGCTGCAAGGTTTGTGGTGACGAATATTTTGCTTGCCAGAATATCGGCTCCATCTACCATGGAAACGGTAGAACATCCATTAAATCCGAACCAGCAGAACCAGAGGATAAATACACCGAGTGCACCGAGTGTCAGTGAGTGACCAGGGATGGCACGAGGCTTTCCGTCTTTGTCATATTTGCCAAGTCTGGGTCCGAGAATCTTAGCACCAATCAGGGCAGATACACCTCCGACCATATGTACTGCTGTTGATCCAGCAAAGTCATGGAATCCTATCTGTGACAGCCAGCCGCCGCCCCAGATCCAGTGACCTGAGATTGGATAAATAATCGCACTGATTGCGATGGAGTAAATGAGGTATGACTTGAATTTTGTACGTTCTGCCATGGCCCCAGATACAATGGTAGCAGCTGTTGCACAGAAGACTGTCTGGAAGATCAGTGTGGCATAATCACCACCTGCATTTGTAAACAGATCCAGTCCTCCGATGAATTTTCCAGTGCCTGCAAACATCAGACCATAGCCGACTGCCCAGAAGATTGGGGCACCGCAGGCGAAGTCCATCAGGTTCTTCATAATGATATTTCCTGCATTCTTAGCTCTGGTGAAGCCTGTCTCCACCATTGCGAAGCCAGCCTGCATAAAGAATACCAGCGCTGCTCCAAGCAGGATCCATATTGTGTTGATGTTTTCCGGGGTTACCGTAGATAAAAGTATTGTGTGCATAGATTTTCCTCCTCATGAAAATTTAATGTATAACAAAAACGGTGTGTATCTGGTGGGGTCTCATCTTCCCCGATACACACCGTTGTGTTATTTGGTTCAATTTCGATCATTTATTGTTTCAAGTGCTATCACACATGATACAATAAATCGCCGTACTGTGGATATGGCCACAGGCTTGCATCTGTGTGAACCTCGATGGCATCCACTGTTGCACGAAGTTCATGCATGGCTGGGATGATAACATCCTTATAGTAGGTTGCCAGCTCCAGTCCATCTCCCTTTGCATCTGCGAGTGCTTCTGTCAGCATGTTTACCTGTTCATAGGCCTTGTCCTCGAGAGCAGACAGCATTTCCACCAAGCTAAGCTCCATCTTGCATGAAAGAGAGGTATCAAGATTTCTCTTAGCCGTTGCGGTTGTGGTAAGTTTTGCTATGTAGGTATTAACAGCTGGCAGGATATCCTTATTTGTCATATCTACCATGGTCAGACCCTCAATATTGATGATCTTGCTGTATGTTTCTAACAGAATCTCATATCTGGAATGCAGCTCTGTATTTGAAAAGATGCCATGCTCCGTGAATAACTTCACATTTTTTTCTGCAATAAACTGTGGGAGTGCATCTACTGTAGTACGTAGGTTGAGCAGTCCCCTTTTCTCGGCTTCTATTGGCCACTCTGCTGAATATCCATCGCCATTGAAGATGATACGTTTGTGTTCTCTGATAGTACGTCTAATCAGCTTATTCAGTGCTTCGGTAAAATCCTCTGCCTGTGTCAGTTCATCTGCGAACTGTTTTAATTCCTCTGCCACAATTGTATTTAATACGATATTTGATCCAGATATGGAAGCAGCAGAGCCGAGACTTCGGAATTCAAATTTATTGCCTGTAAATGCAAATGGTGAAGTGCGGTTTCTATCCGTCGTATCTTTTGGAAAGTTCGGAAGGACATGTACGCCGATTTCCATGGTCTGGTCTCCTGAACCGTTGTAGGGTACTTTATTGACAAGTGCCTCTAAAATTTCCGCTAGATCATCCCCGATGAACATGGACATAATAGCTGGAGGTGCCTCATTTGCACCAAGTCTGTGGTCATTTCCAGCAGATGCTGCGGAGACTCTCATCAGATCCTGATATTCGTCAATTGCCTTAATGACTGCCACAAAGAATATTAGGAACTGTGCATTTTCATGAGGAGACTTGCCAGGCTCCAACAAATTCATACCAGTATCGGTACAGATGGACCAGTTGTTGTGTTTGCCACTTCCGTTTACGCCGGCAAATGGCTTCTCATGCAGCAGACATACGAGTCCGTGTCTTGCAGCTACATTTTTCATGATTTCCATCGTTAACTGGTTGTGATCAGTAGCAATATTTGTTGTAGAGAAAATTGGTGCAAGCTCATGTTGTGCCGGAGCCACTTCGTTATGTTCTGTCTTTGCAAGGATTCCGAGCTTCCAAAGCTCTTCATTTAATTCCCTCATAAAAGCACTGATACGAGGTTTGATGGCTCCAAAGTAGTGATCATCGAGTTCTTGACCCTTCGGTTGCTTGGCACCGAATAGAGTGCGTCCGCAATAAATCAAATCTTTACGCTGATCGAACAGTTTTTTATCAATCAGAAAATATTCCTGTTCGGGGCCGACGGTTGTAAGAACACGTTTTGCATCGGTATTGCCGAATAAACGCAGTACACGGATTGCCTGTTCGCTGATTACCTCCATAGAATGCAGCAGCGGCGTTTTCTTATCCAGAGCCTCACCGCCATAAGAGCAAAATGCAGTGGGAATACACAGTACGCCATCCTTTACAAATGCATAAGAGGTAGGATCCCATGCGGTATAGCCTCGTGCTTCGAAAGTGGAACGAAGCCCGCCCGACGGAAAGCTCGAAGCATCTGGCTCGCCCTTGATTAACTCCTTGCCCGAGAATTCCATGATGATTCGTCCGTCATTCTGTGGGGAAATAAAGCTATCGTGCTTTTCGGCCGTGATACCAGTCATCGGCTGAAACCAGTGTGTATAGTGTGTGGCTCCTTTTTCAATTGCCCAGTCCTTCATGGCGATTGCCACTACATTTGCCACTGCAATATCCAGATCCTTGCCATCCTCGATTGTCTTGTGCAGCGATTTATAGATATCCTTCGGCAATTTCTCTTTCATAATCGCATCATTAAATACCATACTGCCAAATAATTCGGGTACATTGCTCTTCATAATTGTCATCTCCTTCACTTTGGTGACTATGGAAGTTCAGCTGCAGTCTGATATCTCCTATAGTAATCAATACAAAAAAAGGCGCTGTGGTTTTACCCATAGCGCCATCGCTTTTCATGGATGCATTGTAACCCCTATAAAAAATATTGTCAACAATTATTTCAAAATTATTTTAAAAATTGAAAAATTCAGAGACAGATATAGAAA
>CAZACC010000018.1:0-29461 GCA_964483545.1 uncultured Lachnospiraceae bacterium
TGCATGCTGCATTTGTGGATATCAATTATGCCAGTAATGATGTGAAAATAAGAGAAATTTCGCAAACACGTGTAGAGAAGTCTATTGAGACAGGAAAGAAACTTGGAGTGAAGAATGTGGTCGTGCATACTTGCTGTCATCCTGTGCTGGTCAATCAAAGCGTGATTGATATCTGGTGTGAGACATCAGCAGCTTATTTGGAAATGCTGGCGAAAAGGTATCAGGTGAAGATTTTCGTGGAAAACTCACTGGATATTAATCCGAACCTCTTGAAGAGACTGATGAAAATCTCAGATCATGATTTTTTAGGTGTCTGTCTGGATGTCGGTCATGCAAATCTGTCAACTGTGCCAGTCAGTGTTTGGATAGAGGAGTTAGAGCCCCATATTGGCTATATGCATTTAAATGATAATCATGGAGTGTACGATGAACATTTGCCAATCGGACAGGGGAATATTGACTGGTTCAGTCTGTACAAACAGATTCATCGGATGAAGGAAAAGCCAATCACAACAATTGAAGTAACTCGACCTGAAGATTTTGAGATATCAACCGCTTATCTGGAGGAGCTGAAATGAGCGATGAACGGAAGATCTATGAGCGTATTGTAAAGGACATGGCAGAAGGAGTCATTACCATCAGTGCAGATGGAATGACTACACTGGTCAATGGAGCTTGTAAGAGAATCCTCGGGGTAGATGATTCTATCATAGGAGTCAGCTTTGCAAAAAGTTTTTTCGGACGGGAAGAGAATGATGAGTTCAATCAGATGATCTTAAATGCAATTTATGACCATACTACAACGCAGAGCAGTATTGTAGATTATGCGGTCGGGGAGAACAGAAAAAAGCTATATGTAACAACTGCCTATTTAAGGGAGGGCATTACTAGAGCAGGAAATCAGGATGCTAGAAAGAATAGGGAATGGATTGTGGGGGCATCCGCCTCTGAGAATAACGGCATTGTAGTGGTGATCAATGATCTGTCTGAGTTGTATGAGCTGAAGGATGCAGTCAAAGCGATGGAACAGATCAAGGCACTGAATGAGCAGTTAAAGCTTCGTAATCAACTGATTTCAGAGACGTTTGGAAGGTATCTGTCAGATGAGATTGTGGAGAAACTACTGAGTTCACCAGATGGACGCAGACTAGGCGGAGATAAGCAGGAGGTCACGATTATTATGAGTGATATCCGTGGTTTCACTGCTATGAGTGAGATTATGCCACCTGTGGAGCTGATGGCCATGCTCAATCACTATCTGGCTTTGATGACTGAAATCATACAGAAATATAAGGGCACTATCATAGAATTTATAGGAGATGCTATATTTGCCATATTTGGAGCACCGATTGAATGTAAGAACGGTGCAGAGAATGCCGTGAAATGTGCGGTTGAGATGCAGAATGCTATGGAGATCGTAAACCAATATAATGAAGAGCAGGAATATCCGCATCTGGAAATGGGGATTGGTGTCAATACTGGCGAAGTGATTCTCGGTAATATAGGCAGCGAGAAGCGGGCTAAGTATGGGGTAGTCGGACAGAATGTGAATCTGGCAGGACGCATCGAGGGTTATACGGTTGGAGGACAGGTGCTGGCTTCAGAGAGTACGACCTGTCAGATCGGACCGTTCAAATATCGCAGTGTACACGAGATTTACCCAAAGGGAATCAAGGTGCCGATCAATGTCTATGATATTGCATCTGTTGGGGAACTGGTGTGCCGTACGGATATAGATGAACTGACAGCAGCAGAATCGTTGGTTGAAATAGAAGTTCATGTGTTTGATGGGAAGTATGCAAGAGAAGAAGCCACGGTGTGTCATATCTTAGAACAATCAAAGAAGCGGATGCGTCTGGATACACAGATGGAGCTATATACAAATATTAAGTTTCAATATGAAGGAACAGAGGTTATGGGGAAATTTATAGAGAGTGATCTGATTCAGATTGTCACGGTATGATGAACAGAAAATCAGACCATCGAATCAGAACGAAGGATAAAAAGGAGGCAACAATAGTATGGCAAAGGTTTATTTGTTTTTGGCGACAGGATTCGAGGAAATTGAGGCATTGACGGTGGTAGATATATTGCGCCGGGATCAGATCGAGGTTATAATGATATCTGTGGAAAATGAAGTGTATGTGACGGGAGCACATCAGATTGTCGTAAAGGCCGATTTGTCCTATGATGAAGCGGATTTCGAGGATGTGGATATGCTGATTCTGCCAGGAGGACCTGGGCATACAATACTTAGTGAACACGTAGGACTGACTGAGAAGATCAAGGCATATAACCTTTCCAGAAAAAGAATTGCAGCAATCTGTGCTGCGCCGAGTATACTTGGAAAGCTGGGTGTTCTAATCGGAAAGAAGGCTGTCTGCTATCCTGGATACGAGAAAGATCTGCAGGGTGCTCATGTCCTGAAGGAAGAGGTCGTAACAGACGGTAATATCACGACTAGCCGTGGTGTCGGAACTGCAATACCATTTGCTCTGGAACTGATCAAGCTGTTAGATTGTGAAACAGAGTCAGGCGCCATGAAGAGTAGAATTATTTATAGACAGTAAAAAACAGAACCATCCTCGAGAAATTCTCAAGGATGGTTCTACGAGGGTCAAAAGTCGGGTAATGCAAATTACACCATTCAACTATGAAAGCGAGGAACTTTACACATGAAAATCACAACAAAACAAATTACAATCACTGCATTAATGCTTGCTATCTGTATTATCAGCCAGTTTTTTAAGAACACAAGCGTATTTATCACCGGTCCAATCGTAAATGCATGCTTGATCATTGCGGGGCTGGGGGCAGGCATGTATGCTGGCATTATTCTTTCTGTTATCACTCCGTTAACAGCCTTCTGGATTACTGGAAGCCCTATCATGGCAGCGATTCCAGCGATTATCCCCTGTGTTATGGTCGGGAATATTATCATTGTCGTTTGCAGCTGTCTTTTCTATCAGAAGAAAAAAGACAAGGCAGGTTTGGCTATCGGTCTGGCTGTGGGCTCCGTGACAAAGGCATTGTTCATGGGCGTTGTTATTTCACTAATTCTGATTCCGATGATGTTGCCTGAGAAAATGCTGCCTAAGATGGCAGTGTTTCAGATGACATTTTCAGTATATCAGCTTATTACGGCACTAATCGGAAGTTTTCTGACATGGCTGATTTGGCTGCGTCTGGAGAAGGTTGTAAAGGAATAGCACAACACGAAAATGTAAATTTCTAGGAAGATTTTAGCAATACAAAATGCTAGCATTTTAAGAATCCCTATGCTATAATGTTACAATGACTGTAAGCATGGGGATTTTTTTTGTTTCCCTGTGTATATAATATGAAGGAGGATTTATCAATGGGTTTACAGGTAGAAAAATTAGAAAAGAACATGGCGAAGCTTACGATTGAGGCTTCAGCAGAGGAACTCAGCAAGGCAATCGAAAAAGCTTACCAGAAAAATAAAGGCAAGATGAGCATTCCTGGTTTCAGAAAGGGTAAAGTACCTAAACAGATGCTGGAGAAGATGTACGGAGCAGAGATTTTTTATGAGGATGCAGCCAATATCCTAATTCCAGATGCATATGAGAAGGCACTGGAAGAGGAAAAGGAGCTTGAAATCGTATCACAGCCGAAGATAGATGTTGTTCAGCTGGAGAAAGGCAAGCCATTTATCTTTACAGCAGAGGTGGCATTAAAGCCAGAGGTTTCGCTTGGTAAGTACAAGGGAGTATCCGTGGAGAAGATGGATACAGAAGCAACCGATGAAGAAATCATGGATGAAATCAATAAAGAGAGAGAAAACAATGCAAGAACCATCAGTGTAGAAGATCGTCCAGTTCAGGATGGCGATATGACAGTGATTGATTTCGAAGGGTTTACGGATGGAGTTGCATTTGACGGCGGCAAGGGTGAAAACTATCCCCTGACTATTGGCTCCAACTCATTTATACCAGGTTTTGAATCACAGCTGATTGGTGCTAAATTAAACGAAGAGATGGAAGTCAACGTAACCTTCCCTGAGGAGTATCAGGCAGAGGAACTGGCAGGCAAGCCAGCTCTGTTCAAGGTGACGGTTAAGGAAATTAAAGAAAAGGAACTTCCAGAGCTGGATGATGAATTCGCAAGTGAAGTATCTGAGTTTGATACATTAGAAGAATACAAGGCAGATGTTAAGAAGAATATCGGCGAAAGAAAAGAGAAGGAAGCTAAGAACAAGAAAGAAGATGCAGTAATCGAAGCAATCATCGAGGATTCTAAGATGGATATTCCTGAGCCGATGCTTACGACACAGACTAGACAGATGGCTGAAGACTATGCGCAGAGACTGCAGCAGCAGGGGCTTTCGCTCGAGCAGTACTTCCAGTTCACAGGTATGACGGGTGAGAAGTTCTTGGAGCAGATGAAGCCTGCAGCAGAGAAACGTATCCAGAGCAGACTGGTACTTGAAGCCATCGTAAAGGCTGAAGATATCAAGGTGACAGATGAGGAATATGAAGCAGAACTGGCTAAGATGGCAGAGAATTATCAGATGGAGCTGGATAAGCTAAAGGACATCGTTGGTGATTATGAGAAGGAACAGATCAATACCGATATCGCCATCCAGAAAGCCGTTGATTTGATCGTAACAGAAGCAAAGGAAAGCAAGGCAGCAAAGAAAGCAGCCCCGAAGAAGGACAGCGAAGCAACAGAGAAGGAAGAAAAGAAGCCTTCCAAGAAAGCCGCAAAGAAAGAAGATTAATCAAATACAGACAAGAAAGAAGGAATTTGCATGAGTTTAGTGCCTTATGTCATTGAACAGACGAGTCGTGGAGAACGTTCTTATGATATCTATTCAAGATTATTAAAAGAGAGAATTATTTTTTTAGGTGAAGAAGTAACGGATACAGCTGCTAGCGTAGTTGTAGCACAGCTGCTGTTTCTCGAGGCAGAGGATCCAGAAAAGGATATCCACCTTTACATCAATAGTCCAGGTGGATCTGTCAGCGCAGGCTTTGCTATTTATGATACCATGAATTACATCAAGTGTGATGTATCTACAATGTGCCTCGGTATGGCAGCTAGTTTTGGCGCATTTCTGCTGGCAGGTGGTGCGAAAGGCAAGAGATTGGCTCTTCCGAATGCGGAGATTATGATTCATCAGCCGTTAGGCGGTGCTAAGGGTCAGGAAACAGAGATTCAGATCGCAGCAGCACATATGGCTAAGACAAAGGCCTTGTTAAATAAAATATTAGCAGAGAACACAGGAAAATCAGTCGAGGAGATCGCTCAGGCAACAGAGAGAGATAACTGGATGTCTGCGCAGGAAGCGCTTGATTATGGCTTGATTGACAGTGTAGTGATGAACAGAGGGGTAGAAAAGTAAGATATGAAGTCAAGTAAGGAAAACGACGATAAGATAAGATGTTCTTTTTGCAATAAGACTCAAGATCAGGTTCGCAAGCTGATCGCAGGACCGAGCGGTGCATATATCTGCGATGAATGTGTGGATATTTGTATGGATATTATTGAAGAGGAGTACGAACAGGACGATCACCCTGAGAAGGAGATGGATATCAATCTTCTCAAACCGCAGGAAATCAAAGAATTTCTCGATGATTATGTGATTGGGCAGGATGCAGCCAAAAAGGTGCTGTCTGTGGCTGTTTATAATCATTACAAAAGGGTCACGGCAGGAAAAGATCTGGATGTTGAGCTGCAGAAAAGCAATATTATTATGCTGGGTCCTACGGGCAGCGGCAAGACATTATTAGCACAGACGCTGGCAAAGATTATTAATGTTCCATTTGCAATCGCAGATGCGACGGCTCTGACAGAAGCTGGATATGTGGGTGAAGACGTAGAGAACATCCTGTTAAAGATCATTCAGGCAGCAGATTTTAATATTGAGCGTGCTCAGTATGGGATTATTTATATTGACGAGATCGATAAGATTACCCGTAAGGGCGAGAATGTCTCCATCACTCGTGACGTGTCTGGTGAAGGTGTCCAACAGGCACTCTTAAAAATATTAGAGGGAACGGTTGCTAGTGTTCCGCCTCAGGGGGGCAGAAAGCATCCACATCAGGAACTGCTCCAGATTGATACAACCAATATTCTGTTTATCTGTGGCGGCGCATTTGAGGGTCTGGACAAGATTATTGAGTCGAGACTAGATAAAAAGTCTATCGGATTTAATGCTGAGATCAAGGACAAGAAGCAGACGGAGATTGGTGTCCTACTGCAGCAGGTTATGCCCGAGGATCTGACCAAGTTTGGTCTGATTCCAGAGTTTGTCGGACGTGTACCCATCAATGTTTCATTAGAAGCACTTGATCGGGACGCACTGATTCGTATCCTGAGAGAACCTAAAAATGCGATTACAAAGCAATATAAGAAAATGTTTGAAATGGATGACGTAACATTATCCTTTGAACCAGAGGCAATCGAACTGATTGCGGAAAAGGCTCTCAAGAGAAAAACAGGCGCAAGAGGCCTTCGCTCGATCATGGAGAAGCTAATGCTGGATCTGATGTATGAGATTCCTTCAGATGATTCTATTGAAAGCTGTATCATCACAAAGGGAACAGTTGAGGGGACAAGCAGTCCTTTGATCGTGCATGAAGAAAGAATGAAAGAAGCAAAGTAATTCAATAAAAGAAATGCCAGCGCCACCTTTGCGGTGGCGCTATGTCTATATGGAGGAATCAGGCATGAGAAGTATGAAAAAGACATTACCGGCAGTTGCACTACGTGGTCTGACAATCATGCCAGGTATGATCGTACATTTTGATATCGACAGGGACAAATCGGTTCATGCAGTGGAGAGAGCCATGGTGAAGGATCAGACCCTGTTTCTTGTGAAGCAGAGGCAGGCAGAGGTGGCGGAGCCAGTATGGGATGATTTGCATCCAGTCGGCACGATTGCTCAGATCAAACAGGTATTAAAGCTGCCGAACCATATCGTAAGAGTTCTGGTTGAAGCACAGACGAGAGCAGAATTGCTTTCTATTGAGGAGGATGATACGTGTCTGGTCACTTTGGTGAGAACGTATGGAAAGCCAAAGACGGAGCTTGATGAAACCGAAAAAATGGCAATGATCAGTACGCTGAAGGATCTGATGGCACAGTATCTGAAGTTTAATCCGCGTATTGGTAAGACAATTGAACGTCAGTTTGACGAAACCAGAGAGATCGGAACGTTGGCAGACTTTATTTCCATCAACCTGCCTATGGATACAGAGACCCGACAGACGTTGCTGGAGGCAATTGACGAGAGGGATCGATTTAACGAGCTGATCACGGTTCTAATGAATGATCTGGAGATTATGAATATCAGAAAGGGTATTCAGGATCAGGTCAAGGAACGTGTCGAGAAAAATCAAAAGGAGTATGTGCTGCGGGAACAGCTGCAGTATATCAGGTCTGAACTAGGTGAAGACAATGCGCTGTCGGATGCAGACCAGTATGAGGAGCAGCTAAAGAAGCTGCGTGCTCCAGCAGAGGTAAAAGAGAAGCTAGAAAAGGAAATCTCAAGATTCAGACAGATTTCTACCAATTCCTCAGAAAGTGCTGTGTCACGTGGATATATCGAGACACTGTTAGATATGCCGTGGAGCAAGGTGTCTAAGGATAATAAGGATATCTGCAATGCCGAAAAGATACTGGATGAGGATCATTATGGTCTGGAAAAGGTCAAGGAGAGAATGCTGGAGTTTCTGGCAGTTCGTAATCTGACAAAGAAGGGTAACAGTCCGATCATATGTCTGGTAGGACCTCCAGGTACGGGGAAGACATCGATCGCCAGGTCGGTAGCAAGAGCGCTGGACAAGAAGTATGTGCGTATTTCACTAGGTGGTGTACGTGATGAGGCAGAGATTCGTGGTCACAGAAAGACCTATGTTGGAGCTATGCCTGGACGTATTGCGACCGGACTCAAGCATGCAGGAGTCAAGAATCCCTTGATTCTGTTAGATGAGATCGATAAAATGAGCAAGGATTATAAGGGCGACACAGCATCTGCTTTGCTGGAGGTACTGGATTCCGAACAAAATGAGAAGTTCCGTGATCATTATATAGAGGTTCCGATTGACCTGTCTGAGGTTTTATTTATCGCAACGGCCAATTCGGTTGCTGATATTCCCAGACCACTTTTAGACAGAATGGAGCTGATCGAGGTTACCAGTTACACTGAAAATGAGAAGGTACATATCGCCAAGGAGCATTTGTTGAAAAAGCAGATGGAACGACATGGAATCAAGCCGGGACAGTTGATGATACAGGATAAAGCACTAGAGCATATTGCAAGAGGCTATACAAGAGAAGCTGGTGTCAGACAACTGGAACGTAAGATTGGAGAGATCTGTCGTAAGACAGCAAGAGAAATCTGGCAGAACAATAAAAAACAGGTTCGTGTCACAGAAAGCAACTTGAAGAAATTTCTCGGTAAGGAAAGATATCAGTATGATATGGCAAATGAAACAGATGAGGTTGGTATTGTCAGAGGATTGGCATGGACCAGTGTAGGTGGGGATACTCTGCAGATCGAGGTCAATATCATGCCAGGTAAGGGCGAACTGCTGCTGACGGGGCAGCTCGGAGATGTGATGAAGGAGTCTGCTAGGACTGGTATCAGCTATATTCGTTCGATCAGTCCACAGTATAAAATTGCAGGCGATTATTTCAAAAAACATGATTTTCACATTCATATCCCACAGGGCTCTGTTCCGAAGGACGGACCCAGTGCCGGAATTACGATGGCAACAGCACTTTTTTCAGCCATCACTGAAAAACCGGTTAAGGCGAGTGTGGCTATGACAGGTGAGATTACATTAAGAGGCCGTGTACTTCCGATTGGTGGTTTGAAGGAAAAAATTCTGGCAGCAAAAAATGCCGGCATTAAAACGGTACTTGTACCAAAGAAGAACGAACGTGACATTGAAGAAATCTCAAATGAAATTAAGCAGGGATTGAACATTGTCTACGTGGAAACAATGAATGAAGTAATAAAGGAAGCAATATGAAAATCAGAAATGTAAATTTAGAAACGGTATGTGGTATCACCAGTACGTTCCCTGAAAATGAATATCCTGAGATTTCCTTTGTCGGTAAAAGTAATGTGGGGAAATCATCACTGATCAATGCTTTGATGAACAGAAAGGCACTTGCCAGAACTTCAGGACAGCCAGGAAAGACTCAGACGGTTAATTTCTATAGGATTGATGCGATTGCCAATCAGCCGTCAGAATCAGGAGAGACAAAGAAGTATGAGTTGTATTTTGTTGATCTCCCAGGGTACGGGTATGCCAAGGCTTCGACCACTAGTGTGAATCAGTGGGGCAAAATGATTGAACGGTATCTGCATACTTCAAAACAGCTGAAGGCAGTATTTCTGCTGATAGATATTAGGCATGACCCGTCTGCGAATGACTGTAATATGTATGAATGGATCCTAAATAATGGATATCATCCAATCATTATAGCTACAAAGGCTGATAAGATTAATCGAAGCCAGCTGTCAAAACAAATCAAGGCCATTAGAACAAAACTGGCAGTAGGAAGCGGTACGGTTATCATTCCGTTTTCGGCTGTTACAAAACAAGGGAGAGATGAAATCTATGAAACCATCGACAAAGTATTGGAAGATCGCACTTAATATTATTTCTATGATTTTGGCTGTATTATTTTGCTTTTTCTTGCTTCCGAAGATTATTGTGTTTTTAATGCCGTTTATAATCGGCGGTATCATTGCATTGATTGCCAATCCAGTGGTTAAATTTCTGGAAAAAAGGATCAAGATCGTCAGACGGGCAGGGTCTGCAGTTGTAATTGTATTAACCATTGCACTGGTCGTATTTTTGGGCTATGTCGTGATTTCCATGCTGATAGAACAGATCGTAGGATTTGCAGGGAATCTGCCAGACTTGTGGCAGAATGTATCTGACACAATGACTGAACTTTCAAAGAGCTACGACCTGTTAATTGCTAGAATGCCTGAAGCAATCAGGGACTGGCTGACAGGTATGTTTTCTGGATTCAATGACAATACTACATCATTGATACAGGGGCTAGGTACACCGATGGCAGAAGCAGCAACTGGGTTTGCAAAAAATCTTCCACTGGTAGTACTGGGGATTATCATGGCAGTTCTGTCTGCATACTTTTTTGTTGCGGAAAAGGAGTATATGCTTCAGGTCATCAAAAAAATGGTACCGGATTCTATGATTAGTCGTTGGGATATTGTCTATGGTGTAATGAGAGATGCTGTTGGCGGATATTTTAGAGCACAGTTTAAGATTATGGGTGTCGTATTTATCATATTACTCGTAGGTATGACAATACTGAGAGTAGACTATGCGATATTGTTAGCTTTGTTGATTGCTTTTTTGGATTTTCTTCCATTTTTCGGAACTGGAGCCGTGATGTGGCCATGGGCGCTTTATCAGCTGCTGGAGCAAAACTACAGCATGGCTTTGGGGCTGATTATTGTATGGGGAGTTAGTCAGTTGGTCAGACAGCTGATTCAGCCTAAGCTGGTGGGAGATTCTATAGGACTGGAGCCGATTCCGACTTTATTTTTGTTATATACTGGATTTCGATTTGGAGGAGCATTTGGTTTGATCGTAGCAGTGCCAATCGGCATGATCATTTTGAGTCTGTTTCGGGCAGGTATGTTCAGTAATTTTGTGAAGAGTGTCAGGATACTAGTGCATGATGCCAGTGCATTCAGAAGAATCAGCGATCAGGAGATACAGGAAGAGTTAAGCGAGGATGAGGAAATAAAGTGACTGACCGACAAGAGGTGGTAACAGATGGTTACATTATTGGCAAAATGGTTGATACCAGATAGAGAGAATATCAAGAGTCCCAGAGTACGTCAGGCCTATGGCATGCTGTGCGGAGCTGTTGGTATCGGATTTAATATGATCTTATTCACGATTAAATTTTTTACAGGTATGATCAGTGGATCCATCGCCATTACAGCTGATGCATTTAACAATCTGTCAGATGCGGGATCCTCTATTGTAACCCTGGTAGGGTTTAAAATGGCTGGTCAGGAGGCTGACAGCAATCATCCCTTCGGACATGGCAGGATCGAATATATTACCGGATTCATTGTATCGGTGGTCATTGTGGTGATGGGACTTGAGCTTGGAAAGTCCTCGGTTGATAAGATGATACACCCAGAGGATATCGTATTTCAGCCAGTCATGGCTGCAATATTGGTGATTTCTGTGCTAGTGAAAATCTATATGAATTACTATAATCGTAAAATAGCAGATCAACTGAATTCTGCCAGCATTCGTGCAACAGCGACAGACTCCTTGAGTGACAGCATCGCAACTACGTCCGTTTTAGTAGGAATCTTGATTTCCGTAACGACGGGGCTGCAGCTGGATGGTTATTTGGGTCTGCTTGTAGCGTTATTTATCTTAAAGACTGGTATCGGCGCAGCGATTGAAACATTAAACCCGTTGCTGGGACAGCCACCAGAAAAGGAGTATGTCGAAAGCATCGAGGAGTATGTGATGTCTCACTCGGACATTGTGGGCATACATGATCTGGTCGTGCATGATTATGGTCCGGGACGCAGGATGATTTCTTTACACACAGAAGTACCAGCATCAGGCAACATACTGGAGCTACATGATACGATTGATAATATTGAGCGTGAACTGCGTGAGAAGATGGGCTGTGAAGCAGTGATCCATATGGATCCAGTCGAAACGGATAATGAACAGGTAAAAGAAATGAAGCAAAAGGTAGCGGAACTGATGAAGGAAATCGGAGATGATGTATCTATTCATGATTTTCGGATGGTGGCTGGACCTACTCACACCAATCTGATCTTCGATATTGTAGTTCCTTTTGCGGATAAAAAATCAGAGGCAGAGGTAAAGGAAGAGGTAGATCGGCTAATCGCTACATTGGGAAAGCAGTACTTTGCAATTGTGGATGTAGATAAGGCTTATGTAATATAACTATGAAAAACTTTACTGTTCCGTCAGGAGATGAACTATGACCTTGGAGATTCATTGACGCTGCTGAGTTTGATGATATGACGATGCTGGGACTGAAAATCATGCGGGGCAACCAATAGATTTTAGGACATAAAAAATTTTTTTTGATTGACAGACAAGAAATAAATGTTATACTTTCTTTATATTAAGGCAAAGGGGCAATGAATGTCCCTTTTTTGCTTAATAGAGGAAATTTCTTACATGATGAAAGAGGAGGAAACAGGTATGAAAAAGATTTTAAGTCTATTATTAACAGGCGCAATGGTTCTGTCACTGACAGCTTGCGGATCAAATGCAGCGGCACCAGCAGCTACAGAGGAAGCAGCTACAGAGGAGACAGCTACAGAGGAAGCAGCGCCCACAGAGGAGGCAGCAGTAGAGGAGGCAGCTCCCGCAGCAGCGCCGTCAGATTTCAAGGTAGGTGTGATTTTAGTTGGGGATGAGAACGAAGGCTACACTTATTCTCACATCGAGGGCATCAAAGAGGCAATGAAGACTCTTGGACTGACAGATGATCAGGTAATTTGGAAATATTCTATCGCAGAAGATGCCACATGCTATGATTCAGCAATGGATCTGGTTGATTCAGGATGTACTGTTATTTTTTCAAACAGCTATGGACATCAGACTTATATGCAGCAGGCAGCAGCTGAGGTTCCAGATGCAACATTTGTCTCTATGACAGGTGATACTGCAGCAATCAGCGGACTTCCTAACTTCTGTAATGCATTTACAAATGTATACGAGTCACGTTATGTATCTGGTGTGGTTGCAGGTATGAAGATTGCTGAGTTGGATGCACTCGGAGAGATTCCTGCTACAGGTTATGACAAAGATGGTAACGTTAAGGTTGGTTATGTAGGTGCTTATCCTTACGCAGAGGTTGTTTCAGGCTATACAGCATTCTTCCTTGGTATTCAGAGTGTATTTGAGAAAGTATCCATGGAAGTATCTTATACAAACTCATGGTTTGATATTACAGCAGAGGGTGAGGCAGCTAAGGCATTGATGTCTGGCGGTAGTGTCATCATCGGACAGCATGCAGACTCTACAGGCGCTCCAGCAGCAGTACAGGCAGCACTTGATGCAGGAGAGGTTCACTATAGTGTTGGTTACAATGTAGATATGCTCTCAGTAGCTCCAGACGCAGCTCTTACAAGTGCTACGAACAAATGGGCAGTTTATTACACATATGCAATCGGCGCAGCTATGAATGGTGAGAAGATCGATCAGAACTGGGCTAAGGGATATACAGATGATGCAGTTGCTATTACCGCACTCGGTGCATCCTGCGCAGAGGGAACAGCAGAGAAGGTTGCTGAAGCAGAAGAAGCAATTAAGAGTGGTTCTCTTCATGTATTTGATGCAAGCAAGTTCACTGTAGAGGGCAAAAACCTTACAGAGTATGTAGTTGATCTGACAGGTAACTTTGAGACAACGGATGACGGAGACAAGAATGCAATCATGGATGGTTACTTCCACGAGTCAGAGTTCAGATCAGCTCCTTCATTCGATATCCGTATCGATGGCATCAAAGAGCTGAACTAGTTAAAAAAATATTTGAAAAAACTTCGAAAAGGAAGCCCTTAGGACTTCCTTTTCTTTTATTTTTACGATATGATAGGAAAAGAGTATTTGAGCGTATGGGCGCGAAAGGAGAACATCAATGGAGTCTGGAATTGCGGTTGAGATGAAGAATATTACTAAGACCTTTGGTGAAGTAGTGGCAAATCATAATGTGAGCATGGACATCAGAAAAGGTGAGATTTTATCTTTGCTTGGGGAAAACGGCAGCGGAAAGACGACGTTGATGAATATGTTGTCAGGCATCTATTATCCAGACAGCGGGGTGATTTGTGTGGATGGAAAGCTGGTCTCTATCACCTCACCAAAGGCTGCCTACGACCATGGGATCGGAATGATCCATCAGCATTTTAAGCTGGTAGATTTGTTTACTGCCGCAGAGAATGTTGTACTGGGATTAAAGGAAAAAGGAAAGCTTGATCATAAAGTGATTGCTGCAAACATAAAAGAGATTTGTGATAAATACGGATTTGAGCTGGACCCTAATCAGAAGGTATATAATATGTCCGTTTCTCAGAAGCAGACATTGGAGATCATAAAGGTTCTGTATAGAGGGGCAGACATTTTGATTCTGGATGAGCCGACAGCTGTACTGACTCCCCAAGAAACGGAAAAGCTGTTCACTGTCATCCGGAATATGAAAAACAACGGAAAAGCCATCGTAATCATTACACATAAGCTTCACGAAGTACTGGCTGTATCCGACAGGGTCACGGTGCTTCGTAAAGGTGAATACATAGGAACGGTCAATACAAAGGATGCAACAGAGACGTCACTAACGGAAATGATGGTTGGTAAAAAGGTTGCATTAAATATTGACAGACCCGAGCCGGTCAATCCGAAGAGGAGGCTGGAAATCAAGAATGTCAGCTGCTATAACAGGGATGGAGTGTTGGCACTGGATCATGTCGGATTCGAGGTATACAGTGGTGAAATCCTTGGCATTGCAGGTATTTCAGGGTGCGGACAAAAGGAGCTGCTAGAGTCGATTGCAGGTCTGCAGAATGTAGAAGAGGGCGGCAGCATTTTATATTATGTTCCAGATACGGATCAGATTCATGAACTAGTTGGGGAGACACCTAAGAAGATCAAGGAAGAGGGAGTAGCATTATCTTTTGTTCCTGAGGATCGTCTGGGTATGGGTCTTGTCGGTTCTATGGGCATGGTAGGTAATATGATGCTCAAGGATTACAGCAAAGGGAAATCATTTTTCCTGAATCAGAAGGATCCGAAACAGAAGGCAGAGCATGTGCGGGAAGAACTTGAGGTCATAACGCCTGATCTGACAACGCCTGTTAAGACGCTTTCTGGTGGAAATGTGCAGAAGGTGCTGGTGGGTCGTGAAATTGATGCAAACCCGACTGTTCTGATGACTGCTTACGCAGTTCGCGGACTGGATATCAACACATCATATACCATCTATGGACTAATGAATGAACAGAAGAAAAAGGGCGTTGCAGTCATCTATGTCGGCGAGGACCTAGATGTACTTCTGGAACTGTCAGACCGTATACTCGTTCTCTGTGGAGGCAAGGTAAACGGGATACTGGACGGCAGAAAGACGACTAAGGAAGAGGTTGGATTATTAATGACACAGATGAAGGCAGGTGCAGACAATGAGTAAAGAAGACAACATGGTACGGGAGCCGCTGATGAGAATTGCAAAACGTGGCTCGACCTCTATGAAAAGAGCCATCGGTGTTCGTCTGGCCGGTATCATACTTGCCCTGATTGTCAGTGCATTATTTATCTATTTTGTGACTGGTCTGGATCCACTAGCTGTTTACGGAGCCATGGTTCAGGGAGCATTTGGCGGAGCATCGGCTGCAGCTGCCGCTAGAAGAAGCTGGATCACGATTCGTGATACGATGTTCCTGTTAACGATAGCGGTAGCATTGGCTCCAGCATTTAAGATGCGATTCTGGAATATCGGAGCAGAGGGGCAGGTACTCATGGGCGGCATTGCGACTGCAGGCTGCATGATTTATCTCGGAGATAAACTGCCAACAGGTCTGCTGTTACTGGTTATGTTCCTTTCAAGCTGTATTTCTGGAGCAATCTGGGGATTGATTCCTGCAATTTTTAAATCGAAATGGAATACAAATGAGACTTTGTTTACATTGATGATGAACTATGTGGCTATGCAGCTGACCTCTTATTGTGTGGCATTGTGGGAGAATCCGTTTGGCTCCAACTCAGTCGGCATTATCAATCAGAATACAATGGCAGGCTGGTTTCCTGCCGTAGCAGGTAAGACCTATATGCTGAATGTATTGATTACTCTGATCATCACTGTGGGGATGTTCTTTTATATGACAAAGAGCAAGCAGGGATATGAGATCAGTGTTGTCGGTGAATCACAGGAAACTGCCAAGTATGCAGGTATCAGTACTAAGAAGGTTATTATTAGAACCATGCTGATTTCAGGCGCAATCTGCGGCTTGGCTGGCTTCATCGGAGTGGCTGGAATTGATCATACGATTTCTACGAATACTGTGGGTGGACGTGGGTTTACAGCCATCATCGTAGCATGGCTTGCAAAGTTTAATACCTTTACAATGATATTGATTGCAGCATTGCTGGTTTTTCTAAATCGAGGCGCTGCAGAGATCGCATCACAGTTTTCCTTGAATGAATTTGCATCTGATATTATCTCTGGTATCATTTTGTTCTTTATCTTAGGAAGTGAGTTCTTCTGTAATTATAAAGTCATCTTTCAGCATAAGAACGAACAGGAGGAAAAATAGTATGGGTCAATTAATATCTTTGATACAGGCAGCCGTCATTTTTGGAACGGTCATTATGTTCGGCTGTGTAGGAGAAATTTTTACTGAGAAAGCGGGTATCTTAAATCTGGGTGTTCCTGGAATCATGTATCTGGGGGGAATCAGTTCACTGGCAGGTGCCTTTTTCTATGAAAATAATACGGAGAATCCGAATCAGTTTATTTGTCTTTTGATTTCGTTTCTATGTGCATTTCTGGCAGCGGCACTCGGAGGATTGATCTTTGGCTTTTTGACGATCACGCTTCGAGCCAATCAGAATGTCACTGGTCTGACGCTGACTATTTTCGGATCAGGTATTGCAAATTTCTTTGGCGGTTCGCTAAACAAGTTGGCCGGTGGTGTCGGACAGATTTCTGTACCTGTAACGAGTTCTATATACAGAAAGGCAATTCCAGGACTGTCGGGATTGGGATCTGTAGGAAAAATCTTCTTTTCTTATGGTTTTATGGTATATATGATTATTATTATGGCGATTCTGGCACAGTATTTTCTATCTAAGAGCAGAAAGGGACTCAGCCTTCGTGCGATAGGCGAGAGCCCAAGTACTGCAGATGCTGCCGGCATCAATGTAATGTTGTATAAATATCTGGCTGTTTGCATCGGTGCAGGCATTTCAGGACTTGGTGGTCTGTTCTATGTTATGGACTATACAAAGGGTACCTGGGCAAATGATGGCAGTATTGAGAAACTGGGATGGCTGGCAGTGGCACTGGTAATTTTTGCAACATGGAAGCCAAAGCATGCCATCTGGGGGGCTTATCTATTTGGCATTTTGTACTGGATGTACTTCTACGTATCAGGGCTGACCAGAAGTTCACAGGAGCTCTTTAAAATGCTGCCGTATCTTGTAACACTAATCGTACTCGTGATTACGAGTCTGCGTAAAAAGAGGGAACAACAGCCACCGATGTCACTCGGAACATCGTATTTCAGAGAGGAACGATAAGCTGATTGCTGCAAGTGACTGCGAATGTATGGTGGTAGGTTTGTGAAAAGAGCAGGGAGGAAACAGGGTGACGGCAAATGATAAAGCGAGACAGATTAAGGCGGCGATGAGGCAGGAACAGGCAGAGCTGGTGTTAAAGAATGCTTCATTTGTGAATGTGTTTACAAAGGAACTGATGACAGGTGACATCGCCATTACGGATGGTGTGATTGTCGGAATCTGTGAGGATTATTCAGGCATGAAGGAACTGGACATGCAGGGGAAAGTTGTCTGTCCTGGATTGATTGATGGACATATTCATCTGGAAAGTGCAGCTGTGCTCCCTGTGGAATTTGCCAAAGCAGTTGTACCACATGGAACTACGACGGTCGTGACAGACCCTCACGAGATTGCGAATGTGATGGGAACGAATGGAATCCGTTATATGCTAGAAGCAAGTGAGGGCTTACCGCTGGATGTACGCTTTATGCTCCCATCCTGTGTTCCAGCTACTGCGTTTGATGAAAGTGGCGCTACTTTGAGGGCAGAAAACATAGAACCTTTTTATCAAGAAGATAGAGTACTCGGACTGGCTGAACTCATGAATTATGTGGGATGTGTACAGCAGGATGAGGATGTGATGCAGAAAGTGACCGATGCAGTCAATCATGGAAAAATCGTGGATGGACATGCACCATTTTTATCAGGAGTGGAGTTAAATGCTTATGTGGCGGCAGGGGTTTATTCTGATCATGAATGTTCTGATCTGGAGGAAGCAAAGCAAAAGCTTGCAAGAGGGCAGTATATTATGATCCGTGAGGGAACCGCTGCCCAGAATCTGAAGGCTTTGCTTCCTTTGTTAATGTCAACAGCTGCAGATCGGTGTATGTTTGCAACGGATGATAAGCATCCGAGTGATCTGCTTACGAAAGGACATATTGATTATATCATCCGAGAAGCGGTCAGGGGCGGTGTGGATCCGATTACTGCAGTGTGTGCTGGAACCTGTCATGCTGCGAGGTATTTTAATATGAAGACCAAGGGGGCAATTGCACCAGGTTATGATGCAGATTTAACGATTGTAGACAGTCTTGAGAGTTTTCAGGTACAGACAGTCATTCAGAAAGGACGGGTTGTTTTTGATGGTCAGCTGTGTGAGATTCAGACTCCTGTGATTGACAGTGAGTTGAGCAGGGAGGCACTGGACACATTTCATCTTGACAGGGTATCCGCCTCAGACTTTTTGAAGGAGGGCAGTCTGCCTCTTATTGGTATGATTCCCGGAGAGATTGTATCTCAGAATTGCGGGCATGCTGATGGAGTTGATCTTTCAAAGGATGTTTTGAAGATTGCGGTTGTGGAGCGACATCATCATACAGGACACATCGGAGTTGGACTGATTACAGGATATGGTCTGAAGGAGGGCGCTGTAGCGACCAGCGTTGCACATGATTCTCATAATATCATTGTGATTGGAACATCGGAAGAGGAGATGGCAGCTGCAGTCAATGCTTTGATTGAGTTGAAAGGCGGTATCGTGATTGTGAAGGACAGTGAGCGGATTGCTGATCTTCCACTGCCAGTTGCTGGTCTTATGAGCACGGTCAGCCTAGAGGATACAAACCGTATGCTGAATGAAGCCAAGGAGCAGGCGTACCTGCTAGGGGTTCAGCATGAGATTGATCCTTTTATGACGCTGTCATTCATGAGCCTGCCTGTCATACCATCCTTGCGCGTCTTAACACAAGGGGTGTTTGATGTAGATGCATGGAAGTACTTATGTTAACCAAAATGATGGGCTTTCACTAGAATGCTAAAGCTAGAAAGAATGAAATGTATTACCAGTTACATACATAATGTTATGTAACTGGTATTTTTTTGCTTTTTAGGGTTGACATAATTGATTATTTCGGGTACAATAACCTTGTTATACAACATAGTTACACAACTGTGATATACAACAGTGTTACGCAACTGTGATATACAACTGTGTTATAAAACAATGTTACACAACGATGATACATAACATTGTTCCATAACGGTGCTATATAACAAAGTAATAAAACTAAGCGATTCACAGTATGCGCATTGCAGCAGGAAGGGATATGGATATGCCTCCTAAAGTCAGAGTCGGAAAAGAGAAGATACTGGATAAAGCGTTTGCCATGACAAAAGAAAACGGCTTTGAATGTATCACGGCAAGAAGTCTTGCGGATGGACTGAATTGTTCTACCCAGCCTATATTTCGCGTATATGAAAATATGGAGATGCTGCGTCAGGATCTGTGCGGAGAGGTTCAAAGATATTTTGTTGAGCATGTGGTAGGGGCTGGAAAGACCTATACCGAGATGGGCATGTCCTATATTGAGCTGGCAAGAAAAGAAGAGAAGCTATTTCAGCTGTTATGTACAACTGTCATGGAAAAAGAAACAGAGTACTGCATATTTGATGGATTGCCGGATATCAATGGGCTGCAGGAGGACGGAAAGCATGAACTGTCCATGATGGTCTGGGTATTCACTCATGGAATTGCATCAAATGTTGCAAATCATCAGATTCATCTGTCAGAAGAAGAGGTCAAAGAACTGTTAGTCAAAGCCTATCAAGCGTTTAAAGCTGTTTGAGCAGCTGTAATGTGTCATGAGCAATTGGGAGGAATGTGCCTATGATGAACAGGAAGAAACGTAAAAGGATATACAGAAGACTTAGAAAGAACATCATCAGGTTAGTCAAACATGGGTATTATAAGCTGTCACATACGAATATCAAACTGAACATTTCCGAGCCGGGAACTCGGATTTGTGAGGCCAGTGGGATACTTTTGGTGGTGGCGTTGGTACTATATTTAATCAGTGCAAATATCATTTCATATATTTTGTGCTGGATCGCCGCAGTTGTATTTTGCGTACTGTTAGTCCTGATCAGGTTAGAGCAGCATCAGGCAATGCATGATTACAGGGAATGGCAAAGAAAAAATCTGGAATCATTTTCGGGACACGAATTCAATCTGTAGCAGTTTTAATCATCTGGGGAGATGAAAATAGAATTTCAAACATGCAATCAAAGGGAAAACAAAAGAGACCTGTCTGTGTAGGGGAAACACAGCTGGGTCTCTTTTGTCGTTGTTAATATTTTCTTCGTTTTGCCCAGATGACAATACCTGATACAAGCAAGCCAGCAGGCAGTAGGAATAGTGTAATCAGTCCCCAGATATAAAAGCTGGATCTTGGAACGGTCAGAGTATCAATCTGATAACTCTTAGCTGGTATGGATACTGTTACTTCATGCTCTACCATATTACTGACAGCATTCATCAGCAGTTCATAGTTGGCGCCTGCCACAGTAGCATTGATTTCATCCTGCAGTAGATTTTCAGTTGTCAGGTATAGTATTTTTGTTTCCTGATCGGCAGTGGGCTCTGTTGCATAGACACCCAGTGCAAAAGGACCAGCGATGTCACCGTCTTCTTTTTCATAGGTTGTCATATTGGTTGGATCAGTCTTTAGATATGACTTGTCTGAGGTTGTCAGGATTTGGTCAATCGTCAGCGTGTCACGAGGGGTTTCATCCACTGTGATACCCTGTGCATAAGGCATGAATATATATCTGTTATTGCCGTATAATGATGAAGTAATTGTACTGCCTGATATTTCGGGCAGCAGGAAGTACGGATTTTGGTGATAACGGTTTGCATCACCCTCCACGACAATGCCGTCAGCTAGGTGGATACCGTAGGCATCCCAGATCGAGTCAAAGTTTGGCATGTCTGTTTCATTCCAGGAGTTGATTACGATCGCATGTCCGCCTGCTTCTAAATAAGTCAATAATTTATCTGCATCGTCAGCAGTATAATCTGTAGTGGGCGCTGCCACGAAGAGACATGCGGCATCTGCAGGTAATGCATCATAATCAAAGAGATTGATGATTTCTGTTTCAATATTTTCTTTTTCAATCTGAGAAGTCAGATCAGCAGGCAGATCCAGTTCATTATGTCCGACAATCACATACATCTTGGAAAGGGAATCGCTGGTACAATAATCAATGGCACTCGTCAGCTGGCCCTCTGCATCATACCCAGTTATGTTTTCCTGATAAGTCGAATAGTCTATTTCTGACGTGAATAGACTGTTA
This sequence comes from uncultured Lachnospiraceae bacterium, assembly GCA_964483545.1. Lineage (GTDB taxonomy): Bacteria > Bacillota > Clostridia > Lachnospirales > Lachnospiraceae > JAAYYM01. Next base: position 21,426 of record CAZACC010000018.1, read on the forward strand.
TAGTCAATGGTCTTGTAACGCTTTTCGCTTTCTACGATAATACTGTTGCCTGTTAATTCGCCGTCAGTATAACTACTTGTAAAATTCGGGTAAAGCGTAGGGTCTTTATATTCGATCTTGATATGAGAAGAACCGTCTGCATACTGACTCAGTGTTCTGGCTATGCTCTCATTCTGATTGGATTCAGATGCTGTCACATAAAGGGTGATGTCTTCTTGAAGCGTAGCCAGCATATCTTTTGTCTGGTCAGATATATCATATAGTTTTTCTTTTGTAACATCAAATACTGTATAAGTATCTGGAATCAATCCGACACCGTAATTTGCAAGTACAGCAACAGCTATGACAGCTACAATTAATCCGGTGCTAAAGGCACCGCGCTTGATTCGTTTCGTGACAACACTCCAGCGTTTTTTCTGAACGACCTGATATGTAAAAAATAGGAACAGAACAACTAAAGTGATAAAATACAGAGTATCCTTTAGACTGAAGAAACCGTTAAAGAAGCCCGCAATATGTGATGAAATATCGTAGCAATGAAGTATTTTGGTCATGATATTTTCAGAGGTAAACAGCAGACTGATGATTCCGCTCATCATATAGCCGATCAAGAGTATGACCAGGGTCAGAATGGCTGCTACGATCTGATTGTCAGTAATAGAAGACAGGAACATACCGATTGCTAAGCATGCTGCGCCAAAGAGCGCAAATCCTATGATGGCAGTGTAGGTTTCCAGCATCGGTACGGAACCAAAGGTCATCATAATCAGTGGATAGAAACACATGAGAGCCAACGGAATCAAAAATGTAGTCAGCAGTGAAAGGTATTTTCCGATGATGATCCTTCCGATGGAAATAGGAGCTGTATAAAGCAACTGATCCGTATTCTGTTTCTTGTCTTCTGTCATAATCCTCATGGTCAGAATCGGGATGACTAACATCGTAATGAATACAATCGAGGATAGTGTGTAGGAAAAGTAAGGATGACCGCTGCCCAAGTTCACTGCCATAAAGTACAGTCCTGTAAAAAACATAATGACGGCCATGAATACATATCCTATGACAGAATGAAATATAGAACGAAGTTCTCTTTTATAAATTGCCAGCATGATTGTCCTCCTCTGTCTGTGCTTCTTCGCCAGTCTCAGATGCTTCGGTGGTACCTGCCACATCATTCGCATCAGCTGCTTCGGTGGTGCCTGCCGCATCATTCGCATCAGCTGCTTCGGTGGTGTCTGCTGTATCATTTGCATCAGCTGCTTGCTCCGGAATAAAATCTGAGGAGGTCAGTTCCAAGAATACATCCTCCAATGATGCGTGAATCGTTTTCATTTCGTGGATTGGCATTTTTGCGTCAGCCAGTGCATAGAAAACAGCCTCCTCGATATCTGTGATTTCTTCCTCAGACTGTTCTGATAGATTAATAAAAACCTGACACAGGGTCGAATCTGGCTTAGCTGATACTGTAAAGTCCTGCACCTGTTCCAGCTGTTTCAGAGCCTCATATATACTGGACTCTCCACCGTTGACCAGAAGCGAAATAGAGTGATTGCCCTTGAGCAGCATAGCAAGCTTTTCTGGTGTATCATTGGCAACCAGCTGTCCTTTACTCATGATGAGAATTTGATCGCATACTGCGCTGACCTCCGATAATATATGAGAACTCAAAATAATAGTATGACTTTCTCCCAGCTTTTTGATCAGATCACGAATCTCTATAATTTGTTTAGGATCCAGTCCAACTGTAGGCTCATCTAGAATGATAATTTCTGGGAATCCTAGGATTGCCTGTGCCAGACCGACTCTTTGACGATATCCCTTTGACAGGTTTTTAATCAGTCTGCTGCTGACTTCCATGACACCAGTCATTTCCATTGCTTCGCTGATTTGATGAGTCCGAGAGCTTTTCTCCAGCTTTTTTAGTTCTGCAACAAATTTCATATATTCCATAACGGTCATATCCTGATACAGGGGCGGCAGTTCTGGTAGATACCCGATATTTTCTTTGGCCTTTTCCGGCTCCTTAAAGATATCGTGTCCGTTGATGGTCACAGTTCCCTCTGTTGCACATAGATAACCCGTTATGATATTCATGGTAGTGGATTTTCCAGCACCATTCGGACCAAGAAACCCATAAATCTGTCCTTTTTCTACACGGAAGCTCAGATTCTTGACTGCTTCATGATTCCCAAATTTTTTCGTAAGATTGTTAACTTCAATCAATGATTTCACCCTTTCATGTTTAGTTTCATACTTAATAGACTATATGAAACAAATGTGATGAAATTTACAAATATATGTGAAGAAACTGTGAACTAATCAAGGAAGGGAGAGCTTTTAATGAAATGGATTGACAAATGACATAGATTAAAATATAGTTTAAATAGGTTAAAAAGAGTTAACATGAGAGGAAAACTAGAATGATATTTCAGACATTGAATGGCAATTGGGTCATGAATGAAAAGGGAACGGAAAAGTATTTGGATGCGGTGATACCAGGCTCTGTCATGTCTACACTCTTATTGCAGAGAAGAATAGAAGATCCGTTTTATCGGTTGAACGAATATCAAGCCAGAGAAATCTCGAGAAAGGACTTTTTCTTTTACAGAGAGTTTGAGGTGCTTCCAGAACTGTTTGAGCAGGAGAGAATCCGTCTGGTCTGTGAAGGCATTGATACCATCGCAAAAATCTATATCAATGAGATGTATGTTGGCAGAACAACGAATATGCACCGTACATGGAATTTTGATGTTAAGAATTTCCTGCGTGAGGGCATTAATTTTATCAATATTGAATTCACTTCACCATTGACCTTTGTCAACAGCTACCATACAGGACCTGGCAAGACGATTACTTGTGTTCCGAATGGATGTATGAAGGGCAATCAATTTATTCGGAAGGCGCATTGCATGTTTGGCTGGGACTGGGGTGCACAGATTCCAGATATGGGTATTTGGAGAGATATCAATCTGGTCGGATATTCATTGGTACGACTAAAGGATGTAGAGATACTGCAGCATCATGAGGAGGACAAGGTCGGAATTGAGATTAATGTGGAGACTGAAACCTTCCGCAAAGCGAATTATGTGATTCATGCAGAACTTGAAACACCTGATAGAAGAGTGTTAGCGACTAGTGAGACCATCGAAAAAAATGATGCACATCTGTTTATCGAGGTGGATAATCCTAAGCTATGGTGGCCCAATGGTTTCGGTGCACACCCATTGTATACATTGACAGTCTTTGCATTTGACGAGAGCGGCAACCAGTGGGATGCCAAGTCCTACCGTATTGGTCTTCGAACGCTGACAGTCAGCATGGAGAAGGATGAATGGGGCTCTGAGTTTGCATTCATGTGCAACGGTGTGAAGTTCTTTGCCATGGGAGCTGACTATATTCCAGAGGATACGATTTATTCCTTTATTACAAAGAAGAAAATAGATTATTTACTGAAGACATGTATCCGATCCAACTTTAATATGCTGCGTGTATGGGGCGGTGGCTATTATCCGTCCGATGATTTTTATGATTTGTGTGATGAATATGGCATTGTTGTATGGCAGGATCTTATGTTTGCATGCAATGTCTATGATGTGACAGATGAATTTTCGAAAAATATAACAGCAGAGGCTACAGATAACGTGAAACGACTGCGTCATCATGCTTCATTGGGTTTGTGGTGTGGCAATAATGAAATTGAGTCTGGCTGGGATCACTGGCCAGAGATTATGCACCATTCTGACGCACTGAAAAAGGACTATATCAAACAGTTTGAGGAAATATTACCAAAGGCGGTACTGACTGCGGACAAGCAGCGGTTGTATTGGCCGTCTTCACCGTCATCAGGAGGACACTTTGATAATCCTGACGATGAAAACAGGGGAGATGCACATTACTGGGCAGTATGGCATGGACAGCTTCCATTTTCCGACTATGGCAATCACTTTTTTAGATTTTGTTCTGAGTTTGGATTCCAGTCATTTCCGTCCATTAAGACAATCAAGACCTTCACGGAGGAGAGCGATCGTAATATTTTCTCAAAGGTTATGGAAAGCCATCAGAAAAATGAATCTGCTAACGGAAAATTATTATACTATTTATCAGAAAACTTTTTATATCCACAGAATTTTGAGGATTTGTTGTATGTAACACAGATTCTGCAGGGAATTGCAATTAAGTATGGTGTTGAGCATTTCAGACGTAACAGAGGACGTTGTATGGGGGCTCTTTACTGGCAGCTAAATGACAGCTGGCCAGTTGCTTCTTGGGCTAGTATTGACTATTTTGGACGATGGAAGCCTTTACAGTATATGGCAGCTAAATTTTTTGCACCAGTGGCAGGTTCTATTGTACGCAATGGTACGATTGTTTCTGTATATGTGGCAAATGAAACAAGAAAACCACAGAAACGCAAGGTGGTTCTAAAACTGCAGACAGTCAATTTTGTAGTCCAGTTTGAGGAGACATTTGAGATAGAAGCAGATCCGTTATCCTCTGTCCATGTTTGTGAGATTGATTTTGCAGATCTAATTGAGGGTAGGGAGGACTCTGTGTTTGCGGAGGCAGCCTTTGAGGAGGATGATGGTAAAGTAACTGAAGAGATAGAGACGTTTGTTCCATTTAAGCATTTGCAGATTGAAAAGACCTCTATTTCCTATTCTATTATTGAGGTGACAGATGAGTATGTCATCCGTATGGTGAGCAGTTCACTAGTATTGTTCGTGGAACTGGATCTGAAACAGGCAGATGGGATCTTCAGCGAGAATTATTTTAATCTTTCAAGCAAGCGTGAAAAGGTTATTACTCTGAAAAAATCTGAAATCAGATATCCCACACTGGACGCACAGCCGATTCAGAGTGGATGGGATCTGGAGCAGCAGCTGGTGATCCGCTCATTGAGCGATACCTATTAATCGATTATAGGAAGCTACACAGAAGAGGAAAACAGATCAATGGCAAAAACAGTAAAGCTGGCCGACATCGCCAAGGTCGTCGGTGTTAGTACCGTATCAGTATCGAAGTGTCTGGCAGGCAAGGGTGGAGTCAGCGAAGAAATGAAAGAACGGATCAAGCAGACAGCAGAACAGCTAGGGTATATTTCACCTTCCGTAATCAAACAGAACAGAGCAGGAGGCACAGGTAATATTGGGGTGCTGTTGCCGCAGCGATTTGTGGGTAATCATACATTTTACTGGAATTTGTATGAACATCTCGTCAATGTATTGTCGGGACGGGGATATTATGGGATTCTGGAGTTGATTTCCCTAGAAGCTGAGAAGAACTGCATTATGCCGAATATGATACTGGACAGCAAGGTAGATGGTGTCATTATACTGGGGCAGGCAAACAATCAGTATACAGAGATGATTGCTGAAAATAAAGTCATGCCAGTGATTTTTTTAGACTATTATATGGGAAAACCGCATTATGATACAGTGATATCAGATGGCTTTCATGGAATGTATCAGCTGACAAATTACTTGTTGGAGATGGGACATACACAAATTGGATTTGTTGGAACAATTCTGTCTACAAGTTCCATCACAGATCGTTATTTAGGATATTTGAAGGCAATGATGGAAAACGGACTGACACCAAAGCCGGAATGGATCATACCAGACAGAGAGGAAGGCAATGGAGCATTGCTTGACATGACATTGCCTGAGGAACTGCCTACAGCATTTGCATGTAACTGTGATGTGGTAGCCTGTCGCTTGGTGAATCTGTTGAAGGCGAGGGGGCTGACGGTTCCAGGAGATATCTCGGTGGTAGGATATGATAATTATTTCTTGGAGGATGCGACTCAGGAGGCTATCACGACCTACGAGGTCGGTATGCAGAGAATGGCAGAGATATGTGTGAAAACATTAGTGAAGAAGATATGTGGAGAACGCTACTATAAAGGTGTTCAGGTTGTTACTGGTCAGATTGTATATAAAAAGAGTGTACGGAGGGTATAGAATGATTCCAAAGGATCCCATGATTTTGCTTAGTTATGTAAATCTCAAACTGCGCGATTACTATAACAGCTTGGGGGCAATGTGTGAAGACTTGGATGTTGAACAGGAAGATTTATGTACAAGGCTACAGACAATTGGATATTATTACAATCAGGAAAAAAATCAGTTTGATACAAAAGTGTCATAAATGATGAGTGGAGTAGAAAAATGGATTTATTTAGTTACGTCCGAGAAAATCAAATGGAAAAGGATTCTCCACTGGCGGCTAGGCTGCGTCCTGTAAGCTTGGAGGAGATCGTCGGACAGCAGCATATCCTTGGAAAGGACAAGCTGCTTTATAGGGCAATCAAGGCGGACAAACTCAGTTCGCTTATTTTTTATGGCCCGCCTGGAACCGGAAAGACGACAATCGCCAAGGTGATTGCCAATACAACCAGTGCTGAGTTCAAACAGATCAATGCTACCATTTCGGGTAAAAAGGATATGGAGGAGGTTGTAGAGCACGCAAAACAGACGATGGGGATGTACGGAAAGAAGACCATCCTTTTTGTAGATGAAATTCACCGATTTAATAAAGCACAGCAGGATTATTTGTTGCCTTTTGTAGAAGATGGAACGCTCGTTCTAATAGGTGCTACAACAGAAAATCCATATTTTGAAGTGAATGGGGCTTTGATTTCGCGCTCCAATATATTTGAACTGAAGCCTTTATCCGCTGAGGATGTCCGCACCATATTGACCAGAGCGGTCTACGACAAAGAAAAGGGCATGGGTGCATATCATGCTGAGATTGATGAGGATGCTTTGGATTTTCTTGCGGATATTGCAAATGGTGATGCCCGCAACGCTTTGAATGCAATTGAGCTGGGAATCATGACGACGGATAGATCTGAGGATGGTCAGATCCATATTACATTGGATGTGGCATCTGAGTGTATTCAGAAAAGAGTTATCCATTACGATAAGACGGGAGATAATCATTATGATACCATCTCTGCCTTTATCAAGAGTATGAGAGGGTCAGATCCAGATGCGGCAGTTTATTACTTAGCAAAGATGCTGTATGCAGGAGAGAGTGTGACCTTTATAGCTCGCAGGATCATGATCTGTGCATCGGAGGATGTGGGAAATGCAGATCCAATGGCATTGACCGTGGCAGTCAGTGCGGCGCAGGCAGTCGAACGTGTCGGTATGCCAGAATCGCAGATTATATTGTCTCAGGCAGTAACCTATATTGCTACCGCACCAAAGAGTAATGCAGCCTGCAATGCTGTTTTTGATGCTGTGCAGACAGTGGGGGAGAGTAAGAACGCAGCAATACCCACCCATTTACAGGATGCGCACTACAAAGGTGCTGCCAAGCTGGGACACGGTACGGGGTATCTGTATCCACATGTGTATCCAAACCATTATGTGGAACAGCAGTATCTGCCGTATGAACTGAGTGGTAAGGAATTTTATCAGCCGTCTGATAACGGGTATGAAAAGAAGATCAAGGAGCACATGAAGTGGCTTAAAAAAGAAGCAGCAAATGAGAACATTTTTTGAAGGTTCACATCAGCTGCTCAATCAGAAATGCGTAAATCTCCTGATTTTTCTTTTGCCAGTTCTCACAGATATGGGAAGCAGAGTCTTCTGTGGGAACGGTAATGGTAATGTCCACTAGATTGGACTTTTTCTCCTTGGCGACCAGATGGGCGGCGTAGTCATTGCCAGTGGTTTTATAAAATGTGGATTGTATGGATACTTCGTTTCGTAGATCTAGTTTCTTGTCTTTAAAATAGACATCGACATCGTCTTTGATGGAAGTGGCGATGCGGTTGCCGAAATAGGACAATGTGCTGCGACCGTCCTCCGTAATGGAGAGATGCGAGCTGTTTCGCACTGACTTTGAGGACACCAAATCAGAATCTATGAGTTCGCATACAGCCTGCTGCAGTGTAAAATAGTTCGTGTATCCCTTATCCAGAATAAAATCAAATATCTGGGCTTTGGTCAGGGAGAAATCAACACAATCCAACATATACAAAACGATGAGCTTATATTGTGTTAATGGATCAGTCATGTAATCACCTC
>CAZACC010000019.1:0-27228 GCA_964483545.1 uncultured Lachnospiraceae bacterium
ACGGAGTCAGAGTCCGTTGCCTTACCGTTTGGCGATAGCCCTATATCGCATCTGTTGTAGCCAACAAACGATATTATACATGATGTTTATCTAGATTTCAAGAGGAACTTTTTATTTCAGCTGATTTCAGCTGATTTTGTTTGAACATACTAGCCGTTTACAACATCTCTCTTTCTCAAAGCATTACCCAGCCAGGCAAGGTCTTCACTTCGTTATCCTTCGTTCGCATGTAGGAATGCGGGTAGATTGTGATATGTCCAGCATTTTGATTTAAGAACGCCCCCCACTGACTAAAGGTTGAATTGGCTATGATATTATGCTTGCAAATCGACATAAGCTGCATATCGCGGTAGCTGTTATCACCTTCATTTCCGGTTACAATCACATAGTTCTGCAGCCATGTAAATTCCTCTTTGATAAAATCACTGTCATCAGAAAAAATATAGTAAACCGGAGACTCAACATGCTGCTCCATATATGCAACAGCCTGCTCATAGTATTCTCTTCCAAGTGCTATAAAATCTGAAGAATATGTTGTTAGGTAATCTCCTCGTCTGACATGAATACTGACGGAATTACAGCTGTTCATGTCTACAGCACGCTGTTCGTTGACTGTATTTGTCCGATTTGTATTTGTCCGATCTGTATGGACATAATCGGAATCCAACTGCATACCTGTATACCTTGATGATGAGAATGCAGGAAATTTTAGTTCTCTCTGTAGCTGTCCGCTCAGCAGTCGATCCTTATAATAGCTCTCCTCAATCCAGAAGCCTGCAAGATACCAATCCTTAGTCGTATCCAGATGCATGACCTGATCATATAGTTCTGCAGCAGACATATTTCCCTCACCAAAGCATAATTCCAGTTCATCAATCCGCTGCGGCAGGCATTTCTTTTGGGTAAACTCCCGGATAATCCGGTTTGGATATCGTCTGATCTTCTCAAACGTCAGCCCAGCTTTTCCTGTCATGAAATTCGGAATGAGACCTGTTACATGAAGAAGTTGCCCTGAAGTTGCTTTTTGGAGCATAAAATCAGAACCGGAGACATCTGCAAAGATGCGTTCCAGTTCGTACCCGTGGTGATCATCATTTGCATGAAACCACGTCACATCTGCTCTTACTTCCGTCTCCGGATAACGTTCCTGCATCAATCTATAAAATGCATATTGGAACATCTGATTACCGAGACCGCTTGTAATTCTGACAATAATCATTCTAATTCCTCATTTTACTTGCTCATTTCTTCTGTCTGCATGCTTCTCTCTATTCATGCCTGAGTATAATACCACAAATCCTGTCCACATCCTCCACCGATAGGCTGGCGGACATCGGCAGCGTCAGGACTCTATCTGCAATATAGCGTGCCACTGGAAGATCCGCTGATGCAAAGCGGTCACCGAAGCACTCCAAATCTGTTGTAAGCGGGTAGAAATATTTCCTTGCAAAGATATTATGTACCTTCAGTCTGGCAAATACATCATTTCTTGTCTCACCAAATACGGTTTCGTCAAATACTGCAGGAAAATAGGCATAGTTTGATTTTACGCCAGATACCTCCTGCATAATCTTCAATCCTGGTATATTGCTTAAATGCTTGCGATAACGCTCTACTACCACTTTGCGTTTTGCAATTTCTTCATCCAAATGTGCCAGATTGCAGAGTCCCATAATTGCAGCAAATTCATTCATTTTGGCATTTGCTCCAATACCGTCTATGACTTCTTCATCCTTGATTCCGAAGTCTTTTAGCTTATACATCTCTGCATCAAGGTGCTTGTCCGCAGTCGTAATTGCTCCGCCCTCAATCGTATGAAACACCTTGGTCGCATGGAAACTGAACATAGATGCATCTCCAAAATTGCCGACTCCGACTCCGTTCAAGGTCTCTCCAAAGGTATGTGCCGCATCATAGATGACCTTCAGGTTATGCTTCTTTGCTATCTGATCAATTTTCTCTACATCACAAATATTTCCGTATACATGAACCGGTATAATTGCACTCGTTTTCTCTGTAATCAGAGACTCCAGCTTGTCCGCATCAATTGTGTAATCCTCTGGATTTATGTCACAAAATACCGGCGTCAGACCATTTCTAATGATGGCATGTGTCGTAGACACGAATGTATAAGGGGTCGTAATCACTTCCCCCGTCAGACCCATTGCCTGAATGCAAAGCTCCAGTGCCATATGCCCGTTCACAAAAAGGGACAGATTTGGCACCTGCAGATAATCTGCAAGCTTCTCCTTCAGCAGCTCATGACTTGGTCCCATATTTGTCAGCCATGCAGACTCCCATAAAGGACGGATTGCTTCTACATATTCTTCAAACGGCGGCATTGAGGAACGTGCCACTAATATTCTCTTCTCTTCCAAATTCATTGCCTCCCGGCTGTTGTTCTCTTCTTGCCTCTAAAAAGTCTTCTTACAATTGCCCCGACTGAATAAGTAAACAGGGAAGTCTTCTGCCCCTGCATAACAACTTCCTTAATATTATATGTATACATGTCCTTCACAAACTGCAGATTCCTCTTATTCGGCTTGTGTACAAATGCATTGAGTGCAGTCTCGAAGTCTTTATTTGCGATTCTTCTTCCGTCATCACTCAATCCGAAATAACCTATGCACCATTTTAACAGACTCTGCGTTAAATAACAATTCTCACGAATCGTGTCACGCTGCATGGAAATGGAATTCCAATTCCCACCGCCCTCTTTTCTGACATAGCGCCACGCACTCATTGTATCCTTCATGCGCCAGATGTCACCCTGTACTAGCAGGAACATCAGAATCACACCGTCATCGAAGAAATCGTGTGCTTTATAGAGTACGGAATAATCATACTTGCCTTCTTTATAAATATTGCGACATAAAACTGTCCCGTAATGTCCTGGCCAGTTCGGTTGGTGCTTATAGTCTTCAAATGTAAATTTTCCGTCCCAGTCATACATGCCACCGATTTTTAAAATTTCCGGATTTGTAATCACCTGATTCTCGGCATCAACCATCTGACAGGTATGTGTTACAGCGATGTATTCTGGATGTGCCTCTAGGAAATCCACCTGCTTTTGCAGCTTCTTCGTATCAGTCCAGTAATCATCACCCTCCAGATATGCTACATACTTACCACTGCATTCCATAGAAGTCTGATAAACATTGAGTGTCGGTCTGCCTAGATTTTTTTCACGGAATAAAAGTTTGACCTGATCAGGATACTGCGCCTTGATCTCCTGCAAAATTGCACGCGTACTATCTGTCGAACAATCCTCTCCCACAATCACCTCAAAGGGAAAGTCTGTCTCCTGCTGCAGTACACTTAAAATTGCCTTACGTACATATTTTTCATGATTATAGGTGATAAATACGACGCTCACCATCATCTCAGCCATAACTTATCCCTTCTCCACTTGGTCTATACGCTCTACCTTGCCACCATCTACCTTGAAGACGACCTGACAGTTACGGATGGTCGTAAGACGGTGTGCTATGATAATCAGTGTTTTGCGACCCTGCAGCCTGTCAATGGCCTCCATCACTGCAGACTCGGTCTCAGAGTCGAGTGCAGAGGTAGCCTCATCAAGAACTAAAATCTCAGGATTATCATATAATGCTCTTGCAATACCGATTCGCTGACGTTGTCCGCCAGAAACTCTAACACCGCGTTCACCAGTCATTGTATCTAAACCGTCCGGAAGCTTCTCCACAAATTCCTTCAGCTGTGCTTCCTCTAACGCCGCCCATACCTTAGCATCATCAATCTTGTCTTCATCTATACCAAATGCCACGTTTGAGCGAATACTCTCATCTGCCAAAAAGATAGCCTGCGGAATGTATGCCAACTTCTTAGACCACTTAATCGGATGCTCATGTACATTCATCACACCATAGTTCACTGTACCCTCAGTTGGTGTCAGGATTCCAAGAATCACATCCGCAATTGTAGACTTTCCTGCACCAGATGGACCGATCAGCCCAACTGCAGCCCCAAGAGGAATCTCAAAGGACACATCCGCCACAACATCCCTGTCCGTATGTGGATAACGGTATGATACATGTGAAATCTCAATTGTCTTCGGATGATTGTCGGCATAGACATCATCTGACTGTTCCAGATCTTTGATTTCGTAATTGACCATATCCTCTGTGTCTCTGATGTCGCGGTAAATCAAATCAACCGACGGCTTTAGGAAGGAGACAAGATTAATGTAATTATTGATCTTGCTGACAGACGGAAGCAGCTTAAACGCCGCGATTGCAAATGTAGCTAACTGCGGAATCATGTTATTGAGATCCTCACCTTGAAAGATCTTAAACATCAACACGAGCAAAATCGCACCAATACAGACTGTCTCAATGACATACTTCGGTGCATTGCCGAGTACATTATTATTTCTGACTGCTCGCATCTTTTTGCTGCCGCAGTTCGTAAATGCGTCTACAAAATACTTCTCCCTGTGTAGAATCTTGATATCCTTCACTGCTCCAAGTGCCTGATTAATAGACTGGTGCATCTTTCCGTCATAAATCTGATTGGTCTTGCCATATTCCTTTGCTTTATTTCTAAATAAAAGCAAGTATAAAAATGTGAAAATTCCCAGAATTGCTACAACCGTAACTGTAATAAACGGATCCATAATCAGAAGATAAATACATAAAAGCAAAGAAATCAAGATTTCCGAGAAAAGCGTAAAGGTCGTTAACAGCATCTGAAAGAGTCGCTCCGAATCCAGCATGACATTACGCACCATCTCTGCTGAGTTCTTGTCAAGATGATAGGTATAAGGCTTCTTCAAATAACAGTCAATCAGTCTGCCAGAAAGCCGCAGCTGATTATTATAAATAAACGTACACTGTACATAATTAATCCACAGTAAATAGGCATTCTTCACAACGTAGACTATAATCAAGGCAATGACTACATACAGCAAAAACTGCCTGTCAGAATCCGCTCCAGACAAATCATATAGCATACTCATCGTCTTACCCGAATGAATCTTAGTCGTATCCGTAACAAGCGTTACCAGCTGTGTAATAAACGATACGCCCATAAGCTCCATCAAAGCTCCAATAAAAAGCGCCAGAAATAGAAATACCGACTGTACCTTCTGTCTCTTAGAAAATATGTAATTCAGCTTACCTGCTATATTCATACTATACCTCACTTATGCTTTAACACAGCCTGTTCCCATAGATGAGGGTAAAGCGCACTCCATGCTTCCTCACCCATGATAAAGGTTGCCTTCTCATTGTGAATCACTTGTTCCACCTGAGCCTTAACCCGTTCCGGCTGAATCAGGTCACAGCTTCTGAACGCTTCCGAACTTATTACATCCTCAAAATATTCCCGCATCGGTCCTTGCATCCATTCAACAATCGGTGTATTGAATCCGATCTTGGTCTTACGATAAGCAATGTCCTTCGGCATATATGGTGCCATTGCATCACGAATAATGGACTTGGAATAGCCACCATGCAGCTTAGATTTCCACCCAAGTGAAAACGCCATCGTTACAATCCTGTAATCCATAAACGGCATACGAATCTCGATACCACTCGCCATACTGTAGCGGTCATAATTACGTAACAGCGTCGGCAAAATAGTCTCATGTGAAGATGTATACAGAATCTTGTTCAATGTATCCAGCTTCTTATAATTTGGATGATCCTTCGCATTCGAAATATACTTTTCATTGCGATGCAGCGTATTGCGAATGATATCATGCTTGAAATAATTCAAGTAGACACTCTTCTTTGATTGCGAGGATAGCGCAATATTAGAGCCATCCTTCGGAAAGCTATCTATATAAGCTGTTAGGATTGTGTCAATATCCTCTTTGTTTGTCCCTGCATCCTTTAATGCGTTGATAAAATCAAACGTATAGCCGCCAAACAGTTCATCCGCACCATGTCCGTCTATTGTAACAAGAGTTCCTTGATTACGCAACTCGTGGTAAAGCATCATCATTGGAATCGGACTTGTCAGATAAAGATCCTCAAACAGATAAAAATATTTATCTAACTCCCCGGCAGCCTTCGTTGGATCAATCTCCACAAAGGTCGAATGGATACCGAGATAATCTGTTACCTTCTTAGCGTAAACACTCTCATCCATCGTTGTTCCTGGAAAAGTAGCCACAAATGCATGCTGCCAGTCCCTATTCATGCGAATATCCTGATCATGATTTGCAAGATGCGACATCGCACAGATCGTCGCCGAAGAATCAAGACCTCCAGAAAGTGCCGTTCCGATCGTCACATCACTTCTCATACGAAGCTTACAGGCATCCAAAAACAAAGAACGAAACATCTCTATTTGCTCCTCATACCGCTCCGGCACCTCAGGCAAATGATCCAATGTATCCCAGTATTTCGTAATCTGCATTCCGTTCTCATCAAAATAAGCATACGAGCCTGCGGGAAATCGCTTCAATCCCTCAATCACGCACTCTTCCGTTGCTTCGTACCACATAATCTGCTTCGGGTTCATAATCAGCTTGCGATTGGGCTTCAGCTCTTTCAAAAGAGGCATCAGCGCCTTCATTTCAGAAGCAAAGGCAATGGATGTCTTTTGAGTATTTAAATAAGTATAATACAAAGGCTTTATGCCAAATCGGTCTCTGCATAGGAAAAGCTTCTTCTCCTCCCGATCCCAGATGGCAAATGCCCACATACCATTAAATTTGAGTGCACACTGCTCCTTCCACTCCACATAGGCAGCTAGCAGCACCTCCGAATCAGATTCACTCGTAAAGGTGTAACCCTTTGTCCGAAGTTCATTACGCACCTCAATAAAGTTATAGATCTCGCCGTTAAAGACAAGCATGTACCTGCCATCTAAATAAGCCATCGGCTGCAGACCTTTATCCGATAAATCTAAAATCGCAAGCCGTCTGTGTCCAAGTGTGACACCATTCTCCTGCCAGAGTCCACTTCCGTCAGGGCCACGGTGATACAATCTCTCCGTACATGCTCTGGCAAGCTGTTCATCTATATTTGCATTGACTGCTCCAAAGATTCCACACATAAATGATCTTCTCCTAACCCATCAAATTCAAACCGATCTTGTAGCATTTTCATTCTATGATTACCGGTTGCTTTACTTTACTTCACTATCTCTTCCCATGCAGCTTCTCACGAATACGATACCACAACACTATAAACCCATACTTGGCTCGAAAGGCCTTATAATTGTAAAGGTATTTTTCAGCCAGATCCATCTGTGGTTCCTTCACACTCTTTTCCGTATCATACAGAAAAAATCCATTGCCCACGATTTTCTTCACAATATTAGCATCAATTGGACGAAGCATCCTGCCGCAGCTTGCAATCACCCTGTACGGCAAGGAAAGGGATGTCAGCAGATATCTTGTATGATGTGGTCTGCCACCGTACAAATCAATGGTCAGCGTATCCTTCTCAATACCTGAACAAAACTCCTGCAGTACTGTCAACAACTTTTCATTTTCAAAAAATATATCATAGACAGCCTCAGACTGCTCCTGATCTGAAAAATAATAAATTTTATCAAATGAATACAGTAAAGGCACCTGATAATCAGCAACCATCTTTGTCACGTTCGAGCCCTCATCTGAGAAATTCGTTGTCAGTGACTGCTGAGGATAAAAGAAATATTTCCCTGTCTCCACAAGATACTTATTAAAATACTTCAGCCACGACCTCTCTGGCCATGATGAAATAAAGGCAGGTATGTTTTCGGCTTCTATCGGCTCGTCTTTATTATTCTCATACCAACTATAAAAACCTTTCCACTGCTCCTTAGACCATGCCTGTCCCCAAGAGGATGCCATCTGCATATACCAGTTATCGTATCCATCCTGAAGTGGTTCAAACGGCTCTCGTACATTGACGTTCAGCATGTGTTTGTAAAGAGAGATGCCTGCTATTTTTTCCTTGTCCTTTGTAAATGCAAGTGCTTCTGCACTATATAAAAAGAAGGCGGGAGAGACGTACAGATCATCCTCCAGCATAATGATATTTTCATATTGTTCCGTCAGATGACCGCATTTTAATACATGTGCACGCAGTCCGAGATTCTCTTCCTGATACAGTACTGTCTTTTCACCATACTCCCACTGATAGGAATTCGCAACATCCAGAACCTCCTGATTGTCTCCATGATCAATACTGATGATAAGCGGAATTTCTGCATCTGGATAATTTGCCGTACTTAGAGAGTTTAAAATTCTGTTCAATGACCTCGGCCTGTTATACGCAACAACCACAATTGCGATGTCTGCCATTTTTTTCTTTGACACCTTTATCAACCCCTTATAACTTTTTGATTCTGTCCTCTGGTTATACGCTGATATCTGCGAATTAGATTGATCAGCCACTGCGGAAAATGATTCATTCCAAACTGCTTGATATTCACGAACACCATTTTTCGTTTAAACTGCTGCTCCGTCATCTCTATAATACCATACTTCTCACGAATGGTTCTTCCCTCAAGGAACGCCTCCTTCAGATTTACGGTAGAAACGCCTTCTCGGCATACGATACACACAATTTCCTCTACATGAACAAATTTCTTACCATTTAAATATGACTTTAAAAGAAAATCATAGTCTGCTCCGATGCGGTAATTCAGGTCATACGGAACCTCCTGCATAAGCGTTGTCTTAATAAAGCAGGACTGGTGGCTAAACGGCATCTTATGCTTGATCTCGTCCATATGCTTTGGATAAGGATAATAATTGCCAAACTCGGCCTCCACCGCATCTCCATAGAGAATATCTGCCTCATTATAGGTATTCTCTTCAAAGACATGACGCAGAACATCATCGGTAAAATATCTGTCATCGGCATTCATGAAATTGACCCATGTACCACTGCAGTGTGTAACAGCCTCGTTCATTGCATCATAAATTCCCTTGTCCTTCGATACAAGATGCTTAACTGCAATCCCCTTTTCCTCAAAAAGTTTTTTATACTCCTCTATGATCTCATTGGTACGGTCAGAAGAATCACCATCCTTGATAACATATTCGTAATTGTCATAGGTCTGGTGCAGTACTGTCTCTAGAACGCCCTGTATATACTTTTCTGCATTATAGCAAACCGTAATCACTGAAACCACTGTTTCTAACCCTGTCGCCATGATACCCTTCTCCTAAACTGCTGCAAACTCTATATTGACCATATAAAACTATAAAATCATTCACTACTGCTCCCATTTAATCGATGTTCAATCAATCACTCGGTTTTGCAATACAGTGAGAAAAAGACATATAATAAGCGAATACAATGACACTTTAACAGTATAAAAGGTATCTTCTTCGCCCCGCTTACCAGAGACAGATCAATCTTCTGGATGGCCTCTAAATAAGGATCAGCTGCCACAATCTGCTTCATTTCCCTGATCTTCGTTCCGAATGATTTCGGATTATCCGGATGCAGAAAATCAATCTTCATATCATCTAAAAAGAAAAAAACGCATCTCATATAATAGATCTGCATAAATTTTTCTGATTTGTTATGATTTACGATAAAATCTCTGAATTCCCGTAATGCACCCTCGAAGACATCAATTCCGTGCTCGTGATATCTGTGTACACCAGATGCGGCATGCTGTCTGTAATAATAGAAGCAGCGGTTCATGAAAATAATCTTGTCCGCCTTTTCAAAAACATTCATGTTAAAGACAACATCCTCTGCACGATCAACCTCTGGATTCAATCGCAACTTCTCGCGCAACAGAAATTCCCTGTTATAGAGCTTGTTCCAGATCACTCCGGTCGCTGCCTTCGCACTGATGGCTGGATAAAAGCCCATATCACCAACTAAAAGTTTCATCTGCAGAAGTTCTTTTAGTTCGGGCGTAAATTCCTCAATGTCCTCATGAAAAGAAATATACGGAACCTGCTTGTCTGTGCCCTCATAAATCTTGGTTGCTCCCCAGAATAAGAAATCCGGCTGTGTCTTCTCTGCTTTTTCATAGACAACCTCACAATTATTCGGTGCAATATAGTCATCACCATCCACATACATCAGCCACTTGGAGGAGGCCCGTTCAATGGCATAATTTCTCCAGACACAGTAGCCCTCGTCCTTCTCCTGCATGAGATAGATCCGGGCATCCTTACCTGCATACTCCATGCAGACTCTGTTGCAAACCTCATCCACGGGGTCCACAATCAGAATCACTTCAATATCGTGCAGCGTCTGCTGTAGAATGCTGTCAAGGCAGATGCGCAAGTACTTCTCTTCTATTTTAAATGCAGGAACTGCTACCGTTACCTTTGCCATGATCTTCTACCACCTGATTCAACTTCTATATCCTGTTTCTGCTTTATATGTTTTTTAGTTCAAATGTCTGAATTGCCTCCACCATGCGCTCCCAAGAGAATCGCTGTTCCTCCGCATGAATGTTTTCTATAAATTCCTGTTCCTTCTCTGCCTCAAAGTAATGTATAATTGCCTCAGCCAGTCCATTCACATCCTTTGGTTCAACGATGTAGCCAGTCTGGTTATCCGTGACAACCTCTGGCAGTCCGCCGACATTCGTCACTATGACCGGCTTTGTAAAACCGTATGCGATCTGCACAATACCGCTTTGTGTTGCTGATTCATAAGGAAGTACGACAAGATCAGATGCTGCAAAGTACTTTTCCACTTCTTTATCCGGTGTATAACCATCCTTGATGAGCACTGTATCCTTCACGCCACACGTCTGGATTAGGTTCAGATAAGTCTCCTGATCCTCACCGAAATCACCGACAATCATCAGCTTCACATCCTGCAGCCTCTTATCGATCTGTGGGAGTGCTTCTATTAGGTATTGCAATCCCTTATAGGGTCTGACATAGCCAAAGAAGAGTAATACTTTTTCTTCTGTACGAAGTCCCAGCAGCTCACGTGCATGCTCTTTAGACATATTTTCTAGCTTAAAAGCATTGTAGGTTGGATGCACTTGAACCTTGTATGCGGCATCTGGCTTAATGGAAAGCAAATCTTTCGCCTCTGTCTGCGAATGCAAGACAAAACCATCACCCTGTTTTAGCACCATTCGGGTCAGCTTCTGATCTAACGGAAATCTTTCATGAGGGAAGACATTATGACAAATGAATATCAATCTTTTCTTACGCAACAGTTTTGCCAGAACATAATAACAGGGAGCAAAATACGGATGCCACCATTCGATTATGACCGTCTGTGCCGACATCTTTTGAATCTGCCCCGCTGTTTTCACCCAATTGAATGGATTTGCAGTATTTAAAAGATACTTCGTATCTTCAATTTTGAAGCTATCATTGGAATAATCCTTCTGTTCCCGTCTTAACATGAGCTTCGGATACTGCATTTTATAGGAAATCATCTCTACTGCATAGGATTTCTGAAGTGCCCGGCATAAAAGACCCGTATAATGGGCGATTCCGCCTTTGTATGGATAGACTGGACCAATCAGAACAATGCTATTGTTGTTCGCTATCATTTCTTTCCTCATCATACTGCATCTTGCGTACTCTGTACTGAATATCCTCTAAGATCTTCCTGTTAGAAGCAACGACATCCGCCTGCAGACCTACGATAAAAGTCATAAATCCCAACAGCATCAATGTACTTGCAAGGACGAGAGACTGAATATGTCCATCACCAGTGCCTGCAAAGAAATAAATTAGAAATCGAACGGATACTGCAACACCGCATAAAAATGGAATCATACCGACAGCACTAAAAAACGTCAATGGTCTATACATCATATAAGCACGCATAATAGTCAGCATGGATTTCTTCACATATGAAAACATACTGTGGAACAGTCTGGATTCGCGCAGCTCTGGATTCGTCCTAATCGGCACAGAGGTAATCGCCATATTATTTCTACCCGCCTGTACGATGGTTTCTAATGTATAGGTATAATTATTCATAACATTGATATGTAGTGCTGCATCTCTGGAGTAAGCACGAAATCCGCTTGGGGCATCTGGAATGTCTGTCTTGGAAGCCTTTCTGACTACATAACTGCCAAAATGCTGCAGCTTCTTCTTTAATGGAGAAAAATGTTCCGTAGCATCAATCGGACGCTCTCCGACTACAATATCAGCTTTCTTATCTAAAATCGGACGTACCAGCTTCTCAATGTCTGCAC
Organism: uncultured Lachnospiraceae bacterium; assembly: GCA_964483545.1. GTDB lineage: Bacteria > Bacillota > Clostridia > Lachnospirales > Lachnospiraceae > JAAYYM01. The sequence goes on from CAZACC010000019.1 coordinate 12,112, forward strand.
CGCAGTACTGATTGTCTGCATCAGTGTTGACGATGATATCGGCTCCGTTACGTAAGCATGCATCGATTCCTGCCATAAAACCCTTGGCAAGTCCCTTGTTCTTACGAAAGCTGACAATATGGTGTACGCCCCAGTTTCTGGCAACCTCTACTGTACGATCTACACTGCCATCATTGATGATCAAATATTCGATCGTATCAATTCCATCCATATGCTTTGGAAGATCATTCAATGCAATCTCCAATGTATCTGCCTCATTCAGGCAGGGTATCTGAATAATCAGCTTCATCTCTATACTTCCTCTCTGGATATATAAATTGGACGATTCTTTGTCTCAAGGTATGTTTTAGATAGATACTGCCCCATAATGCCAATACAGAACAACTGTATCCCTCCAAGCAATAATATAATGCAGACCATTGACGGCCATCCGCTAGTCGGATCCCCAAAAATAGTTGCGCGAATAATAATCACAATAATCATAATGAAAGCAGCGATACAAAACAGCAGTCCGAATCCCGTGGCAAGTGCCAGCGGCGTTGTTGAAAATGCAATAATACCCTCCAGAGAATAAACAAAAAGCTTCCAGAATGACCATTTTGTCTCTCCGGCAACACGCTCTATATTCTCATATTCCAGCCACTTGGTCTTAAAACCGACCCAGCCGTATATGCCCTTCGTAAAACGGTTATACTCACGCATAGAGAGGATTGCATCTGCCATCGTTCTCGTCATGATCCTAAAATCCCTGGCACCATCTACAATTTCTGTCTTTGACAGTTTTCCCATCAATTTATAAAAACACCTTGCAAAAAAAGAACGAATTGGCGGTTCTCCTTTGCGTGTCATTCGTCTGGTTGCCGCCGAATCATAACCTTCCTCTACAATTGCTGCATACATTTGGGGTAATAAAGCAGGAGGATCCTGCAAATCAGCATCCATCAGTACTAAATAATCGCCCTTTGACTTCTCAATTCCAGCATAGATGGCTGCCTCTTTTCCAAAATTTCTGGAAAAAGATACATAGCGAACTCTCTCATCAGCCTTGCGCATCTCTTTCACGATATCCAAAGTATGATCTGTCGAACCATCATCTATGAATAATAATTCAAACTCAACATCTGGATATTTTTCACCAAATACAGCGATTGTTTTTTTGATCTCTTCATAAAAAAACGGTACAGCCTGCTCTTCGTTATAGCACGGTACAACAACAGTTAATAATTTCATTTGTTCCTCCTAATCAGGAATTTCACATCTCACTCTCAAAATATCTCCCAGCGCAGGATTCACACTCAGCTTTACCTGCAGTCTCTGCTGTGGATGCGGTGCACTTTCCTGTTCACTGCCGTCTTCCGCCCGGATAGATAGTACCTGTGTAAAAACATTATCTCCACTTGTCTTCATAATCTCTATTTCTTCACCCACAGAGAATTTGTTTTTCTGTTCCAGTTTAAAATAACCATCGTTTACGGCTTCTCCTATTATTCCGAGGTATGTATATTCTTTTATATAGGTATTATTGTCATAAATCTGTGCATCAGAATCTGGCTTTCCAAAATAGAAACCAGTTGTGAACTGCCGATAAGTACACTTTGAGATCTCCTCAAGATACCAAGGCATGTTCTCCCTATACTTCTCCTCTGACTCAAAATAGTCATCGATTGCTTTTCGATAGGTTCTTGCCACCGCTGCAACATATAAAGCTGTTTTCATCCTGCCTTCAATCTTGAACGAATCTATTCCTGCCTCTACCATTTCAGGAATAGATTCAATCATACATAGATCCTTGGAATTGAATAAAAAAGTGCCTCTTTCATTCTCATAAACCGGCAGATATTCCCCTGGTCTGGTTTCTTCCATAATAGCGTATTTCCAGCGACATGGATGTGTACAGGCTCCCTGATTGGCATCACGTCCGGTAAAATAATTGCTGAGAAGACATCGGCCAGAATAGGAGATGCACATGGCACCATGCATGAAGCTCTCAATTTCCATTTCCTCTGGTATGTGTTCCCTTATTTCCTTGATTTCCTTCAACGACAGCTCTCTGGCAGATACCACTCTTTTAGCGCCCTGATCGTACCAGAACTGATAGGTTAAATAATTTGTATTATTTGCCTGTGTACTGATGTGAATCTCTATCTCTGGGCAGATCCTTTTGGCTATCATAAACATACCTGGATCTGAAATGATCAGTGCATCTGGAGCTGCTCCCTTTAATTCTCTAAAATATGCTTCTGCTCCCTCGAGATCCTCATTATGAGCGAGTATATTTGCTGTAATATAGACTTTTCTATTATGGGCATGGGCGTACTGAATTCCCTCTCTGATTTCTTCCATAGAGAAATTCTTTGCTTTTGCACGCAACCCAAATGCCTCGCCGCCGATGTAGACAGCATCAGCACCGTAGTTAACTGCAGTCTTCAGCACTTCCAGACTGCTTGCCGGTACTAACAATTCCGGCTTCTTTCTATCAATCGTTTGATTCTGTTTTTTCTGTTCCGTCATAATCTGATATTAACTCTCTCAATTCTGTTTTTTTACACTGATGGTAATCCCATCGCCCATCGGCAAGATGGAAGTCGTCAGTTCCTCTGAACTCATCAGCTCATACAGATAATCTCTCATCCGCGCATGAATCGTCCTGTTTCTTCTAGTCACCGCAAACCTTGATTCTATTATATCACCATCCTGCAGTACATTATCTGAGATCAGGATTCCTCCGCCCGTCAGTAATCTCATGATGTCAGGTAAGAAATTTAAATACTGCCCTTTGGCTGCATCCATAAAAATAAAATCATATTTGCTTGCTTTCTGATCCGCAAGACTTTTCAGCACATCTGCTGCGTCTCCCTCAATCAGCTCAATCTTCTCTTCACATTGTCCTCTTTGAATATTTTCTCTCGCAATCGGTATCCGTTTCTCATACTTTTCAATTGTAGTGATCCTACAGTTCTCAGGAGCATACTCAGCCATCAGCAAAGCTGAAAATCCTGTTGCTGTACCGACCTCCAGTATATGCTTTGGCTGACTGATTTCCAGCATCAATTTTAAAAGATTCTGTGTTTCCCGTCTGATAATCGGCACTCTTGTCCGCAAAGCCTCTGATTCTATTTCATTCAGAAACGGGGTATTTCCTTTATCCAGAGAATTAATATATGCTACGATTCTTTCATCTGCTATCACTCTACGGCATCCTCTTCATCTGCTGGTACTGGTGCTGTATCCTCTTTATTATTAAACTCTTCTCCATCCTCTGGCGCATTTGCTGCCATGATCCTCATCATATCTTCTGCTGTCATTGATGTGTTTAAGGTATAAGCACCAGGTTGGATTTTACCCTTAAAACTTGACAATTTCTCCTGCACGTAAAACAACTGTGCATCCTTGATCAGACCCTTCTCCTGCAACATCTTTCCGATATCCATAACGCTTTTTCCCTGTGTAATTGTCACATCGACATCTCTGCCTGGTTCAACTGACATCGGCTCCTCTGCAAATATACGATAGCCAAAATCATAAGCCTTAAAACCTGCTTGGTAAATAAAAAACACCAGCACGATTACAGCTAAGATTCTAAATATTGTCCCTATCAATGAAAACGTCAATTGCTTGATTTTCACTATATTTCCTCCTGCGGTATTTCTTACTGATTATTCAAAATCAATTTCCTGTACCAAGTGCGATAAAATGTCCTGAAACAGCCTACAGAAATCAAGCTCTGCCTGCATAAAATCATTTACGCGAGAATCCTCACATAATTCCTCCAGTTTTTCTTCCAATCGTTCTGACTCATCTAAAATATCTACATTTTCTGGTGTATTTTGTATCTTGAGGTTTAAAGCGCGAAGCTCTTCGATCTTAGCTCTCGCCTCTGGGTCTGTATCGATGCTGTTCTTTTGACTTTGATATTGTCTGTATACCTCAGTCCGTTTCATTTCATCAATTAAATTATCGACGGCAGCATCCAGGCTGTTCCTTATGATCTTCATGCAAAATATCTTCCTCTCCCCTAACTGATCTCCATAATGATGGGTAGAATCATTGGGCGACGTTTTGTCTTTTTCCACACGTATGAGCTGAGTGCATCCTTCATGGTATTCTTCATCTTGCCCCAGTCTGTGATATTGCGATCCAGAATAGCCATCAGAGCATCCTCAACGACTACATGAGCCTCTTCCATCAATTCATCAGACTCTCTCACATAAACAAATCCTCGTGACACTATATCTGGTCCAGCTACAAGGCAGTTAGTTCCCTTTTCCAGTGTCAATGCTACAATCAGTATCCCATCCTCTGCCAGATGCTGTCTGTCACGCAATACAATATTGCCGACATCTCCGACACCCAGACCATCTACAAAGATTGCACCGGCACGTACCTCTCCTGTTACCTTTGCAGCGTTCTCATCCATCTCCAGCACGTCTCCACTTGTTAAAAGGAAAATATTCTCTTTTGGAATTCCAAGTCCCTTTGCAAGATTTGCCTGTGCTTTCAGATGTTTATACTCTCCATGAACAGGAATTGCATACTTAGGCTGTACCAGAGCGTAAATCAACTTGATTTCTTCCTGGCAGGCATGTCCTGATACATGTGTGTCTTGGAAAATGACATCTGCTCCGTTCATGGACAGCTCATTAATAACCTTGGAAATCGCCTTTTCATTGCCTGGAATCGGACTGGAGCTGAAAATAACCGTGTCTCCTGGCTTGATTGTTACCTTTTTATGAATATTACTTGCCATTCTGCTCAATGCAGCCATAGTCTCTCCCTGACTGCCTGTGGTGATAATCACTGTCTTTTCATCTGGATAATTCTTTAACTGCTCAATATCGATTAATGTTCCTTCTGGTATTGATATATACCCGATCTCACTTGCTGTCTGTATGACATTAACCATACTTCGACCTTCTACTACCACCTTTCTGCCATATTTATAGGCAGAGTCAATAATCTGCTGTACTCTGTCAATATTTGAAGCAAAGGTAGCAACAAAAATTCTTGTATTCTTATGATCTGCAAAAATGGAATCAAATGTCTTTCCAACGGTTTTTTCGGAGTTTGTAAATCCCAAACGTTCTGCATTTGTACTGTCACACATCAGTGCCAGTACACCCTTTTTACCAATCTCTGCAAATCGCTGCAAATCTATTGGATCTCCAAATACAGGTGTATAATCCACCTTAAAATCTCCAGTATGCATAATAATGCCAGCTGGGGAATAAATCGCTAATGCAGCTGCATCTGCAATTGAATGATTTGTTTTAATAAATTCTACACGCAGCTGCCCCATATTGATAGATTGTCCGTATTTGACCACCTTGCGTTTGACCTGTTTTGTCAGGTTGTGTTCCTTCAGTTTTGTTTCAATCAAAGCAATTGTCAGCTTCGTCGCATACACTGGAACATTGATGTCCTTCAGTACATATGGCAGTGCGCCGATATGATCCTCATGTCCATGTGTGATCACAAATCCTTTAACTTTGTCGATATTTTCCTTTAAATATGTAACATCTGGAATGACCATATCAATTCCGAGCATATCGTCCTCTGGAAATGCCAAACCACAGTCTATGACTACAATGCTATCTTCATATTCTATTGCTGTTATATTTAACCCAATCTGCTCCAAGCCGCCCAAAGGAATGATCTTTAGCTTAGATGCATTTTCCCTATTTTTCAAACTCTATGTCCTCCATTGTCTCTTCAAACACTTTGGCTACTGCCATCAGTTCCGTCTCCTCAGAGACGATGATGTAATTGCTTTCCTGATCCTCTGCCGGTGCGATATCCTTGAGTATCAATGCCTCTCCGTCGCCCTCTTGGACATCAGTCACCAACAGGTAATTCATTCCGTTGATTCTGGTCTGTTCCAGAACATAAAAAGCTACCTGCTCCTCAGCTCCATTCTCCCCCTGAATCATAAATTCAATCTTTTCCGTCACTACTACTCCTCCCTGAATAATCTAAATATCCTTGCAAAATGAAAATAGCAGCAATCTTATCTACATATTTGCCCCTATTTTCTCTGCGTATATTCGCTTCTATCATTGCCTTATCAGCTGCGACCGTTGTCAGACGTTCATCCCAGAGCACCACTTCAAGACCTGTCCGTCTCGCCAGCATCTCCTGAAATTCCATTGTCTTCTCACCGCGCTCGCCGATTGTGGCATTCATATTCTTTGGTAAACCCAGTACAATCTTATCCACCTTGTACTCTGCAATCAATTCTTCAATACGCGCAAGGGTACGCCTGAGTTTATTTTCAGACTCTCTCCTGATGATTTCTATCCCCTGTGCGGTAATCAGCAATTCATCACTGATTGCTACTCCAACGGTTTTAGACCCGAAATCCAAACCCATCATTCGCATATTCTACTTCCACCCGCTGTTCTTGATATATTCCGTCAACAGCTCCTCTACCAATTCATCACGTTCTACCCTCATTACAAGACTTCTGGCATTATTATGACTGGTAATATAAGTCGGATCCCCTGACATGATATAACCAACAATCTGATTAACTGGATTATATCCTTTTTCTGTTAACGCCTCATATACCGTAGACAATACTACCTTGACACCCGTCTCAGGTTCTGTCGCTACTTTAAAATATTGTGTATTTCCTAAGTCCTGCATATTGTCACCCCATTCATCGTACTGTTGTAAACACCTTATATTCTTCTACTTATCTCGTATTTTACCCTATATCAGCTTAAAGTTCAAGGATTTCATCGGTAATCAGCCTTTTTGGTATCCCTGTGATCACTTGATTTGTCAGATCTTTCTCTGTCTTGCAAGCAGTTCTGATGTATTCTCTAGTATGTCCTGTTTGATAGAAATGATCACCAATTTTCTGTTGTTCTTCAAGCAGCACCTCTACATGCTGATTCAAATAGGACTCACGGTACTTTCTTGCCTCCAGAGCGTTTTCCGCAATCAAGATACTGCTTCTTTCATGTTTGACTATTTCTGGTATCTGATTAGGCATCTTGTCAGCTCTCGTTCCTTTTCGGCGAGAATATTTAAACACATGTATCTCATAAAAATGAACTTTATTCAAGAAATCCCTCGTAATTCTAAATTCCTCCTCTGTCTCCCCAGGAAAGCCGACTATGACATCAGTCGTCAGCGCTGGATTGTGAAAATATTTCCGTAATAATTCCACTTTTTGATAGTATTCACCCGTATCATAATGTCTGTTCATTCTTTTTAGTGTCTCATCACAACCACTTTGCAGGGATAAATGAAAGTGAGGGCAGATCTTGTCCAAGGTTGACAGCTCTGCAGAAAATTCTTCCGTAATGATTCGCGGTTCCAAAGAACCCAGCCGAATACGTTCAATCCCAGATATCTGCTGCACTGCACGTATTAGCTCCAGCAGCTGTGGTTTTCCGTCTGCAAAATCAATTCCGTATGAACTCAAATGAATCCCTGTCAATACGACCTCTTTATAGCCGAGCGCTGCCAGACCCTCTATTTCCTGAATTACATTCGCCTTCTCACGACTTCTGACCCGTCCTCTCGCATAAGGAATAATACAATAACTGCAGAACTGGTTACACCCGTCCTGTATCTTGATATATGCTCTCGTATGCTCCGCAGTCCTGTCAAGCTTCAGTTCTTCATACTCCTGCTCATTTGCGATATCCAATACTGTGCTGTGATGCAGCGTTTTGTCATGATCTCGCTCATAATCCTCCAGAATCTGTATCAAATCCTTTTTTCGATTATTTCCGATGATCAGATCAATGCTCTCATCTGCTCTTGCACCCTCAGTATCAGTTTGGGCATAACAGCCTGTCGCAACCACTATGGCGTTCCGGTTTTGTTTCTTTGCCTTATGCAGCATCTGACGTGATTTTCTGTCAGCAATATTTGTAACACTGCATGTATTTACAATGTAAATATCTGCTTCCTTGTCAAAGGGTACAATTTCATACCCGTTTTTTGTTAATAATTGTTGCATAACTTCCATCTCATATGCATTCACTTTACACCCAAGGTTATGTAATGCTACCTTTTTCATATAAAACTCCTTATTTTTTTGTACTGTTTGGATATTGACTTTTAATTCCCGTACACGTAATATAAGGGTGTAAGAAAACAAAAAGGAGGTCATTCACATGAAGACAGTACAGATTTCTTTAAATTCTATCGACAAGGTAAAATCATTCGTAAATGATATTACAAAATTCGACTATGATTTTGATTTAGTATCTGGCAGATATGTTATTGATGCAAAATCAATCATGGGTATCTTCAGTTTGGATCTGTCTAAGCCTATTGACTTGAACATCCATGCAGAAGACAATGCTGATGACGTATTGGCTATTATCAAGCCCTACCTGATCTAAGCATTCAGTTTTAAAATAAAGGGCATTTGCGGGGGTGTTGCAGTTGTCCTTTTTTCTTGCCTATTTTTGCTTTCAGCCTAAACCGTTACATCCTTGCAATTCCAAACACATGATCATCTATTGGAATCAGAATCAGTTTTTCGCATGAAACGTACTCTAGATCCTGTTCTCTGAAAATATATACAGTATCTTCTCTAATAAGCCCCTGATTCAATTCCTGATAGATCTTATCTATTTCCTCATTGATCTGTTTACTGTAATCTCTCGCATAATAATAATTATTCTGTGTCATATCATGTTGATATGCGTAGTGTGCCGTATCCATAATCCAATCGTTTTCATCGTACATAAAAACAAAATGAGCTTTACCTGCAAGTTCTTCCTTCACATCATCCCATACAGATTCATATATGTGGGTCTCTTCTGCAAAATAGGCTCTTTTTTCTCTCACCCATCCTGATATATCAGCAATCTGCAGCAGCACAGCCACCGCAAGCAATAAAATGGCGGCACTGTTTCCGTTCTCCCGACTGCTTCTTTTCCATTCTCTTCTTCCTGTAATCGGAAAGTAACGCTGTTCACGTATCATCAAAATGATGGCTCCTAGCATTAGTAAATACATCGGCGTCCATATAAAACGTCCGTTTGATCGGAATATGTTCATGATTGTCTTGATCGGTCCAAAATAGGGGATTCCAAGTAACCTGATTCCTCCAATCGTAATAGTTGGAAATACAGCCAGTGTTACAAAAACCAAAGCTATCAGCCCTAACAGACATATCCTTCTGTGTCTTGCAAAAAAAGCTTTATCTATCTTGATCTGACGTGTTACCAGCGATTTTACCATTAAAACAAGCAAACGTACAAGTAATAATAAAATTCCTGCACCTAAATAGGCGAACCCTTCATATTGGAACTCTCCATACACAGGTAAGGCTCCCAGCATAGAAGAATGCCCTAGGGAATTAATGAATGTGTTCAGGTTACTGCAAAACGCTCCAATCCCCTCTCCTACAGGAGATGCATCCTGGTAAAACGCTCCAAGCAGAAATAAGTTCAATATTGCAGCAATACAATAGATGCTGGCAGGCATCAAAACCTGCATAAAAAATGTCTGTAATGACCTTCTTGTGTCCATCTGCTTCGTTCTCTGTCCCATCCATGTATCAATCAAAGAACCTATCATAATCAAGCCTACCATCGGAACAAAATAAGAATGAATGGAAACACAAAGAAATCCCATGCCAAACCATACTGCACATCTTTTATACAGCGTATCTAACCACTCATCATAAAACCAGAGCAACAGAGCAAGTAATAAAAGCCACTGTGCCCCCAAGGCTGTATGGTAATACATTCTCTGCAGCATAGTAAAGCTGAGTGTAAAGAAGGGTACTGATAATATACAAACTGTTTTACTCGCTGTAAATCTTCTGACGAGCAAAATAGAAATACCACCCTGCAGCATGTAGCATAGCAGACCAAACAGACCAAAATACTGAAACATCTCCGGCAGTACACTGCGAAATAGTTTGAAAAGTACTGCAAACAAAGGAATAGAGTCCGTCCAGATCACAGATACACGGATCGGATCAGATAACGAATCAATCAAGCCAATCGGTAAATGCCAGTCGCTTGACCGAAAATGACACCATCCCAGAAAATGCTGTCGCAGATCCATATCCCCATTCATCAGCCATTCGGTATAGCTGAAATCCAGTATCTTTACACCATACACGCAAAGAAAGCACAGGATACCAATCAGGCTTCCTATGCAGAACAGTATCTGATATTCCCTTGTTCTCTGCTGCTTCAAGTTCATAGTATCACTCTACAATAATCAATTCTTTTGTTTCAATAGCAGTCTGAAAGAGTTCATCGATTTTCTCCTCCAGATTACGTTCGGAACGTTTGATGATATTCAGGTTTGGTTTTGTAACTGGATGTTTCGCTACAAATATCGTACAGCAGTCCTCAAAGGGCTGGATGGATGTCTCAAACGTACCTATCTTGTTTGCTATTTCGATAATCTCCTGCTTATCAAAGCCAATTACAGGGCGATAAACCGGCATCGTACAGACTTCATTTGTTGCTGCAAGTGACTTTAGGGTCTGACTGGCAACCTGACCGATACTCTCCCCTGTAATCAGACCTGCACAGTCTGTTTCCTGTGCAATGTGTTCCGCAATTTTCATCATATAGCGGCGCATAATGATTGTCAGTTCCTCATGCGGACATTTCTCATAAATATACAGCTGAATATCCGTAAAGTTGATCACATGCAAATAAATCGGTCCGGTATAGGCAGATACAATACGGGCAAGATCTAAAACCTTCTGTTTGGCGCGCTCACTTGTATATGGCGGAGCATGAAAATAAACTGCATCAATCTTGACGCCACGCTTTGCAACCATATATCCCGCAACTGGTGAATCGATTCCACCAGATAATAAAAGCATCGCTTTGCCATTGCTTCCAATCGGCATACCGCCTGCTCCAGGAATGACTCTAGAATAAATATAGATTTTCTCTCTGATTTCAACAAAAAGCTCTATTTCTGGAGTATGAACATCAACCCTCATCTCTGGAAAAGCATCCAGTATCGTACCACCCAGTTCACTGTTGATTTCCATGGAGGTCAGTGGATAATTCTTTCTGGCTCTTCTGGCATTGACCTTAAAGGTTTTATGTTTGTCCGGATAGACCTCATCCATATAGTGTACAATGACCTTCTGCAGGTCCTCAAAGCCATAATCCTCTACGTGTACAACAGGACAGATACCCGTAATACCAAATACCTTCTGCAGTCCTCCTACCGTCTCTTCAAAATCATAATCTTCCAAACATTCAATATAAATACGCCCCTGTGATTTTGTAATTTCAAATTTACCGTCTACTTTTTTTAATGCTATCCGTATCTGCTTCACCAATGCATCCTCGAATAGATATCGATTTTTACCCTTTAAGGCTATTTCTGCATATTTGATCAGAAATGCTGTAAATTTCATATTTCTGCTCCTTTACTATCATCATTAATGTCTTGTATATTTTCTTAATACAGGAAGCAGCTCCTGTAGTGTTTCCAGTGTATATTCCAACTCTTCTGTTGTCGTCTCTACTGACGTACTAAACCTGATCGTTGAACCTAAAAGACCTTTATCAAGACCTATTGCCTTCAATGTCTCACTAACAGCAGGCTTATTGGAAGCACATGCTGAACCCGCTGAAACATAAATGCCTTTATCCTCAAGTGAATGCAGCAGCACCTCGCTGCGAATTCCGTTAAAGGATGCACTAATCACATGAGGCGCTGTCGCATGTACTGCTTCCTCTGTTACTCCCATCCTCGTTCCATGCTCTGCTGCGATTGTCTCGATTCCATTCACAGTCACTCCATCTAGTTTCAGCAGCTCTGAAACAAAGAACTGTTTCTGATGATACAGCCTGTCCATCTTCATTTCAAAATCTGTATAAATCTCCTGTATTGCCTGACCCAGTCCAACAATACCAGGTACATTCTCTGTTCCGGAACGAATCCCTTTCTGCTGGCCGCCCCCGAAAATAATCGGATGAATTTTGACCTTACGATTGATATATAAAATACCCACACCTTTCGGTCCGTGAATCTTATGCCCGCTAATCGAATAAAGATCAATTCCCATACGTTTAGGAAAAAACCGATACTTTCCGAAGCCCTGTACTCCGTCTACATGAAATAATGTCTTCGGATTCTTTTCATGTACCAGCTTTGCTATCTCCTCCAGCGGCTGAAGAGAACCGATTTCATTATTGACATGCATGATGGATACAAGAATGGTCTCCTCAGTAATAGACTCCTCCAGCTGATCTAGCCTGACTCTCCCATGTTGATCAGTATCTAAATAAGTGATCCGAAATCCTTGATCAGACAGATACTGCATCGTTTCCAATATTGCTGGATGCTCAATCCTGCTTGTAATCAGATGCATACCTGCACGTTTGTTTGCCATAGCGCATCCAATCAAAGCCAGATTGTCAGACTCTGTTCCACCTGACGTGAAGAAGATCTCCTGCTCCGTCACCTTCAGCGTATCTGCTATGATCTTCTTTGCCTTTTTGACCTGATTTTCTGCCTCTATACCCACCATATGCATACTGGATGGGTTTCCAAATGTATGATTCATAATGTCAGACATGGTTTCTCTAACACTGTCAAAGCAACGTGTTGTTGCTGAATTATCTAAATACGCCTGCATAATATCTACTTCCTTTTTAATACTATCGTTCCAAGTGATACATGATCCAGGCCAGCACTGTGAATCCAGCGGTCTCAGTGCGAAGAATTCTCCGTCCTAATGTGATTGGTCGAAAACCTACAGCAGCTGCCTGCTCCACCTCTGACTCCTCAAATCCACCCTCTGGTCCGATCAATATGGCTATTGACTGTCCTGGCTGTAAATGATCTATGATCTGTTTTGTATCAGCCATGGCCTTCTGATTAGCCAATTCATATGGTATCAGTTTTACCTCAAAATTCTCACAATAAGCAACTGCCTCCCTAATCGTCATGACACTTGTTACTTCTGGTACGATTCTCCGCTTGGACTGCTTGGCTGCTGCTTCAGAAATAGCATTCCAACGTGCAAGCTTACTGGCTTCTTTTTTGGCACCCAGCTTCACAACCGCTCTTTTCGTTGCAAGTGGAATGATCTTGTAGACACCCAGTTCCACTGCCTTCTGAATGATGAGTTCCATTTTATCATTTTTGGGAAGTCCTTGAAAAAGATAGACTCTTGAGGGCAGTTCAATGCCGTCCTCTTTAACAAAGAGTAGCTTGCATTTCACTTCTCCCTCTACAAATGTATCTATTTCACAGCGGTACTCGGTTCCGCTTTCCTGATCAATAACAGCGATGACATCTCCCTGCTTCATGCGAAGCACATTCTTGATGTGATTGACATCGTCACCTATGATTATGACCTCATGTGCTGTCGCCTGACAGCCCTGAATGAAAAACTGATACATGTTCCGCTCCCGTTCTACTTTGTCTTCTGTGCTGTTACAGATACCCACTCTCCCTGATAGGTCACTTCAAGTATATTCAGACCGGCCGCCTTGACTGCATTCACAACCGTCTCTTCTTTATCATCTATGATCCCTGATGTAATATAGATACCGCAAGGCTTCATCTGATGGATGATCACAGGTGTCAGCGGTACAAGCACCTCTGCCAGTATATTAGCGGCTACAATGTCGTATTTTTCATAACCTACCTGATCCTGAATTGCTTGATCATCTATGATATTTCCAATCAATAACTGAAAATCTGCATCCGCCAAACCATTGACTGTCATATTATCTCTAACTGCCTCAATGGTGCAGATATCCAGATCCGTCCCGATTGCTGATTTTGCTCCAAACTTTAATGCTAATAGTGATAGAATACCACTCCCTGTACCTACATCCAAAAGAACAGTTTCCGAAGTGACATACTTTCTCAGTTGCCTGATGCAAAGCTGCGTCGTCTCATGCATACCTGTTCCAAATGCAGTTCCAGGATCAATGTGAATCACCATTTTATCAGAATCCTCTGCCTTCACATCCTCCCATGATGGAATAATCAAGATATCATCCACGTAGAACTGATGAAAATACTGTTTCCAATTATTCACATAGTCCTCATCTGCAGTCTGTGAAGCTGTAATCGTACCCTCTCCGATGTCCGTGAAGCTGCGCAGCTTCTCTAATTCTCCGCGAACAGCCTCCACTATGCTTCCGTCATCCTGTTCTGCATCTATATAAAAGCTCAGGTATGCAACCCCGTCATTTGGTCCGCAGTCTGGCAGGATATCTACAAACATCTGCGCTTTTTCAGCCTCCGTCAACGGTACTTTATCCTCTATTTCAACGCCCTCTACACCCACATCTGATATCATGCTGATCACGATATCCTCTGCCTCTGCCAGCGTTTTAATCGTATATTTTTGATAACGCATACGACTGTCTCCTCTGATGATATTGATAAATCTGACCGGACCCAGAAGTCCTGCGCATCTAGTATAGCATAATATCCTGTTCTTAAACAGTCTGATTTTTGTTTGCTGTAGATACAGCTTTATAATTTTTCGTATTTGTGATAAACTATGTGATGTAGAAAACCGTGGGGAGGTTTGAAGAATGAAAAAAACAGCATTGATTATGGCTGGCGGCAGAGGTGAACGTTTCTGGCCGAGAAGCCGTAAAAATTTACCAAAGCAGTTTCTATCTCTTACAGAAGATGGAAAGACCATGATTCAATTAACCGTTGAAAGAATCCTGCCGCTTGTACCGATTGAAAATATATACATTGCGACTAACCAGCAATACTCAACCCTTGTAAAGGAACAGCTCCCCAATCTTCCTCAGTCAAATATTCTATGTGAACCTGTTGGAAGAAATACTGCCCCCTGTATCGCTCTCGGAGCCGCACACATTGCAAAAAAGCATGGCGATGCTTTAATGATGGTACTTCCTTCTGATCACCTCATTAAATATAGCAGTATGTTTCAATCTGTTTTAAAAGAAAGCTGTAAACTGGCCGAGGAGCGAGACAGTCTGGTAACAATCGGTATTACACCAGATTATGCAGAAACCAGCTATGGATATATCAAGTTCAAGGGTGATGTAAATATCGGCACCGCCTTCAAGGTAGAAAAATTCGTTGAAAAGCCTAATCTAGAGCTAGCAAAGGAATATCTGGCAAGTGATGAATATCTCTGGAACAGTGGTATGTTTATAT
>CAZACC010000020.1:0-26830 GCA_964483545.1 uncultured Lachnospiraceae bacterium
CTGACATCGCTCTGTCATACTCTTTGGCAGAACCGTCCTTTAATGTGATCTTCATCTCTTCTTTCCTCCATATATAACTTCAATCAATGCTAATTCTAGGTAAGTTCAAACACTTAATTTGGAACAGTTTTTGGCTACACGTAAAATGCTATGCATTTTTTAATGCGCAACATTTCTTATACTTCTTTCCGCTTCCGCAAGGGCAAGGATCATTGGGAAATGTTTTCTTATCTTTAATGATAGTGGTAGATGACTTCTGTTCTTTGTAGAGTTCCTTTTGCTTGTCCTCATCAAAAATCTTGTTCCACTCCTCAAGGTCGTAGAGCCAGTCAGCCTTTGCTGCTACCATATTTTTGTAAAGCAGCTCCTTGTCAAACTCCAGACTGACCTCTGTATCTCCGTCCATCTCTTCAATCGGATTTGGATTTACCAAACTGTCATTGATACCATCCAGAAACCCAGTCATGGTCATTATGTCAACCTTATATTTTTTTGCCAACGCTTTTACCGTCCCTGTTACAGGATCATTCGGTTTTTTCAAAAGCTTTCGATAGATTTCTTTTTCCTCATCGAAATAAGCAGCCCACAGTCTCTGCAAATCTCCTTTATTAGCGTTCGGCGAATATGCCTTTTCTCTCCAATCCTGTAATAGTGCCATTCATCTATCTCCTTTTCGATTTCTATAGGCTAGTATACACCACTCCATGAAGAATTTCAAAGTATTTTCATGGCATTTCTAATATTGTATATTTTAAAGCACACTTTTCAGCCACAAGCTGATTTTTTTCTTGTATAATCTTGCAATAATGATTATGATATAGGTATAAATGTTAGTGAGGGAGGCATTCTATGGATGGATCAAAAAAGCGGCTGAATATTGGTGTTTTCGTCTGTCACATTGAGACAGAATATGTCCGCAATATCTGTCGAGGAATCAAGCATGCTGCTGAGGACACAGATACCAATATTATTTTCTTTCCTGGTATGTATGTTTCTGCTTATCACGATGCAACACAGCCTGCTGAGTACGATTACCAGATCAATACCGTCTATCACTACGCAAGACAATCCTGTATTGATATCCTGATTATTTCATTAGGAACAATCGAACCTTTTATTGGTGCTTCCAATACCAAAAGATTTCTGGAACAATTCAAAGATATGACTCTGGTCATCTTGGAAGAAGAGGTTCCTGGTTATCCATGTCTGACGATTGATAATAAGATCGGATTCCGTGAATGCCTGGAACATCTGATTCATGAGCATGGCTTTCAGAAAATTTGTTATATTAATGGAAAACATAACAACAAAGACTGCGCTGAAAGGCTTCAGGTATATTTGGAGGTCATGAAAGAGAACGGACTGACAGTAGAACCTGATATGATGCCCTACGGCAATCTATCCGCATATTGTGACAATGTCGTAGAGAAAATACTGGATCGGTATCCAGATGTGGAGGCACTTTGCTTTGCCAATGATTTCATGACACTGGCTGGCTATCGTGTACTTCGTGCCAGAAATAAAAAGATAGGTACTGACATCGCAGTGACAGGGTTTGATGATATTAGCATTGCCTCGATGGCTGATCCACCGCTCTCAACTGTCCGTGTCAGCTCTCAGGATCTTGCTTACCGTGCAGTAATCGAAGGAATCAAGCTCTACGAGGGCAAATCCCTGACGAAAAATGCAACTCCATCCACCTTTGTGAAACGCAGCTCCTGTGGTTGTGAAGACAAACAGATCAACATCTTCACAGGACTGGATCCCTCTTCTGAGCATTGCGTTGATGCTGCTATAGATTATGTGATGTTTCACAGCCATTCCGAGAACCTGATTCATGAATTTCGTCCGATCATAATGCGTCTATTTGATCTGTATCGGCAATATGACGGCTCTAATATCGAGTCTTCCGTATTCATCAGGCTGATTGGTCAGATATTGCGTGCTGACTGGGTAAATTACATTGATCTTAACAAGCTGCATGTTGCCCTACATGATTATATCATCTGTCTCATGGAGCGTACTGATGATGATGCGCTAAAAACCAAACTCAGTCTGCTGATTTCAGATTTATATGAATTGGTGATCTCTAAAAAAAGTTACGCAATTTATAATCTGCCTGAAGTCTTCAAGAATGAACGCTGGCTGACCTCCAGTATTGTAAGAGACTCACTGATCTATTCCAATGATACCAAAGCAAGCATCACGCAGATTATGAATAAGCTTTATCTGTTGGGCATTCACGCATCCTATTTATACCTGTTTGACACCCCTGTCATTCATAACATAACGGATACATGGCATCGTCCGAAAACAGTCGAATTAATCGCATATCATATCGGAGAAGAGATCTGTCAGCCAAATAGTGAAGAACGTGTCATTCCGATTGGTGAAATATTTGATAATGAATATCTCCAGAGAGATTATCGCAACATCAAGACCATATATAATCTGTATATCAACAATGAACAATATGGACTGCTAGTATGTGAGCTGGATCTTGCTTTACTGTATCCCGCCTATTCTGCCAGTCTGGAGATTAGTTCTTCACTGAAATATCTGAATATGAACCGTCGGCTCCTGAATATATCAATCATGGATGAATTGACCCGACTAAATAACCGCAGAGGCTTCTTTGATAAGGTCACGCAATCCATTCAGTCGCACATCGGTGAAAAGGCGCTGCTCTTCTTTGCCGATCTAGACTCTCTAAAGATGATCAATGATACTTTCGGACATGATGAGGGTGATTATGCACTGATGAGTGCTGCCTCAATCCTGCGCAAGAGTTTTCGTAAGGACGATATCGTTGCCAGACTTGGGGGCGATGAATATATCTGCTATGCTTTGGTCAATGAGGATTCTATCACCGATCAACTCAAGTCGCGCATTCGTGTTCACACAGATGAGCTGAATCGTGATTCTGACCGTCCGTATTATATAGAAATGTCCTATGGATATACATCCTTCATCTGTGATCATGATATTGTTCTGGAGGATATGCTCAAGCTGGCAGATCATTCACTGTACGAAAGTAAACAATTCAAACGAGTGAATCCGTTCCGTGAACAGCCCTAAGAAGCAATCGCCAGACAGGCAGATTCTACGTACAATATACTGTGAGGAGACTGGAAATGAAAAATATCAAACGAATACTCGCCATCGTCGGCATCATTCTATTAGTTGGACTTTATCTGTCCACGCTGCTGTTTGCCATCTTTGAAAACCCAAATACTTATCTGTGGTTTCGAGCTTCTGTAATCGCTACGATCGCCGTTCCAGTACTGATCTATGCGTACACACTGATTTTCAAATACCTGAAGCAGCGTGGCAGCACTTCTGATCAAAAAAACGATGAGCAGTAGCTCATCGTTTTTTATGTTAACCAAATTGTGTTAATCTCTTCGAAATACATCCCTTGTATAAACCTTATCTTCTACGTCGTCCAGCTCAGGATTATAGCGGTTTGCGATGATTGCATCACAGGAATCCTTGAATTTCTGCAGGTCATTTACAACGCAGCTTCCAAAAAACAAGCTGCCCTCCTCGAGTGATGGCTCGTATATAATGACCTCTGCACCCTTGCTCTTGACACGCTTCATAACTCCTTGGATCGAAGACTGTCTGAAATTATCACTGTTCGCTTTCATCGACAGCCTGTACACGCCCACCGTAACATCTTTACCTGGGATACCATTGCGTCCGTTCGCACCATCATAATATCCAGCCTGCTCCAAGACACGTTCTGCGATAAAATCCTTACGGGTTCTATTGGCATCCACGATGGCCTGCATGATATTGCTCGGTACATCCTCGTAATTTGCAAGCAGCTGTTTTGTATCCTTTGGCAGACAGTAGCCACCGTATCCAAACGATGGATTATTATAGTCTGAGCCGATTCTCGAATCATAACCGATACCCTCTATAATCTGTTTTGTGTTCAGTCCACGCACCTCAGCATACGTGTCCAGTTCATTAAAAAAGCTGACGCGCAGTGCCAAATAAGTATTTGCAAAAAGCTTGACCGCCTCCGCCTCTGTCAGTCCTGTAAATAGAACTGGCACATCCTTTTTCACAGCTCCCTCTAATAAAAGTGCCGCAAATCTGTGTGCTGCTTCCTCCATCTTTGTATTACCTATAGGTGCCCCAACTATAATACGGCTCGGATAGAGATTGTCATACAGTGCCCTACCTTCACGCAGGAACTCTGGGCTGAACAGGAAGTTCAT
This sequence comes from uncultured Lachnospiraceae bacterium, assembly GCA_964483545.1. Classification (GTDB taxonomy): domain Bacteria; phylum Bacillota; class Clostridia; order Lachnospirales; family Lachnospiraceae; genus JAAYYM01. Next base: position 4,230 of record CAZACC010000020.1, read on the forward strand.
ATCAGGGTATTTCTTATATAAACCAGTCGTATATCCAACTGGTATGGTTGACTTGATCACAATAACCGCAGATGGATTGATCTTCTGTACCACTTCAATAACTGCTTCAACTGATGATGTATCAAAATAATTCTTCACTGCATCGTAGTTTGTTGGTGTTGCTATGATTACGAAGTCCGCATTCTGATATGCTATCTGTGCATCAGTTGTCGCTATCAGATTCAGCTCCTCCTCTTGCATCCTCTCGATAATCTCCCGATCGATTAAAGGAGACTTTCTTGCATTGATCATATCCACCTTATTCTGGATAATATCCACTGCATATACCTTATTCTTTATAGAAAGCAGACATGCCATAGAAAGTCCAACATATCCTACTCCTGCAATTGCAATGACTGTTTGATGATCATTCATCTGACTGTTTCTCCTTACACACGAATTCCGAGTTCTTTCATTTTAATCAATGCATCCTCACGCCCCTGAAATACAATACCATGAATACCAAATTTCTCAGCCGCCGCTACGTTTTCCTGCTTGTCATCTAAGAAAACACATTCCTCCGGAACCAGATGATAGCGATCTATGAGCAACTCATAGATATCATCATTCGGTTTGATCTTCTTTTCGATGTATGAAAGCACTGCGCCATTAGTTTCTTTTACAAAATCCATTTTGGAGCCACACTCACGATAGCATTTCTCTGAGAAGTTAGAAAGAATCAGTACCTGATATCCCTTCTTCTGCAGTTCGTGAATCCAGTCATGGGTATAGTCAAAAACATCTATGATTCCACTGATGTCACTGAAAGCTGTTCTGATCTCCTGTTCAATCCCTGGATCATTTTGAATGAAGCCATGTAGCATTTCATCCTCAGTCAGTACACCTTTATCAAACTGGTTCCACATTTCATCATAGACTGTTGCCTTTGCAAGTCGTTTAAAAATTCCCTCTGAAAAGCCAAAGCTTCTATAAAAACGCTCCCAGCAAAAATCGACAAGTACGTTTCCAATGTCAAAAATAACTGTCTTAATTGCCATTCATGCTCTCCTTTAATGTTAGGCTAGGCCTATCGACGTATAATATCATCTCTTCCCGGACCATTGCTGACCATGGTGATTGGGAATTCGATTTTCTTTTCAATAAACTCGATATATTTCCTGCAGTTTTCTGGAAGATCTTCATATTTTTTGATTCCACGGATATCTGTCTTCCATCCAGGTAATGTCTCCAGTATCGGCTTTGCCTTTTCCAGATCAGAAGTCGTTGGAAACTCTGTCGTTATCTTACCATCTATTTCATATCCTGTACATACTGGAATTTCCTCTAAATAACCAAGCACATCCAGTACAGTAAAGGCAACATCTGTTGTTCCCTGGATTCTGCAGCCATATTTGGATGCAACACAATCAAACCATCCCATACGTCTTGGACGTCCAGTCGTAGCACCATACTCTCCGCCGTCACCACCTCTGCGTCTGAGTTCATCTGCTTCTTCTCCGAAGATTTCAGATACAAATGCTCCTGCTCCGACTGCTGATGAATATGCCTTACATACTGTAATAATCTTTTTGATTTCGTACGGAGGCAGACCAGCACCGATCGCGCCGTATGCTGCCAGTGTTGAAGAGGATGTGACCATCGGATAGATGCCATGATCTGGATCCTTAAGAGAACCGAGCTGTCCCTCTAGTAATACTTCTTTTCCAGCCTTCAGTGCATTCCATAAGTAAAGTGAGGTATCACATACATACGGTTCAACCATCTTCTTGTATTCCATTAATGTATCATACAGTGTTCCCTCATCAATTGGCTTCTGATGATACAGATTGGTTAACATAACATTTTTTATTTCACAAACACGACTGATTTTCTCTTTTAGTGCAGACTCGTCTCCAAAGAGTTCGCTGACCTGAAAACCAATCTTTGCATATTTATCTGAGTAGAACGGAGCAATTCCTGACTTGGTAGAGCCAAAAGACTTGCCTGCCAGCCTTGCCTCCTCATAAGTATCGAAATCAATGTGATAAGGCATTACCATCTGTGCTCTGTCTGAGATCAGCAGCTTGGGCATCGGTATACCCTTGGAGGTGATGTCCTGGATTTCTTTAAAAAGTACTGGTACGTTCAGTGCAACACCATTTCCGATGATGCTCGTTGTGTGTTCATAGAAGACACCTGACGGCAGTGTATGAAGTGCAAATTTTCCATATTGATTGACGATGGTGTGTCCAGCATTGGCACCTCCTTGAAAGCGCACGATGATGTCTGCATCTGCTGCCAGCATATCTGTGATTTTACCTTTTCCTTCGTCGCCCCAGTTGGCGCCTACGATTGCTTTTACCATGATCTTTCCTCCTATGAATTCAGTTTTTTCAAATTTTTGAAAAACTACTATTTTAAAGCCATTTCAGAGTATATCATGATTTTTAGCATAAGTAAAATAATTATTTGCCGATGATTTCATATTGATTTCATAGGTACATCTGGGTCAAATGTTGAAATGCTGGATTTTGCTCTCCAATTGATCAGCTTCATTCTTGAGTTTGGTTGCGTCCGCTGCTAGTCTCGTAATGAAATCTACCTGTTCATTGATCGTAGCCGTTACCTCCTCCGTTGAGGCAACTGAATTTTCAGAAATCGTCATAACTACCTGTATGGAGTTCAGTACATCATCCTTATCGCTGGCCAGCATGCCCATATCTACAATAATGGTTTCCAGCTTCTCGACCAGTTCCTGTACATCACGATTGATTTCTGCAAATACTTCGACAGTCTCTGCAATCGCTGCGGTCTGCTGTCTGATATTTTCCTCTGCTTGGGATGCCGATGCTGATGTTCTGGCATTTGTATTTTGGATATCCTCTATGATTTTTCTGATCTGGTTACTGGATGTCATAGACTGCTCTGCCAGTTTTCCAATTGCCTCAGCTACCACTGCAAAGCCACGACCACTTTCTCCCGCTCTGGCGGCTTCGATGCTTGCATTTAGGGACAATAGATTTGTCTCTTCTGCAATGTCATTGATCGTGTTAATAAAACCACCTATATTTTTACTCTGTGAATTAACATCTGCAATATTATCCAATAGTTCACGGGTAATAGCAGCCGTTGTGGTCGCTGTATGATCCAGTTCTGTAACACGTCCTGCACCCTTGCCGATGCTATTGATTGTCTCACCAGCCATGGTCTGCATCGCACCCGTAATCCCATAAATATGATTGATCTTATCAGAAAAAGCCACCATTTTATTATAACCGTTCTCAGCATCACTTGCCTGTGAAATGACATTGTGTTCCATATCCGAAATTGCCTGATTGACTTCCTTCATGGCCAGTGATATTTTTCCGCTTGTATTGGCAACCTCTTCTGCTGACATGCCCACGCTGCCGCCGAACTGCTGTACCTCCTCCAATGTGGAACGCATGCTGACGAGCATGGCTTCTATACTCCCTGTGAGCTGTCCGAACTCATCCTTACGAGTCGTTGCTACATCCACTGTCAGATTTCCTTCTGCTGCTGATTTCATTGATTTGGATACATGGTTCAGCACGGAACTGATGCTGCGTGACAGTAAGAAACCAATACCAATTGCAATGATAGACGCAATCAGTACAAATATAATGGTTGTATTTCGTAGGCTGGATACCTCACCTACGATATTTTCCTGCGGAATCAGACTGCATAAGGATATTTTAGTCGTTCCAATGGGTTCATACAGATACAGGTAGTCCTTTCCGTTGTATTTTACATAGTCTCCAAAGGATTCGCCTGCAGATACAGAATCTGTATAGAATGACTGTGTCTCAAAAATCGGATCACTGATCATCTCTTCACCCTGCAGGATAATCTCGCGTCCGTCTGGAGTCACAATTCCAACCAGACTACCAGTACCTGCCTCTGCCTGCATCAAGATCTCTTTGATGGCCTCCGCGCTGATGTCTGCAACCACAAATCCCTTACCTGTTGTAAATTTCTTCATAAAACTGATTGCATATTTATCTTCTGTTGTGTCTGTCTGTGCATCTATATATGGATGATGACCTACCCAAAAGCCTTTGACTGTAGTATCTGCTGCAAAGGGAGCTCCCTCTTCCAGCTGGAAGTTATTATATGCCGTATCTTCAAAAGCAATTCTCTTAGAGGAATTGACAGTTGCCGATGAAGTCGGACGACCATTCTTCGCAAACATATGTACATCACTGAAATATTTGGTGATCGTTGCAAGATTCAGGGTTGCTGTTCTGGCTGTCTCGTATGCTTTATTCTCTGCCGTCTTATCTGTACTCGTTGCATATAATCCGTAATAATCTGTGATTTCTGCATTGATCAGCAGCTCGGCACACTTTGTTTCCGCTGTATTACAGAGCAGCGAGCAGTACTGCGCCATAGAGGCCATTGTCGATCCTGCAGACTCTTCATACTTCTTCATTGCACTGTTGGCCGCAGTTCTATAGGACATAACACCCAGTATGATCATTAAGACAATGGGTACTGCAAAGGACAATAGTAATTTGTAGAAAATCTTCATTCCACGCTCTTTGGTACTAGTTTTCTTTCGCATTCAATTACCTCCTCAAACGATTACGTGACCACCTGCCCTGATTATAGCACTTTTTATTTTGTAATTCAATGTCACATATGTCAAAAAGTCAGCAAAAAAGTCAAATTCAATTCCTGCTGCTTTTTGCCCTACTGCACCCTTACTTCATTTATTTAATTATTCTTGAAGAATTATTGTAAATAGTCTAATATAAAAGAAACGAATTTGACAGACAGAAGGTATTCCTATGGCTCAAAAAAAGAAATCAGATAAAAATAAGAAAAAAGGAAGCGTCGGAGAGAAGCTCGCACTGATTTTGGCAGGTATCATCCTAGTGCCAACGATTGCGTTGACTGCCTATATGATACTGGCTCAGACCACTGATATCAATTTTGACTGGCTGGCAGGTAAGGCTGCTGCCATTGAAGCAAAGGCGAATGCCGATCAGGCGGCAAAACTGGCAGATGAGAAAGCCGCTGCTGCAGCAAAGGAACAGGCGGCGGCTGAAAAAGTAGCCTCCGATTCATCATCCTCTTCTTCGTCGTCGTCCTCTTCTCAAAATATCAATGTGGAATTGATCGACAATACAGCGATTGTACCTACCATAGCACCTGAGGAAGCAACTGAGGATACGATGCCGTCTGATGTGACTGTTGAGGATCAAATCTCTGAGGAAGGCAGTGCCAATGCTGAAATCATGGGAAACCTTAGCGACATGGTGTGGATGGTGAATGACAACGATTATTATCATAAGGATTCCTCCTGTTCCAGTATGATCAACCCCAAACAGGTCACGATGCAGGATGCCATTTATGCTGGAAAATCACCTTGTCCGAAATGTCATAAGTAATCTCCACCTGCGAAAGTCTCTATGCAAAGTCCTAATTCAAAATAAAAAAACAGGTTACCAACAATATCGTTGGTAACCTGCTTTTTTATTTTAAACATGAATCTCCGCTTTCACTCCAAGCAAATCTTTATTTGCCTCTAGTATCGGCTTTACTACTCTACCTAAAAATGTCTCTACCTGCTCCTTTGCACAACCGACATACTTTGCTGGATCCATTGTTTTTTGCAAATCCTCCAATGTCATGTTAAATGCATCATCAGCAGCGATCAATTCCAGAAGATTGTTGTCCAGACCATTAACCTTGACATTCTTGCCTGCCTCCATAGACAGTTCTCGGATTCTCTCATGCAGTTCCTGCCTGTCTCCACCTGCCTTGACTGCATCCATCATGATATTTTCTGTGGCCATAAACGGAAGCTCACTACGCAGCCGTTTCTCAATCACCTTGTCATATACCACCAGACCATCAACTACATTCAGGCATAGATCTAACACACCATCTATAGCTAGAAAGCCCTCTGGAATACTCAGTCTCTTATTCGCCGAATCATCTAGCGTTCTTTCGAACCACTGTGTTGCAGATGTAATGGCTGGATTCAAAGCATCAATCATGACATATCTAGATAGAGACGCAATTCTCTCACTTCTCATCGGATTTCTCTTATAAGCCATCGCTGAGGATCCGATCTGACTTTTCTCAAATGGTTCTTCTATTTCCTTTAAATGCTGTAAAAGACGGATATCATTAGAAAACTTGTGTGCACTCGCTGCGATTCCTGCCAGTACATTTGCCACTCTTGTATCCACCTTGCGTGAATAAGTCTGTCCTGCTACTGGATAGCACTCCTGATAGCCCATCTTGGCAGCAATCATCGGATCGATCTGCTCGATTTTGCTCAGATCTCCATCAAACAGCTCCAAAAAGCTTGCCTGTGTCCCTGTTGTACCTTTTGAACCAAGCAGCTTCATAGATCCTAACACAAAGTCCAGCTCCTCAAGATCTAATAAGAATTCCTGCATCCAAAGCGTGGCCCTCTTTCCGACTGTCGTCGGCTGTGCCGGCTGAAAATGTGTGAAGCCGAGTGTCGGCTGTGCTTTATACTTCTCTGCAAAGTCCGCGAGCTCTGCGATCACATTGACTAGCTTCTTCTTCACGAGCTTCAAGGCTTCCGTCATTACAATAATATCTGTATTATCCCCTACATAACAAGAGGTCGCTCCTAGATGGATGATTCCTTTTGCCTTTGGGCACTGTACACCATAAGCATACACATGGCTCATGACATCGTGACGTACTTCTTTTTCTCTTGCACGTGCCACATCATAATTGATATTCTCTGCATGCTCTTGCAGCTCATCAATTTGCTCCTGTGTAATATTCAGTCCCAACTCTTTCTCCACCTCGGCCAGAGCAATCCACAATCTTCTCCATGTTCGAAACTTCATATCCGGAGAAAATATATACTGCATCTCCTTGCTGGCATACCGCTCCGACAAAGGACTCTGATATCTATCTGTCATAAATCCGAACCTCCAAATTTAGTGATATTTCTGTCAGCCTGTCCTATAAACCAAGTCTCTTAAATACTTCCTGATAAGCCTCTTCCACATTTCCCATATCACGTCTGAATCTGTCTTTATCGAGCTTTTCATGTGTATGTACATCCCACAGTCTGCAAGTATCTGGTGATGTCTCATCTGCAAGTATGATCTGTCCCTTATATCTGCCAAACTCTATTTTAAAATCAATCAGTTCTATATCCGCCTGTAAGAAATAAGCCTTTAAAACATCATTCACCTGAAACGCATACTTTTTAATTATATCAATCTCTTCCTGTGTTGCAAGGTCTAATGCAAGAGCAAAGTAACTGTTGATCAACGGATCACCCAGATCATCATTTTTATAACTGAATTCTATCGTCGGCTGCTTAAACGGAGTTCCCTCCTCCACGCCAAGTCTCTTGGAAAAGCTTCCTGCCGCCACATTCCTGATGATCACCTCAAGCGGAACAATCTGAACCTTCTTAACCGCTGTTTCTCTGTCACTTAACTCCTCAATAAAGTGTGTTGGTACGCCTTCCTTCTCAAGCAGTTGAAACACATGATTGGTCATGCGATTATTGATCACGCCCTTGCCTACGATTGTACCTTTCTTAATCCCATTGAACGCTGTCGCATCATCCTTATAGTCTACAATCAAGACGTCTGGATCCTCTGTTGTATAAACCTTCTTTGCCTTTCCCTCATACAGTAAATCTAATTTTTCCATTTTCTTTACTCCTTCTTGCAGTATACGTTTATAGATATCTAAATAATGTCTTTCATAACGAATTGATTATATACCAAAGAACTATGTTTCGCAAGATAATGGTTGTATTTTTAGTCAAATATGAATATACTATGAATATAATATAGATATGCAAAACAAGCCCAAATAACATAAATCTGGAAATGGTTTTAGAAAAGGAGAGATTCTCATATGGACGAGAAACGTGCTAATAGACGACTAGATATCGGAATTAAGCTTTCTATATCTGATTTGTATAAAGAAGACACCAATACAATCATGGATCTTAACTCACCGATTGAAGTAACCAATATCTCTGCCGAGGGCATTGGTTTTATCTCCGAGTGCATATTGCCGACTGGATATTACTTTATTGCAAATATTGAATTATCCAAGCATCTGCCGCAGATCATTACAGATGTCCGTATTATCCGTAGCTCTGCAATTGATAAAACGACCTATGAATACGGATGTGAATTTGTTTCTATCTCTCCTCGTGTCCAAAAAATGCTAGAGGACTATCGCCTTCCGGAAACACCACCTTTGTAACAAAAAATATGAAGTAATAAGAAAAGAAATAAGAAAATTAAGATTGCAAGAGTGCTCTGACTGATGTAAAATAGGTTTATTCAATATTCCCATGCAGACGTAGTTCATCGGTAGAATGCAAGCTTCCCAAGCTTGATAGGCGGGTTCGATTCCCGTCGTCTGCTTTTTAAAACTGCAGTCCTGTTGGACTGCAGTTCTTTTTATCCCTGAAATTTTCCGATAAAGTCGCTGACACGCTGGTTTTCGATTGCGAAGATTTCATCCGAGGTTCCCTCTGCCTGAATCCTGCCACCTTCCATAAAGATAATACGATCGGATAATTCTCTGGCAAACTGCATCTCATGAGTAACGATAATCATCGTCATCTTCTGCTGTGCCAAAGATTTGATCACTTTGAGCACCTCACCGGTCAGTTCTGGATCCAGCGCTGAGGTCGGCTCATCAAAAAACAATATTTTGGGCTGCAGTGCCAGTGCACGGGCAATCGAAACCCTCTGCTGCTGTCCACCAGAAAGCTGGTATGGATAGGCATCTGCCTTATCGGAAAGTCCCAGCTGATCCAACAGATCAAGTGCACGCTTTCTGGCTTCTCCCTGATCAACACCCAGTACGGATACTGGAGCATCCATAACATTCTTCAATACAGAGAAATGTGGAAACAGGTTGAAATTCTGAAAAACAAGCCCGAAATACTCACGGATTCGCTTTAAATCAGCATATTTCGCATAAACACTGTGTCCGTCTTTATCATTCCACGCTGCTTTTTCACCCAGATAAGTCAGCTCGCCAGACTCCATCTCCTCCAACATGGTGGCACAGCGCAGCAGAGTAGACTTGCCTGATCCAGATGGACCAATGATAGATACCACTTCTCCCTCCGCTACCGAAAGTGAGATGTCTGTGATGACCTCCAAGTCATCAAAGCATTTCTTCATATTTTTAATTTCCAGTAAATTCATATTGTTCTCCCGTCTGACGATTCCTGCTTTTGGATCCCTATACTTCACCCTTGCTTTTTGCACTCGTTCTAATGATAATAACTCAGCTTCTTCTCAGCCTGCTCCATCCCAAATGCAACAAGAAAGTTGAAAATGTAATAGAAAATACCCGCAATTACAAACGGCATCATCGTTGTCTGTGCTGATGCAATCGCTTTGGCACTTGTAAACATTTCCGTTACGGCAATGACGAATGCAAGCGAAGTATCCTTGACTAACGTAATGACCTCATTGGTGACCGGCGGAAGGATGCGCTTCACAACCTGTGGGAATATGATCTTAAAAAAAGTCTGCCGTTTATTATAGCCCAGCACCTTTGCTGCCTCATACTGCCCTACTGGCATGGACTCGATACCGCTGCGATAGATTTCTGCAAAGTATGCTGCATAATTCAATACAAATCCAATGATGACTGCAACAAAGCGATAGGAAGTCGTGATTCTGATCCCGAATAGGTAGAACGGACCAAAGTATACAACCATCAGCTGCAGCATCAGCGGCGTACCACGCATAATCGATATATACACCTTCGTTATATTCTGAACTGCTTTATTCTTAGACATTCGCCCAAATGCAATCAGTAATCCGAACGGAAGTGAAAATAACAGGGTCAATATAAAAATCTCTGTGGATGTAATCATTCCGCCTAATAATTCAACCAGCATTGTAAAGATGCTCATTCCAGTGTCCTCCAACTATCATCTACTCGTATTGTGATACAATTGCCAGGATTTCCTTGGCGTATTTCGGATATTTCTTTACGAGATCCTCGATTTCTTCTTTTGCCGACTCCATATTAAAATGATTGAAGTCGATTCTTTTACGAAGCCTCTGTCTCTGTATAATCAGAGAATGCCTAATCTCCACCATTTCCTTCGGATTCGTCAGCGCCTGTGCCTGATGAACCCACTGTGTCGGATCCTTGACTCGGTACTGATGCAGAATACGGACAAGCTCGCGACTGGATTCATCCATCTTCTGCAGCATTTTCTCAGAGTGCTCTCTTGCTTCACGTTCTTCCTTATATTTCTCCCACATATATTCAAGCTCATATGCATTATTGACATGATATTTAGAGTAATAATAGTCCAGTACATTTGTAACATTGACATATTTGATTTTGACCTTGTTCTGCAGCACAATGGCTCTGTTCATCTGTTTCTCCGTCTTGGTCTGTGCTGCTGCCGTGCTCCTGTATCGTGTAAAAGATGCCGTTAGGGCAATGGCGGCTACCCCTATGACAACTAAATAACCGGCTTTGACCTCCATATCCAATAGATACTGCAAGACAGCCAACATACAAAATGCTAAGATCACTGCAAACACTGTGATGATCGCCCATGACTTGGAGTTTGCATTGGCGGTACGCAGATCCCTCCTGGCAAAAGACAACGAAGCCTTCTCTCCCTCCAGTAGATGCAGATCTTTTTTGACTGCCATCTGGTATTCTTCATCCTTTTTGATTTTTCCGATGGCATCGTCTATCTCATCCTCCAGCGTTTCTAAGCGTCTGAACTGTTCATCTGTGATCTTGATTGCTGGACGTTTATACCCCACATTTTCTTTCTCTACCAGTCCGATCTTCTTCGCTGCCTGATCGATCTCATCCCTCTCGGCCTGTGGCAGTGCATCAAGTTCCTCTATATCTGTCAGCTGATTGGTGACCCTCTGATACTCCTGTTTTGCCAGATCCACCTCTGCTGATGCATCAACCATCTGCTCACAGCAAGCTCGGATATAACGCTCACGCTCTTTATAATCATTCACATCCAGATCTGCACGGCGTAACGTATCCCTCTGCAGGACTTCCTCGATGGAATTCTGCTCCAGCTCAAAATCATATTCGAAGTCGTACTCTTCTTTTTTATGAAACAACTTTTGCAAAAATTTAATCATATGTTCATCATGCCTTTTCGATAATCCGACTTCCACATACTGAGTACCTGTTCGATGGTATCATAATATTCATTCACTTTGCCAGCGATTTTCAGCTGCACAATCTTCTCTAGATTCCTTGCATACTCAGTATCAGGTTTCTGTGACATCACTTCTTTCATGGTGTTCTCTAGATTTTCCGCCAGATCCTGATCAATTCCCTTGAGCACAAGTGTCTTCATATAGGCCGCCTGCCCCTTGACGATTCTCATGGTAGCTAGGTACTGTCTGTAGCTTTCCTCATTATGATCTGTATCATATGCCTGTCTGTAATACTCACCAGCTTTTTCAAATAGAAACAATCTCGAATATGCCGTCGCTGCATTATGCAGAATACTGCTGTACAACTGCAGATCCTCTTCTGGATTCATGCCCTGCAGAATATAATGATACTCATCTATGGCCAATGACAGCTTATTCGTCTGCAGCAAACTGTCTCCGCGTGCCTTACGCTTCTGTACAAATCCAAGACTGGCATTTTCCTCAAGAATAAGCTGGATAGACTCGATTTCTTCCTCTGTACAATAGTGTATTTCCCGCAGAATGGTCGTTATGAACTCACTGAGTTCCTTTTCATTTTCCAACATCTCCCTCAGCTTTGCCCCAAGCTTACGCAGGCCAAGTTCTCTCTCGATCCACTGACAGAGCTTGACATCCATGATGTCTCGATCCAAAATGTAGGAATTCTCGCACAAATAAAAGCACAACTCCTCTGCAGAGTATATGTTCATTCCTAATCCCAAGATGTAATATGGAGTTTTTGCCGGTTCACTGGTACATAATATCAATCCTGTCATAGCTTCTGCACTCCTGTGACTATATCTCTATCTCCTGTTCCCATACCTTGCCAGAGGATGGATACATCTCCCCAAAGCCCATATCATAGATCCGAATCAGTGCATGATGTTCTGATTTAAATGAGATCTTGAGAGAAATTCTAGTTGCCTTTGCTGGGCGTATCGGTAGTCCGAGCAGCTCGATTTCAACCGTCCGTACATCTTTTCCATCTAAGGGGGTCACAATCACCGGAACCACTGGTTCTGCTGCCAGTATAAAATCATACTTGGCCGTCGCTTCATACCAGTTCACACCCGCATCCACCAACGCCACATAGGTCTCTTCAGCTCCACTCATCACCTTGACTCCAAAGTTCGATTTCAGCTTATCCTTACCGAGAAAAATATGTGTGGAACTGTAGCTTCCTGGTACTATTTTTTCCATAGCACTGTGTGCAGCACCCTTTGTATATAGATTTTTCCCCTGAAACACCCTGCGTCCCATACACAGATATTTCAGTGTTTTCTTCAGATAATCGCCCTCAAATCCGTCTCCAATCAAGTATACGCTCGAGATCACATATCTGTCTATACACTCCTTCATAGTCTGCAGCATCTTCTCATCCATCCGGAGATCACGATCACTCTCACTCATGTTCGGATACATTTCCTCAGGACTTTTGAAATCCAGAAAATAATTCTCATCCATAAATGCCACAACTGGCTGGGTACGTTCGTTTATATGCATCCCATATACACTCAGTCCTCGGTATGCATAGTCAAACACCATGACTCTCTGTTTCCAGAGTTCTTCTGGCTGGTTAAGTATGTAAAAATAAATGCTCTCTGCATAGCTTTGAACATATATTTTTTCGATTGGAACGGGCAGTTCGGGTGCTATCTTCCCAAGAACAAGCAATGTCGCCTCATCCAGGTTATCTACCGTAATCATCAGAGCTTCTATATTCTCCACTGACATTACTATATCCAGTAAATGTAGTGTTCTCTTCATGAACAAGGCAAGCAATGCCGTCGGATCATACTCCTCACTCTCGATCTGAATCATCTCACCCTTTCTGCTCTGTTCCAGCAGATGTTCAATCTTGATGCCGGCATCGTAAGCTAGAACTTTCTCTGCCTCCTCCCCAAAGAACCACTGGTTTACCTCATTCTTTTTACAGAGTACAGTTGGAATATTATAATTCTGCTCCCCAGCTATCGTTGAAAATGTTTCAGGATTTAGATCCTTTAAGCTGCAATAGCTCATCTGCACACATACATCATTTAGATCATATCCGATTGCATATTTTGTATCAAATGCCATAACAGCCTCCTGTACCTATCTTAAAGTAAACATCTGGTTCACCACATAGTCCGTCTGTACATATTTCTCCATCAGCTTCATAAGGGAATCCTCATCCTGCAGTGTCTGCGCAACTACCATGTCATTGAGCATCTCAAACCGATTTTCCTCATTATCAGCGATTACATCTGAGATGCTGACTGAATTGCTCTCGGTAAGCTTTTCTTTATCACCACTTATTTCGGTAATGTAGTACTGCAGATTTTCTCCAAAGAATAAGATAAATTCCTTCGTATAGATGCCGCCGTACATATTGCGCATTTCTTCTTTTTTATACAGGTCTCCGCTTTCCTCCTGTCCTTCTAGTACATAATGTAGAACAACGCGAGACTGGGGATTTGCCTTATATTCAATAATGGTTTTGTCTGCATACATAAACAGCTCAGGAACAATATCAATAAAGTCCATAAAAAACTTGAAATACATGTTTTTATGGATAAATTCTTGAATAAAAGCAGCAATCACCTGATTGATTTCTTCATCTCTGGTATGCTTCTCTGTGTAGTACTTTAAAAGTGCCAGACGACAGGCATCATTCAGATTCTCACCTCTGCGATAATTATTCAGTAAATGTTCAAAAGTCTTATCCTCTATCATTCTGTCTCGTACAAAATAATCATATGCATGAAAGGACAGATATGCCAGTTCCACTGCAGTATTAGAGCCTGCCTTTAGATAGGAATCAAAGATTTCTTCCTTTTCGCCTACTGTTGTTCCTGTATACAACATCTGAATGATCAGTCGTTCCTCTAGATAATAGGAATCTACGTCAAACATAACCGCTGCTTTCCATACATTTCTCATTTCCTTGGTCAGTCCACGGAAATTCGTTGTCAGATAGGTTAATGTGACAATATCATACTTGTTTGCCTTAAATGCCTGATAGCAGAGAGCCAGCAGTTTTTCATCAGCTGTATCATCCTGATGAATAATCCGGTTGCTGCACAGCTTCACGCAAGTCTTGGATGAAATCTGCTCCATACCATAGGTATCCACAATGTGATAGCCTTCCTCATATAGACCTCTGCGCACCAGATACTCTACCAGTTCTGCTCTGTCCTTGCTGTTCAGTGCGGTACTGTCTATTGCGAGCAGCAGCTCGTCCAGATTAACCATGTCATCATGATCATAATAATAATGCAGCAGCATGACTCTGATTTCCCGTTTGTAATCCTCCTGTACCAGCGGTGACTCCACCAGTACTCTACAGAACTCTGCATTGTAATGATCGATCATGATATAATGCCGCTTTCCTTCACATAGGTACAGACAAAAACCGATATTTCCAGTCACATAATCATGTACGGAATAGATAAATGTTTCTTCTTCCATCAACTTTGTATTGCTGTTTTCTGGCAGTACAGTACGATTTCCATCTCCATCCTGCAGAAACATCTCATAATCCCTGCCATAGACCTGAGGATAAGCAAGCCCATCATTCACCGGATAGGAATACTCTTCTGTTAGCTGGCTGTATACCACAATCACTTCCTTGAATACAGGATTGTCCACAGTCACCTCTCTGGTAAAAATCATCTTTGCCAGATGTGGTGCCATATCAGCAGATACATTTTCAGCTTTTAAGACTTTCGAGTAAATATATGCAAGATTCCTGTTCATATGCTCCTGTAGGATCTGCTCCTTCGCAAACTGCTGCATGAGGCGCTCATAGCTTCTGACCATTTCTGGAATCTCATTTTCGTGGTGCAGTATATTGGAGTAAAGATACGCTGTCCTAACATAATCCAGGTTATTATTGTATGTAAAATACATCATGACAGGTCTTGGCAGCAAAGCCTCATAGCTGAGAGGAATCGAGAGCATAAAATACTCATACAGCCTGGTAATACGCAGCTCTGCCTCTACTCCACGCTTGAACCATTTAAAATACTTGACATTGGTACAATTTCCCTTGATCAGCAGCGAGCAGACCGCACCTGTCAGTTCGTCATTCTGTTGTGTTTTATACGTCTCTGTTAAGATATAGAGTAATGTCTCTGAGAAGTTCTTTTGGCGGTTTGTCAGATAAATGACCCTCTTCAACAGTTCGCGATCCATCTGTTTGTTTCTGACTGCCCATAACAAAATCTGAACTTCAAATTCCGTCAGTTTCGTGAGTCCAGCAGGATTCTTCACGAAATCGTGATAAGC
The DNA here is from genome assembly GCA_964483545.1 of uncultured Lachnospiraceae bacterium. GTDB lineage: Bacteria > Bacillota > Clostridia > Lachnospirales > Lachnospiraceae > JAAYYM01. The sequence continues at coordinate 19,679 of CAZACC010000020.1, forward strand.
CTCTACATAGATCACAGGACTGGTACAGCCGCCCTCATACTGACGTTCGATCATTGCCAGCCGCTTAGCAGGATAATCAGCCAGTTCCTCGTCCAGATACAGCAATGTCCACAAAATCCTCCAGCTGGTTCTGTTCGTTTTATAAATTTCTTTTATCTCTTTGGCAATTTGGTTTACATAACTTTCTTCTCTGTTCAGTAATGTTGATAAATACAGATAATAACAATAGATATCTGCATCTTGATGCTTGATATCCATATCAATTTCTACATGCTCCATGATCCACTGTGCTTCATTGTCCCGCTCGTCTACCATCAACAGCTGAGCCTGAAACAGTCTCGGTACAGGATTTTTCCCATCAAGTGTGATCATACGCTCCACGATCTTCATGGACTCTCTCACCCAGGAACCGAGTGGCATCTGACGGATCCGAAATGCAATATAATTCTTCATCAGCTTCCATTGTAGCTTATGCAGTTCCTTTGCTGTTGTTTTTGCCACATTGGAATGTTCCTCCGGTTCCGCAATCACAATAATATCAAATGACTGATTATAATTAGATAAAGTCAGCCTGCCGTAATTCTTACCTGCATGCAGCTCTTCCAGATGAATCAATACAGGAAGGTCACAAGTATTTCCAAGGAAATCGTCATCGCTGAGATGTTCCTTTTCGACTTTCAGGAACAGAGAATCACTTGTAATCTTTAGGTTTACATAACCCCATCCAATCTTTTGTATGGATATAGACGCACTGATAGTCTCACATATATTCCGAAATTCAAAAAGAGTTTGTTCTGCAGTATAGATAATGGTCTGCTTTTTATTGACTGCTACCAAAAACTCGTCTACATTTTGTTCTGAGCCAAAGGTTTTAGAAAGACCTTTGTACTTTTTCAGCCAAGCTCTTTCGTTTCCCTCAAATATTTTAATAAAATCTTTGGAGTAAAATAGATTGACAGCCTCTCCCCAGTCACTCTGTGCCAAATTTGCAAAGTGAAACAGATTTCTGATGATTCCCTGGGTTCCAGACACGGGATGATGATCAATACTAATCACGAAAGGCAAATAATACTCGCCACTGTCAGATACGATATAGATATCGCCCTTCTGTACATCTCCCTCAGACAGGCCGACTGCTGAATATTCATAAATAATCTCTGTGTCTGCATCCTCAAATTCCTTTGTGATTAGATGCATACGTACATGCGAGGAATACAGATAGCCTTTGATTAGAACTCCATCAACACTCGTAATATGAAAAGAGCCTCGGCAGATGTCGTCTGCATGAAGACTGGTTTCAATTTTGGATTCTGAAATAGTCAATTTTTTATTTTCGTATTCAAATAAACCGTTGACTAATTTATCAACTATCTCTCTCAAATCCCTCACCACTCTTCGCAAAAGTCTAGTTGCTTTTTTGTCAGATTACACTATAATGAAGTGTATCAAGAACGCAAAGCACGTTGTTAACAGTATACCATATTTGAATACTGCTTCGCAACGAATTAACTGGTAATATTAGCAGAAAAGAGGTTTTCATCATGCTACAGCATCAGGATCATTTTCATGGAAGTGATTTAGAAAAAATAGAGAGAATATACGGGATTCATAAGGAAGAGATCGTCAGCTTCAGTGCCAATGTTAACCCGCTCGGGCTCTCGCATAAACTGAGGCAATCCCTTGCGGAGCATCTCGATGCGATTACATCCTATCCCGACAGGGAATATACAGCGCTGCGTAAGGTCATCGCTACTTACTGTGAGACCGAATATGACCGCATCATCGTCGGAAATGGCTCGACAGAACTGATTTCGCTCTTTATCCAGATTGAACATCCATCCAAGGCCATGATCATCGGTCCCACCTATTCGGAATATGAACGTGAAGTTTCACTTGGCGGCGGAACCAGCCTCTACTTTCCACTCAAGGAAAGTGCTGATTTTCAGCTGAATCTGGAGAAGCTGGAAACCCAGCTAAACGAAAGTATCGATTTGCTGATCATCTGCAATCCGAACAACCCTACATCCTCCTCGATCTGCCGTAAGGATATGCGTGCCATTCTGGATATCTGTAAACAACATGATATATTTGTCATGGTCGATGAGACGTATGTGGAATTTACCGAAAAATATGATGAAATCAATGCAGTATCACTGACCAATTATTATAATAATATCGTAATCCTGCGCGGCATCTCCAAGTTTTTTGCTGCCCCAGGTCTACGTCTCGGCTATGCCATCACCGGCAATCAGGATCTAATCAAGGCTGTCAATACAAAACAAAATCCGTGGACGATTAATTCCCTAGCTGAGATAGCAGGTAAACTAATGTTCACGGATGATGCTTACATTCAACAGACCAAAGACCTGATTCGTAAGGAACGTTCCCGTATCGTATCTGCTCTGCGCGAGATAGATGGGCTAAAGGTCTATGATCCAACTGCTAATTTTGTACTGATTCGCATCCTGCGAGAGGATGTCACTGCAGACACTATGTTTGATGCAGCCATTCGGGAAAAAATGATGATTCGCAACTGTTCCACCTTCCCGTTTTTGGATAACAAATATATCAGGTTCTGCTTTATGAATCCCGAGGATAATGACCGACTGGTCAATTGCATCCGAGGAATTATGAATCGGTAAACGTTTGTGTTATGTCAACCATTTAGTTTTATACTTGCGGTTTCATACTTGCGTTTACTTCTTATGCCTGAACGACATTTGCATGATATGCTTCTTCCTCCGATAACAACGCATATCCCTGATCAGTCAGAAGCTTCTCTGCCTTTTCATAATCTGCAATCTTGACAATCATGGAAGCATATTCGCTTGTAGATAACACATACATATATTCGATATTGATATTCTTTAATTCGCCTAGCATTTTATGAAATGAGCCAATCTCGTGGGACAGCTTCACCGCAACTACCTTTGTAATCCGCGAAGAAAAATCCGCTGCTTTGAGTTCTGTCAGTGCCCGTTCTGGGTCCGAAACAATCAGTCTTAAGATGCCATAGTCTGATGTCTCTGCAAGGCTTAGGGATGTGATATTGATGCCCTCATCCTTTAGTGTTTTTGTAACCTCTTCCAGTCTGCCTTCTCTATTTTCCATAAAGACTGATACCTGCTTAACCGCCATTGTAACATCTCCTTTCAATGATCATATCACTGTATTTTTCTCTCAGTTACTCTAACCTCATGTAGTCTACCCCTATAGTTTACTACACTAGTTGACGTTTATCAATGACGCGTTTTGCTTTTCCCTCACTGCGTTCGATCGTCTTGGGTTCTACCAGTTTAACCTTAACTGCAAGGCCAAGTGCCTGTTTCAAAACGAATGCTATCTTCTTCGTCAGCTGATCTAATGAAGCCATATCATCTGAGAAATATTTTTCATCAACCTCCACACGCACTTCCAGTGTGTCCTGATGATCCACTCTGTTTACAATAATCAGATAGTTCGGTGTCGTCTCACCAACCTCAAGTAGTGCTGCCTCGATCTGTGATGGGAATACATTGACACCGCGGATAATCAGCATATCGTCAGAACGTCCCTTGAATCTAGAAATACGTGCAAGTGTTCTGCCGCATTCGCATTTGCTATAATCAATGCTGGTCAGATCCTTGGTTCTGTAGCGGATCAGCGGCAGGGCTTCTTTCGTAATCGTTGTAAATACAAGCTCTCCGATTTCACCTTCTGCTACTGGCTGCAGTGTCTCTGGACTTACAATCTCTGGAAGGAAATGATCTTCATATACGTGCAATCCTTTATGATACTGGCAGTCACATGCAACACCAGGCCCCATAATCTCAGAAAGTCCATAAATATCATATGCGTTAATATGCAGTCTTTCCTCGATCTGCAGACGCATATTCTCTGTCCAAGGCTCAGCTCCACAGATGGCTGCCTTTAATTTGATATTATCAATCTCACCCGATTCTTCAAGCATCTCTGCAATGTGCAATAAGTAAGAAGGTGTACAGGCAATGGCTGTAGCCTCAAAATCCTGCATCATCGTTGTCAGCTTCTTCGTATTACCAGTCGACATCGGGATAACGGTTGCTCCCAGATGCTCTGCACCGTAATGTGCTCCAAGCCCTCCCGTGAATAATCCATAACCATAGGCAATCTGGATTTTGTCTTCCTTCGTAATACCTGCCTGTGACATAGCTCTTGCTACACACTCACTCCAAATCTCGATATCTCTTCTCGTATAACCGACTACTGTTGCCTTGCCTGTTGTTCCTGATGAAGCATGTACTCTGACGATCTCTGACATTGGTACGGCACATAAACCAAACGGATAATTATCTCTCAAATCTGACTTCGTTGTATATGGAAGCTTCGACAGATCCTCGATCCCTCTAATATCTCCTGGCTCCAGACCGACAGTCTGCATCTTCTTACGATAGTACTCTACATTGTGATATACCTTATCTACGGTTTTCACTAGCCTTGCACTCTGCAATGCCTGCATTTCATCTCTGCTCATACATTCCTTAGTTTCATTCCAAATCATGCTGATACCCTCCTTTTTTAATTTTAAAACTCACATAGCATATCCAGTCTCAAATGCCTTTTTATTAATGTCCACCGTCTTCGGTTTCACCGTCTGCTCAATGACAGTCAGCCAGTCTTCCTTTGAGAAGTCCATATGCTGTGCGGCGATGCCAAGAATGATAACATTAAAAACTCTTGGATTGCCAAGCTTCTTGGCTTCTGCCATTGCATCCACCGAGATCACCTTATATTCCTTTGCAAGCTCTTCTAAGATATTCTGCGGATATTCTGCGGCTCCGATTACAACCGGCATCGGGTCGATCCGTTGATCATTTGCGATGATAACACCATCCTTTTTCAGATAATGTGCATATCTGAGTGCCTCCAATCTTTCAAAGGCAATCAGTACATCTGCGCATCCCTCTTCTACAATCGGCTCTGCTACCTTTTCACCATATCTAACAAAGGTCACGACGCTTCCACCGCGCTGTGCCATACCATGTACCTCTGACAGCTTGACATCATATCCTGCATGTATCGTAATTCCTCCGAGTATACGGCTAGTCAGCAGTGTTCCCTGTCCACCTACACCGACGATCATAATGTTTTTTGTTTCCATATTGTTGTCCTCCTGTAGCTCTTTCATGAGCATCACATCTATACTTTATGTTAACTGCTATCTCTTTATCTCAGTTCCTACAGATCAGATCAAACTGGAACATCAATAATGGCGCCAAATTTGCATAAGCCCTTGCAGAGTCCACAGCCGTTGCACATCGTATCGTCTATCTTAACCGTTCCATCAGCCTGCTTTGTCAATGCTGGACATCCAGGTTTCATGCACATACCGCATTTCTTGCATTTCTCATGTTCCACAAAACACTTCTTCGTGATCGGAGGCAGGTTCTTTAAGAGCACACATGGAGACTTTGTAATAATAACAGAAACCTCATCCTTCGCAGTTTCTTCCTTTAATAATTTTTCAAGACCTGCTGTATCGAATGCATCTATTTCTGTGACATTTTTAATACCCATTGCCTGACACAGCTTCATGATATCGATGGCATATACAGTATCTCCCTGCAGCGTTTTACCAGTAGCTGCATGATCCTGATGACCTGTCATACCAGTCGTGGAATTGTCTAAGATCATGACTGTTCCTGTTCCCTGGTTATATACCATATTCATCAGGGAGTTGATTCCTGTATGCATAAAAGTAGAATCGCCAATGACGGCAACCCAGTTCTTGATGTAATCCTTGCCCTTTGCCTTCTCCATTCCGTGAAGCGTGGAAATGCTGGCACCCATACAAACTGTTGTATCCACAACACTTAACGGCGCAACCGCACCGAGTGTATAGCATCCAATGTCTCCAGCTGCATGTATTTTCAGCTTATTTAAGACAGAGTATACGCTTCTATGAGGACATCCTGGACAGAGGATAGGCGGTCTGTTCGGAATCTGTGCGGCTGGTTTTATGTCAACCTTTTCTCCGCCAATTGCTCTGCGAATCATAGTTGCACTATATTCTCCCTGTACTGTGAAGATTTCCTTACCAATGGCTTTGATTCCCCATGATTTTACCTGCAGTTCAATAACTGGATCCAGTTCTTCTACGATATAAAGTGTATCAACCTTTGCTGCGAAGTCCTCAATCAGCTTCTTTGGAAGAGGATTGACAATACCAAGCTTCAACACGGATGCATTCGGCAGTGCCTCCTTCACATACTGATACGGAATTCCGCTTGTGATTACACCGATCTTCGTATCGTTCATCTCTACACGGTTAATCGGGAAGGTACATCCATCCTCAATCATCTGATTGGTGCGTGCTTCTACAACTAAGTGACGCTTCACTGCATTGGCAGGCATCATCACATTCTTAGCAATATTTCTCTCATATGGTTTATCTGGCACCTCTGTTCTGTCGCACAGCTCAACCATTCCCTGAGAATGTGCCAGACGTGTAGTGGTACGAACGATAACGGGTGTGTCGTATTTCTCACTCATATCAAATGCAAACTTCACAAAATCCTTGGCTTCCTGTGAGTCAGATGGCTCCAGTACTGGAACCTGTGCTGCGCGTGCAACCATTCTGGTATCCTGTTCATTCTGTGAGCTGTATAAGCCTGGATCGTCTGCTGCGATCATAACCAGACCACCGTTCACACCGATATAGGAAACGGTATATAACGGATCTGCTGCCACATTGACACCGACATGTTTCATAGACACTAAAGAACGTACACCGATGATGGAGGCTCCGATTGCAACCTCAGTTGCCACCTTCTCATTCGGCGACCACTCGCAGTACAGATCTCCGTTGCCGATGGTTCCGTTCTTGGAATACTGCACCAGATTCTCACTGATTTCCGTGCTCGGTGTTCCTGGGTAAGCTGCTGAAACCTTCACACCAGCTTCATATGCACCACGGGCAATTGCTTCATTTCCTAACATAATCATTTTCTCACTCATATTCATTCTCTCCTTCTTGATTTCTAAATCATAATCTATTTCACTCTTATCCGTCTCATGCCAGACGATTGTCTTGCTGTACCACTACCTGTCCCAAACTTGCCTTGGAGCATCACTACCTAGTCCAAACTTGCCTTGGAGCATCACTACCTGTCCCAAACTTGCCTTGGAGCATCA
>CAZACC010000021.1:0-23129 GCA_964483545.1 uncultured Lachnospiraceae bacterium
GAATATCTGCATGATGCAGATGGAATCATCATACCAGGAGGCTTTGGAGTCAGAGGGACGGAAGGGATGATTCTGGCTGCACAGTATGCCAGAACAAAATGTATCCCATATTTGGGTATCTGCCTCGGTATGCAGCTTGCCATCGTGGAATTCAGCAGAAATGTGTTAGGGCTTGCAGATGCTACGAGCATAGAACTAAATCCAGAGACACCCCATCCTGTGATTACACTTCTGCCAGATCAGAATGGTGTGGAGGATTTGGGCGGTACGCTACGATTGGGAGCTTACCCGTGTGTGCTGCAGAATGGAACCAAAGCAATTGACTTATATGGTCAAAGAGAAATATCAGAAAGACATCGTCATAGATATGAAGTAAATAACGAATACCGAGAGGCATTCATACAAGGAGGCATGATTCTATCTGGACTTTCACCAGATGGAAGAATTGTTGAAATGATTGAAATAAAAGAACATCCGTTTTTCATCGCAACACAGGCACATCCCGAACTGAAATCTAGGCCGGATGCACCACATCCGCTATTTCAGGGACTGATTGAAGCAGCACTACGGTATCAAAAGGAGGAAGGAACATGAGTCAGAATCATCAGCAGAAATATTTATATCAGCCATCATTTGAACATGATAACTGCGGAATTGGTGCAGTTGTGAATATTCAGGGAAAAGCAAGTCATATGATTGTAGATGATGCCCTGAAAATTGTAGAGAATTTGGAACATCGGGCTGGCAAGGATGCAGAGGGGGAAACTGGAGACGGTGTCGGTATTCTGACGCAGGTTTCTCATCGTTTCTTTTCCAAGGTTTGCAAAGAGGCAGAGATCAACGTCGGAGCAGAACGTGAATATGGAGTCGGTATGTTCTTCTTTCCACAGGATGAACTGAAATGCAGCCAAGCGAAGAAGATGTTTGAGGTCATTACAGAAAAGGAGGACTTACAGTTCCTCGGATGGAGGGAGGTTCCGACACATCCAGCTGTACTGGGACAGAAGGCATTCTCCAGTATGCCGCGTATCTATCAGGCATTTATTAAGAGACCGTCCAATCTGAAGAGTGATTTGGACTTTGATCGGAAACTGTACGTGATCCGTAGGGTTTTTGAACAGAGTAATGATTATACTTATGTTCCTTCGTTATCTTGCAGGACGATTGTCTATAAAGGAATGTTTCTGGTGGGTCAGCTGCGTACCTTCTTTTCAGATCTGCAGGACCAGGACTATGAGTCGGCAATTGCTACCGTCCATTCTCGTTTTTCTACAAATACCAATCCGAGTTGGGACAGAGCACATCCGAACAGACTGATTGTTCATAACGGAGAAATCAATACAATTAAGGGCAATGTTGATAAAATGCTTGCACGTGAGGAAACCATGTTCACAGATGCCTTCTCCATGGAAGATATGACGAAGGTACTTCCTGTCATCCCGAAAGAGGGATCTGACTCAGCAATGCTAGATAATACACTTGAATTTATGATGATGAGTGGGATGGAACTGCCGCTTGCAGCCATGGTCCTAATCCCAGAGCCATGGGCTCATAATGATACGATTTCTCAGGAGGGAAGAGATTTCTATCAATACTATTCTACCATGATGGAGCCGTGGGACGGACCTGCATCAGTTGTGTTTTCAGATGGAGATGTGATGGGAGCAATTCTGGATCGCAATGGTCTGCGTCCCTCGCGCTACTATATTATGGACGATGGCAGACTGATTCTGTCTTCTGAGGTAGGCGTTCTGACATTGGATGAGGCACATGTACTGAAAAAAGAAAGACTTCATCCGGGCAAGATGCTGCTAGTGGACACCATAAAAGGGAAAGTGCTGGAGGATGATGAAGTTAAGGAGTGCTATGCCCAAAAGGAACCCTATGGAGAATGGCTGGACAGCAATCTGCTGACACTGAGAGAAATTAGAATTCCGAATATTAAGATTCCATCTTATGATCAGACAGAGTTTCTACGACTGCAGAGGGCTTTCGGGTATACTTATGAGGATTATCTGGAGGAAATCTGCCATATGGCACTGACAGGTACAGAGCATATTGGAGCCATGGGCGTTGACACACCAATTGCTGTTCTTTCAAAAGAATATCAGCCGTTATTCTATTATTTTAAGCAGCTTTTTGCGCAGGTAACCAATCCACCGATTGATGCGACGCGAGAGAAGATTGTGACCTCTACGACTGTCTATGTCGGTAAGAACGGAAACTTGCTGTCTGAACGTTCTGATCACTGTCATGTGCTGAAAATAGAAAATCCAATCCTGACAGATTTGGATCTTCTGAAGATGGAGCATATGAATAAAAAAGGTTTTCAGGTGGAAAAGGTTTCAACCCTATATTATAAGAGTACGCCAATGGAACGAGTATTAGATCATCTTTTTGTGAAGGTGGACAAGGCATATCGAGATGGTGCCAACATTCTGATTCTGTCTGACAGAGGCGTGGATGAGAATCATGTAGCAATCCCGTCACTGCTGGCGGTTGCTGCTGTACATAAGCATTTGGTACAGACGAAAAAGTGTACGGCAATGTCACTGATCTTAGAATCAGGAGAACCAAGAGAGATACATCATTTTGCAACACTGCTAGGCTTTGGCGCAAGTGCAGTGAATCCTTATTTAGCGCATGCTTCTATCGCAAGGCTTGTGGAGGATGGTCTTTTGGATAAGGACTATTATGCTGCGGTCGAAGATTATGACCATGCAGTGCTGCAGGGAATTATTAAGGTTGCATCCAAGATGGGCATTTCCACAATACAGTCTTATCAGGGCAGCAAGATGTTTGAAGCCATTGGGATATCAGAGGCTGTTATCCATAAGTATTTCTCTGGAACAGTCAGTCGTGTCGGAGGCATTACGCTGGAGAATATTGCAGAGGAGACAGATAAGCAGCATTCCAAGGCGTTTGATCCCTTGGGACTTGCTTCAGACCTCACCATTACATCTGTTGGAAGACATAAAATGCGTGCGCAGGGTGAGAAACACAAATATCATCCAAACACGATTCATATGCTGCAGATGGCAACTAGAGAGGGCAGCTACACTAAATTCAAACAGTATACCGAGATGGTAAATGCAGAAGAGACGGGCAATCTGAGAAGTCTGATGGATTTTATTTTCCCTGAGGAAGGGATCGCTCTTTCAGAGGTTGAAAGTGAGAAGTCCATTGTACAGAGATTTAAAACAGGTGCGATGTCTTATGGTTCAATTTCCGAGGAGGCACATGAAGCACTTGCCGTTGCGATGAATCATCTGCACGGAAAATCAAATAGCGGTGAGGGTGGAGAAAGTGATGAACGTCTGGATTCGGCAGGAACCAAGCGTGACCGCAGTTCTGCAATCAAGCAGGTCGCAAGCGGTCGTTTTGGAGTGACAAGCAGATATCTGGTCAGTGCAAGAGAAATCCAAATCAAGATGGCGCAGGGTGCAAAACCTGGTGAGGGCGGTCATCTTCCTGCAGGGAAGGTATATTCCTGGATTGCAAAGACAAGACATTCTACACCTGGAGTCACTCTGATTTCTCCACCTCCGCATCATGATATTTATTCCATTGAGGATTTGGCACAATTGATCTATGATTTGAAAAATGCAAATAAAAATGCACGTATTTCTGTGAAGCTGGTGTCAGAAGCAGGTGTTGGAACCATCGCAGCCGGCGTGGCTAAGGCGGGAGCTGAGGTTGTATTAATTTCTGGCTATGACGGTGGAACAGGAGCTGCACCGGTTAGCTCTATTCATAATGCTGGACTGCCGTGGGAGCTTGGACTGGCTGAGACACATCAGACACTGATTCAGAACGGACTCAGAAACAGAGTTGTCATAGAGACGGACGGTAAGCTGATGAGCGGACGTGATGTCGCTATTGCAGCAATACTTGGTTCGGAGGAATTTGGATTTGCTACTGCTCCGCTTGTAACACTCGGATGTGTGATGATGCGAGTCTGCAATTTGGATACATGTCCTATGGGAATTGCAACACAGAATCCTGAACTTCGGAAGCATTTTACCGGAAAGCCAGAATATGTTGAGAACTTCATGCTCTTTATTGCACGGGAACTGCGGGAATACATGGCAAGGCTTGGAATTCGTACAGTCAATGAGCTGATTGGCAGAACAGATTTACTCCGGAAGAAGGAGTACGAAGACGGGATCGCATCGCAGATTGTACTGGACAGAATTTTGGCTGGAACTGGTGAGGCAGACTGTATTTTTCATCCAGAGGAACGCTATGATTTTGCACTGGATCACACATTAGATGAGGCGGTCCTATTGAAAAATAAGGACATACTGGCAGCAGTTGAAGGTAAGTGCAAGGCGGCTATCCAAGTACAGGTTAAAAATACGGACAGAACCTTTGGTACTCTTTTGGGCGCAGAGATTACAAGACGACAGCATATGGGACTGGAGGAGGATACCATTTGCATTCAATGTACAGGAGCTGGTGGACAGAGCTTTGGGGCATTTATCCCAAGAGGTCTCACATTATCTCTCACTGGAGACAGCAATGATTATTTTGGAAAAGGTCTTTCAGGAGGTAAACTGATTGTAAAGACACCGATCGAGGCTACGTATGATGCAGGGAACAATGTCATCATCGGCAATGTAGCTCTATATGGAGCAACATCAGGGGAAGCTTATATAGCAGGCATGGCAGGAGAGCGCTTCTGCGTCAGAAATTCAGGAGTCCATGCAGTTGTTGAGGGCGTAGGCGAACACGGGTGTGAGTACATGACTGGTGGATGTGTTTGTATCATAGGTCGGACTGGTAAGAACTTTGCAGCTGGAATGAGTGGTGGTGTTGCCTATGTACTTGATGAAGACAACTGTCTATATCGGAATCTGAACAAAGAAATGGTGCTGACAGAGGGCGTGGATACAAAGAATGATCAAGCAGAGCTGAAACGTATGCTGAAGAAACATTTGCAATATACGGGCTCAGCAAAGGCTAAGAATATTCTCGACAATTTTGAAGCATATCTTCCGAAGTTTAAGAAGATCATTCCAGAGGATTATAAAAGAATGATATATATGACAAGCCGTCTGGAGGAACAGGACATGGGTTACGAACAGGCTCAGATTGAAGCCTTCTATACAAGAAGGGACAGTAAATAGGAAAGGGGAACTTAGAGATGGGAAAAGCAACAGACTTTATGGATCATCAGAGACAAAACGGACCAGTTAGGGAACCATCTGAGAGAATATCAGACTACGCAGAATTTCATGGTTCGCTTTCTCTAGAGGAGCAGAGTATACAGGGGGCAAGGTGCATGGCATGCGGCGTACCTTTTTGCCAAGCAGGAGTCATGATTGCAGGGATGGTCTCTGGCTGTCCGTTGCATAATCTGGTTCCAGAAATCAATTACCTCGTATCACAAGGAAATTGGGAACAGGCCTACAGCAGACTTAGCAAGACACACAGCTTTCCAGAGTTCACATCACGTGTCTGTCCTGCACTGTGCGAGGCTGCCTGTACATGCGGACTCAATAATGAACCAGTCTCCACGAAGGAAAATGAAAGGGCAGTGATTGAATATGCCTATGAGCATGGACTGGTGGAGGCAGGAACACCGAAAAACCGTACAGGAAAAAAGGTGGCTGTCATCGGTAGTGGACCGTCAGGGCTTGCAGCCGCAGACAGATTAAACAGAAGAGGACATTTGGTGACGGTATTTGAGAGAAGTGACAGGTTGGGTGGTCTGCTACGCTATGGTATACCAAATATGAAGTTGGATAAAAGAATAATCGACCGCAGAATTGCACTGATGGAGCAGGCGGGCGTCGTATTTAGATGCAGTGTTGATGTCGGAAAGGATCTCGCAGTAAATGAGCTGCATGAGCAGTTTGATAGGGTGATTCTCTGCTGTGGGGCTTCCAATCCCAGAGATATTACGGCACCAGGAAGAGACGCAAAGGGAATTTATTATGCAGTTGATTTCTTAACAGAGGTCAATAGAAAGCTGATGGATTCTGATTATGATGCTGCCAAAGTAACTGCTGCAGCGGATTATTCCTTTGGACGAATCAAGGGCAAGCATGTCATTGTCATTGGAGGAGGAGATACTGGAAATGACTGCATCGGTACAAGCATCAGATTAGGGGCAGCTTCTGTAGTACAGCTGGAAATGATGCCGAAGCCTGCGGAAGAAAGAATGCCGTGCAATCCGTGGCCTGAGTGGCCTAAGGTACTAAAGACTGATTATGGACAGGAAGAGGCAATCATGAGGGATCAAAAGGATCCACGCATCTATCAGACAACCGTACAGGAATTCATAAAGGATTCCAAGGGACATCTGAAAGCGGTCAGGATTGTCAGTCTGAACTCTGTTAAGAATTCTAAGACTGGACACATCAGCATGGTACCAGTAGAGGGCAGTGAGAAAGAACTGAAAGCGGAGCTTGTGCTGATAGCAGCTGGTTTTTTGGGAAGCGAGGCTTATGTGACGGACGCCTTTCATGTTGAGACAAATGACAGAACCAATGTGAAGACAGCGGACAATGCATACCAGACCTCAGAATCAAAGGTTTTCACGGCAGGTGACATGCACAGAGGCCAGTCACTCGTTGTATGGGCGATTGCAGAGGGGCGTGCTGTTGCTAAGGCAGTAGATGAATCACTGATGGGATATACAAATTTATAACCATAAAATACAGAAAGAGTGCATGAGACAACGATGCACTCTTTCTGTCAGAAATCAGTTGAAAGACAGAAATGGGGATGATATACTAGACGGGGTAACTAGGACAAAACATCTTAGATCACGGAAGAACAGGGAGAATAGGATATGGAACAATACAAGCAGGAATTTATAGAGTTTATGGTAGATGCAAATGTACTGAAATTCGGAGAATTTACATTAAAGAGTGGAAGAAAGTCTCCTTTCTTTATGAATGCAGGCTCTTATGTGACTGGATCGCAGCTGTGCAGACTAGGTGAATATTATGCAAAAGCTATTCATGACTGCTATGGGGATGATTTTGATGTATTGTTCGGACCAGCTTATAAAGGGATTCCCTTAAGTGTGGCCACCACCATTGCATTTCATAATCTCTATGGCAAGGAAATCAGATACTGCTCTAATCGAAAGGAAGTAAAGGATCATGGAGATACTGGAATCCTGCTTGGCTCGCCGATTCAGGATCAAGATAGAGTGGTGATCATAGAGGACGTAACCACTTCCGGAAAGTCTATTGAAGAGACTTTTCCAATCATTCAGGCACAGGGCAAGGTAGAAATCATCGGACTGATGGTTTCACTGAACCGCATGGAAAAGGGCAAGGGAGATAAGAGCGCTCTTGCAGAAATTGAAGAGCTGTATGGATTCAAAACAGGTGCTATTGTAACCATGCAGGAGGTCGTAGAACACTTGTATAATCGCCCGTATCAAGGAAAGATTTATATTGATGATACTTTAAAAGCTGATATTGATGAGTATTATAAAACATATGGAACAAAATAAAACAATGGTCATAGTTGAGGAAAATATCGATGCCTAGAAAAAGCTTTATGTTTACATCTAGAAAGCATTCCAGAAACGGAATTATATCTGTTATATTAGGTGCAACCTCGTTGATCGGCTTGATTGCAGCGATTATCGTGTCCTTTATGAATAGAGGCGCAACTCCACTCAGAATGGGTGGTGTGGGTCTGGTGGGTATGATTTCCTGTATACTTGGATTCATTGTTGGATTGCTGAGTACGAAAGAATATGATTCCTATATGTTTTTTCCTCGCATGGGTGTTATTTTAAATGGATTGGCTGTATTTGCTTGGACTTATATCATAGTCATCGGTATTTACGGACTGAATGTGTAATCATAAGGAGTTTTTATGGAGCGTTATGAACTTTCAATTGAGAGAATCAGACTGTGTTTAACTGAAGAGACTACAAAGGAGCCATATTTATCTTATTTTAGGGAAGTGGCTTCTTTTGTGTTGCTGATTAATCATGTGTATGAACTGATTTGCACGGGAAAATATAAGGAACTGACCTTAATGGAGATGCAGGAGATCAATCAGAAGCTTTATGCGGACATTCTCCCAGACCAGTATGATAAAAGCTATGCAAATCCTGTATATGCAGCTGGACAGCTGGGAGAATACGGTCCCTATCTGTCTTTTTTGTATTCAGAGCTCAGAGGGATGATACCAGATGCGTTTGAGCAGCAGATAGAGTTCATGACCATTTATCAGGAACTGTTGATTGAACTCTATAATATGTTCGAGGAGGGATATCATGAAGATGGATCTTCTCCCAAGCCTGAGGATGTGAAAAATACACTCTATTGGTTTATGAGTGACTACTGTGACATTAGTGTCACAAGAAGAGTCAGGAGCCAGTTAGAGGCTGTTCCAGAGGATTTTGCAACCTCGCTGATCATGCACTCTGATTTAAGCGATCTACGTTACCTGTATCTGTTTGGAGAGTATGTATCAGATCATGAAATCAAAACAGCAGAATACTTGAATGCTATGTCTGAGGAGAGTATTCAAAGACTGGCAAATGTATATACAGAGGGATATCGGTTGGGATTTGTCAACAGCGGACGGGATCTGAGCAAAAAGAAGGTCGTGAATATCAGGTATCGTCTTGGATTTGAAAGGATGGTACGTGTGGCAATCAGTCATTTTGAGAAGATGGGACTGAAGCCCACTATTTTTCGCACTGGTACACACAGTATTGACCGAAAAAGTCAATCAAGGATCGGATATTACGGAGCCATTCCGAATAAGCAGTATGACTATGATCACAGTGAGGATGAGGCAATTTATTTAGATAGAGATTTTGTGAATCGCCGTATTGGAGTATTAAAAACTGCATATGAGAAGCATAAGGAATGGGCAGCAGTGCATGCAGGACCTGCTTGCATCGAGACCTTTGGGGAGGCTCCGTTTACGCCTGTTGTAAAGGCAGAGAATCTGAGACTGTCCGAGCACCAGCAGAAATATGCAGTGGCCTATTCTGTTAAGGCAGGTGAAATCGTTAACCAATATATCAGGGGAGATGAGAGAAGTTTCACGATTATAGCCTTTCCAATTCCTGAAATCGGAGATCAGTTCGAGGAAATCTTTGATGCGACTGTACTGGTCAATACATTAGATTATAAGCGTTATCAGTTCATGCAGCAGGGTTTGATAGATTTGCTGGATACAGCTGCTTTTGTAAGAGTGAAAGGGATGAATGGTAATCATACAGATCTACAGGTTGCTCTTTATCCTCTTCAAAATGCAGAAAAGGAGACGGTGTTTGAGAATTGTGTTGCGGATGTCAATATTCCTGTAGGAGAAGTCTTTACCTCTCCTGTACTGAAGGGTACGACAGGTGTGCTGCATGTAAAGGAGTCCTATCTGGAGGAGCTGCGTTATGAGAATCTGGAACTGATTTTTACAGACGGATATGTAACAGGCTACAGCTGTACCAATTATTCAGATGAAAAGGAGAACAGGAAACTGATTAAGGATCATATCTTATATCATCATGAGACACTGGCGATGGGGGAATTCGCAATCGGCACAAATACGACTGCTTATCACATGGCAAAGAAGTATGGGATAGAGGATCGTCTGCCGACGCTGATTGCAGAAAAAACTGGTCCGCATTTTGCTGTCGGTGATACCTGCTACAGTCATAGTGAGGATGTAAAAGTCTACAATCCTGACGGTAAGGAAATCATCGCCAGAGATAATGAGAAATCCATCCTACGAAAAATAGACATCAGCAAGGCATATGACCAGTGTCATACAGACATTACCATCCCATATGAAGAACTGGGAGAACTGACTGCCATCAGAGCTGATGGATCAGAAATTGAGATTATCCGTAACGGAAGATTCATACCAGATATCTGTGCACAACTGAATGAAATGCTGGATTTTCATTGACGGGAATCCTATATATTTAGTATATTAAAACAGTATTGAGATCATGCAAAGCGAAAAAGGAGAAGAAGAATGGCGAAAGTAGGTATTGTAATGGGAAGCGATTCTGATATGCCTGTTATGAGCAAGGCAGCAGACATGTTAGAGCAGTTAGGCGTGGAATATGAGATGACAATTATCTCGGCACACAGAGAACCAGATGTATTTTTTGAGTATGCTAAGAGTGCAGAGGCAAAGGGCTTTAAGGTCATCATAGCAGGTGCAGGCATGGCAGCACATCTGCCAGGTATGTGTGCGGCTATCTTTCCAATGCCAGTAATCGGAATACCGATGCATACATCTTCTCTGGGAGGAAGAGATTCCTTATATTCGATTGTACAAATGCCCTCTGGAATTCCAGTTGCTACAGTTGCCATTAATGGAGGCGCCAATGCAGGAATTCTCGCAGCAAAGATATTAGCAGTATCGGATGAGGCGTTACTCGGACGATTGAAGAACTATACAGAAAGTTTGAAAACCGCAGTTGAAAAGAAAGCTAATCAATTAAATCAAATCGGATATAAAGAGTATCTGAAACAGATGTAGGGGAGAATGAGATGGATTACAAGAGTGCAGGAGTGGATATTGAGGCTGGATACAAGGCCGTAGAATTGATGAAAGAGCATGTAAAGGGCACGATGAGACCAGAGGTGCTTGGTGGATTAGGTGGATTCTCAGGAGCCTTTTCATTAAAGAATTTTAAAGACATGGAAAGTCCGACACTGGTTTCAGGAACAGATGGAGTTGGTACAAAACTGAAGCTGGCATTTCTGATGGACAAGCATGATACAATTGGTATTGACTGTGTGGCAATGTGTGTAAATGATATTGCCTGTGCAGGTGGAGAGCCTTTGTATTTTCTGGATTATATAGCATGTGGGAAAAATGAACCAGAGAAGATTGCAGAGATCGTAAAGGGTGTGGCAGAGGGCTGCAAACAGTCAAATGCTGCATTGATCGGTGGGGAGACAGCCGAGATGCCGGGCTTTTATCCAGAAGATGAATATGATCTTGCAGGGTTTTCTGTTGGAATTGTGGATGAAAAGGATTTAATAACAGGCGCTACTATAAAAGCAGGGGATTCATTAATCGGTATTGCTTCATCAGGAGTACACAGCAATGGGTTTTCGCTGGTGCGTAAGGTGTTTTCCATGGACAGAGCAAATCTGGCGAGATATATGGATTCACTCGGTATGTCTCTGGGAGAGGCACTGCTGACTCCGACCAAAATTTATGTGAAAGCCTTAAAGAACGTTAAGAATGCAGGTGTTATGATTAAGGGCTGTTCTCATATTACGGGTGGCGGTTTTTATGAAAACATTCCAAGAATGCTGCCAGAGGGAGTATGTGCAGTCATTGAGAAGAATTCTTATCCTGTACTGCCAATCTTTAAGCATCTGCAGGAGACAGGCAATATTGCAGATGAAATGATGTACAATACTTATAATATGGGTATCGGTATGATGCTGGCAGTAGCACCAGAACAGGCAGATCAGACAGTTCAGGCAATCGAAGCAGCAGGCGAGAAAGCTTATATAATAGGAAAGATAGAAGCAGGTAATAAAGGTGTTTCGATCAAGGAGTGATATAGGAGCATATATTAAAATAACGGAGGTCAGCAGATCATGAAGGTGTTAATTGTAGGCGGAGGCGGTAGAGAACATGCCATAGCCATGTGCGTGATAAAGAGCCCTAAGGTAAGCAAATTATACTGTGCACCCGGCAATGCCGGTATTGCTGCACTTGCAGAATGTGTCGATATTGGTGTTATGGAATTTGATAAGCTGGCAGCATTTGCACAGAAGGAGCAGATAGATTTTACAATTGTTGGACCAGACGATCCGCTGGTGGCAGGAGCAGTGGATGTCTTTGAAGCAGCAGGGCTGCGCGTTTTCGGTCCGAGAAAGAATGCGGCAATCCTTGAGGGCAGTAAAGCATTTTCGAAAGATCTGATGAAAAAATACGGAATTCCGACTGCTGGCTACGAAAATTTTGACACTCCAGAGGCAGCGCTTGCGTATCTGGAAACAGCCGCAATGCCTATCGTACTCAAAGCTGATGGACTGGCACTCGGAAAAGGAGTCCTGATTTGCAATACACGGGAGGAAGCACGTGCAGGGGTTAAAACGATTATGTTAGATAAGCAGTTTGGCTCTGCTGGAAACCGGATTGTGATCGAAGAGTTTATGACAGGACGAGAGGTTTCGGTTTTGTCTTATGTTGACGGAAGGACGATTAAGATTATGACCTCGGCACAGGATCACAAGCGGGCAAAAGATGGAGATCAGGGACTGAATACTGGTGGTATGGGAACATTCTCACCAAGTCCATTTTATACAGAAGAAGTTGACCAATTCTGCAGGGAACATATTTATCAACAAACAGTAGATGCTATGGCTGCTGAAGGAAGAGAATTCAAGGGTATCATTTTCTTCGGGCTGATGCTGACAAAGGATGGGCCCAAGGTGCTTGAATACAATGCAAGATTTGGAGATCCAGAGGCACAGGTAGTGCTTCCTAGAATGAAAAATGATATCATTGAAGTGATGGAAGCCTGCATAGATGGTCGTCTGGATCAGATAGACCTGCAGTTTGAGAACAACGCAGCAGTGTGTGTAGTTCTTGCATCTGACGGATATCCAGAGCATTATGAGAAAGGGCTGCCAATACATGGACTTGAGAGTTTTGAAAACAAGGATGGCTACTATGTATTTCATGCTGGCACAAAATTCAAGGATGGAGAAATCGTCACAAACGGAGGACGTGTTCTAGGTGTGACGGCCAAGGGGACAGATCTGAGGACTGCCAGGAAAAATGCTTATGAAGCCACCAGTTGGATTACATATGGTAATAAATACTGCAGAGGTGATATCGGCAAAGCCATTGACGAAGTGTGACAAATAAGCTAAAATATAGACAGTATTCACATAAAGAAATTGCTAAAATTCAATTGTCAGTGAATTTTTAAAATACATAAACAGGGGATGATGATATGGCTAGAGATTTGGGATATATTGCATATGGAAGACCGACCAATTGCTGCGTATGCGGTGGTTCTCTTGTGTATAAGGGTGTCGGAGAGTATCAGTGCAGCGAATGTCACAGTCTTGAATTCGATGATTATGGGAAGGTACGTTTATATATTGAAGCTCATAACGGGGCTACTGCGGCAGAGATTTCTGAGGCAACTGAAGTTTCTCAGGCTAAAATCAGGCAGATGCTGAAGGAAGAGAGACTGGAAGTCACTTCGGACTCCATTGCTTTTCTGCATTGTGAGATCTGTGGCATTGATATCCGGTCAGGCAAGTACTGCGTCTCATGTGCGACTAAGGTGAAAAAAGATGTTCTCGCTGACAGCAAAGCAATTCACAATAGTAAAGTACAAGGATTCGGTGCTGCAAAAAGAGGCGAAGACGGTGAGAGAAGATTTATGAGATAAAGTTGTTGACAAAACAAAATGAGCATGATAATATCTGTACAAATAAATAAACCGTTGATGTGGAGATCAAACCATAAGACGCACCCACAGAGAGCAGGTGGAGCTGAGAATCCTGCGGAAATGCGAGATGGCAAATGGACCATGGAGGGCGAGGTAAAGGCGCAAGCTGAGTACCCGAGACGTAGGCCGACGTTACCGGCAGAAAATGTGTTGGCATTTTTGTGAGAGAGGATCTGTGTACAGCAGATCAATTAAGGTGGTACCGCAGATTTAGTATATCAAGTCTGTCCTTATAGTAGCAATACTATGAGGACAGACTTTTTTGTGCTTTAGGAAAGTCATTCTATCATATGAAAACGGACTGCTCTGATCACAGACCAACATGATGGCGAACTGTTCACTTTTAATCATTCAGGCAGTCAGCCTGAAGCCACGGAGCCGCAGTGCTCAAAGAAAGGATGGAAATCATCATGGAAAACGTAACAGCAATGAACAAAAGAGAAGTAGCAGCAGAGGAAAAAAAGGGTCTTGGAGTATCGGAAATTCTGTTGATTGGTATTTTACTGGCAGCAGGTGCAGTGTTAAAGTTTTTTGTAGGGTCAGTAATCAATTTTGGTATGAAGCCGAACTTTATCATTGCCATGTATTGTCTCATTGTTTTACTGATTCGCCCTCGTGTCAAAGAGGCAGCAATCATTGGAATTCTGGCAGGTGCAGTGTGCCAGTTTTTCCCAGGTCAGCCATATATTAATTTTGGAAGCGAACTAATCGGCGCAGTAGCCATGGTTCTGCTGCTCAAGATTCCCATGAACATCGGAAAGATTTCACTCAGTCCAATTGTAGGTACCTTTATCAGCACTTTGATTAGTGGGTTTACTTTTATCGGCATTATGTATGTGATGTACTATACAGGGGCAGAAATCACACCGACACCGCTTGCGGCATTTATGGCAATTATATTCGGAACGGCATTCATCAATGCAATTATCGTACAAGTGCTGTATATCCCGTTGAAACTGGCACTAAAGAAGTAGAAATCAGGAGGAAATGATATGCAGACACCTATGATTCATATAGAGAACCTTAATTTTCTATATAAACAGGGACAGGACTTTGCATTAAAGGACATCAGCCTAGATATTGAAAAGGGTGAATTTGTAGGCATCATTGGCAGCAGCGGTGCAGGAAAGACTTCTTTTACATGCGCTCTAAATGGGATGATTCCACACCACTATGCAGGAGATTTTTATGGAGCAGTTACCATCAATGGTCTGGATACGGTAGAGGTCAAGCCAGTCGAGCTGTCAAGATTCATTGGGAGTGTTTTTCAAGATGTGGATGCACAGATGGTAGCCACCATCGTAGAAGATGAAATTCTATTTGGACTGGAGAATTTTCAGATTCCACACGAAGAGATCGAGGAACGGATCCAGACATCATTGGAGATAATCGGAATTTCACATCTGCGAAACAGAACTATCAGCACACTCAGCGGAGGTCAGAAGCAGAGAGTAGCAATCGCAGCTATGATTGCACTGAGACCACAGCTGTTGATTCTGGATGAACCGACAGGGGAACTGGATCCAGCGGGTTCAAGACAAATTTTCGAAATGCTGCGTATACTGAATCAGGAGCATCATATAACAATTGTGATTGTTGAACAGAAAATCATGCTGCTTTGTGAATATGTGAAAAGACTGTTGGTTTTTCATGAGGGCAGAATCCAATATGACGATGAGACAAGAATGGTTCTAGAGCACAAGGAAGAGCTGGAGAAGCTAGGGGTCAATGTACCGAGAATCATTACATTGGCTGATACATTAAAAAAAAGAGGCAATCATATCGATGCAGTGCCAGTCAATCTGGCAGAAGCAAAAAAAATGGTAGAGGAAGTGTTAACGCATGCTTAAATTCAATAATGTATGTTTTTCATATCAACAGGATAACTTGATTCAAGATGTTTCTTTTCACATTCAAAAGGGTGAGTTTGTTGCCTTGATTGGTGAGAATGGAGCAGGAAAATCTACAATCAGTAAGCTGTGCAATGGTTTGCTGAAGCCCGAAACGGGCGATGTATTGATTAAGGAGCAGAATACAAAGACAACAAAATCCTCGATGCTTGCAAGGTCTGTTGGATATTTGTTTCAAAATCCAGACAGACAGATATGCCAGAATACAATCAGGGGAGAGATCATGTTTGGATTATCCTATATTCTCAAGGATCGGGCATTGTGTGAGAAACGTTGTGATCGTATCATAGAGCAGTTTCATTTCAGGGGAGAGCAGGATCCGTTTCATCTGAGTCGTGGGGAGAGACAGAGGGTGGCGTTGGCTTCCATACTTGTATGTAAGCCAGAACTGCTGATTCTCGATGAACCGACAACGGGACTCGATTATCGTGAATGTGTTCAGATTATGGAACAGATTAGAGAGCTTCATAAGACGGGCACGACTATTCTAATGATTACACACGATATGGAACTTGTACAGGACTACGCAGACAGAGTACTTGTATTGAATGAGGGCAGTCTGATCGGAGATGGAACCTGTGAAGACATCATGACAAACATGGAACTACTACGGCAAGCGAGCGTACTTCCTGCCCAGATACCGATGTTGGCGATGGAGCTGGGTGCAACTTTTGACGATGTCTATAGTGTGAATGATATGGCAGAGCGCATTCATGAACTGCAACAAAGGAGGGCATAGAAATGGGCGGGTTTTTAGATTATATTCATGGAACATCACTTTTACATAGGCTGAACCCACTGACGAAGCTGTTGATTGCTTTCCTATTATGCGTAGCATGCTTCATATGTGACCGACATCTGTTTGTGTTGGGAATGATAGTGCTATATCTGTTATTAGCAGGGGTAGCAGGAAAAGAAGTTCTTTTTCGTTCTCTCAATATGCTGCGTGCGCTAGTGAAGTTTTCAGCATTTCTGTTCGTGATTCAGGTTCTGTTTGTCAGAGACGGTACAGTATTGTTGTCTCTGCCATTTGGTTTGGTTATAACAGATCGGGGACTTTCCTTTTCACTTCTTTTTGTGTTACGTCTCTTTGCAGCTACAATGCCAATCGGATTGATGCTGTCAGTGACGAGGATGAGTGATCTGTCCAATGTGCTTGTAGAGAAGGTAGGAGTTCCCTACCAGTACACATTTGCCCTGACAACTACTTTGAGGTTTATTCCGTTGTTTTCACAAGAGATGGCATGCATTATGGAAGCCCAAACGGCTCGGGGAGTGGAGTTCGATACAAAAAATTTCTTTAAGAAGATTAGACTACTGCTGCCATTATGCGTACCTCTCTTGATTAGCTCAGTTAAGAAAATTGATGGGGCAGCTATTTCTACAGAACTGAGAGGCTTTCATCTGAGAAATAGAAACAGCGGTTATAAGAAATATTATTTTAAAGGAGTAGATGCCGCTGCGTTTGCTATGATTGCATGTATTATAACTTGTGCTGTTATTTTATAAATGACCACCATAGTCAATATAGTATCATGATACAAAATGATGTAATTATTAAAAATTTGTTACAACATTTGGTTGACATAAGCCCTTATCGGTTGTATGATAATGAAAAGACAAGAAACTGGGGAATCTCTTTTGGATGTGCTATTTGGGGAAATACACATTCGAAATGTGAAAGTTTCTGTCACTGACTGCAACGGTCAACAACTGATGAGGAGAATCATATTATGATTCAGGGCATTAAGGGGAAGAGCAGAAGGGGATATTCTATCCTTGCGGCAGGAGCGGCAATTGTATTTATTGCTGCTTTTTTTGCGTTGTTTGGGACGGATGCATATGCCTATACCTCGGCGAACGGAACTGTTGTATGTGCCAGCGGTCGTGTGCGTGAATCAGCATCAACAAACGGAACTGTTGTGTGCGGTGTCCAGAAAGATGAAGCATTGATCATTACAGATGAAATAACAGGAAATGATGGAAACAAGTGGTATAAGGTCAAGGTTTCTGGAGTTGAGGGATATATCAGATCAGATCTGGTTAAAAAGGGCAAAGAAATAGCCGGAGCAGTAGCGTCAACAACACAGGCAGCATCAACAACGGCAGCATCTGCTGCCACAACAGGCGAAGCCGCCACAACCACTGTCAAGGGAACGAATGTCATTGTAAGGACTGAAGCATCCAGATCCTCTGATGTAAGCTGTACACTCAGTACAGGGCAGGCGGTTACGATTATTTCCTCAACCAAGGGTTCGGATGGAAATACATGGTACAGCGTGAAAGCAGAAAAGAACGGGATTTTTTATGATGGATATATCAGATCAGATTTATTAAATGGTGTTACAGCCAGCTCCACAACAACCACAGCAGCTACAAGTACAACAACAGGTACAGCTACAGGTACAGCTACAGCAGGTGTGATCAAAGGCAGTAATGTCCGTATACGAAATAGCGCAACAACACAGGGCGGTATTGTGACTGTGCTGAATAGTGGTGTTGTTGTGACAATCAAGGATTCTACCAAGGATGATACAGGAAAGATATGGTATGAGATTGCCTGCGTAGTAAATGGAACGGCAGTATCTGGCTATATCAGAGAGGATCTTTTGACGATTACCGCCACTGCATCAGCAGGGAATACAACAAGTGCAGCTTCAACAACACTGAGTGGAACAACGGGCGTTATCAAAGGAATGGGTGTCAGGGTTAGAACGACAGCATCTCTGACTTCTAATGTAAGCTGTGGTCTGAGCACTGGACAACAGGTTACAATATTGGAAACCGCATCAGCAGATCAGAAAACATGGTATAAGATTGCATTTACATATAATAATGAAGCAATGACAGGATATGTTTGCAGCGATTATGTAGAAAAGTCCTCCTCCCAAAATGTGGCCGCTTCCGAAACGGTGACGGCGGCCACCACTACTACGGTTAGCAAGGTAGGAACGGTGAAGGGGACTAAAGTAAATATGCGTAAGGAAGCAGTGAATGGTGAAATTGTGGCCGAACTCAACACAGGACAGATCACAACTGTTACAAGTGAAGAATCAGGATCGGATGGGAATAAATGGTACGGTATTTCATTGACCTTAAATGGTGCTTCCCTGAACGGATTCATCAGATCGGATTTCCTTACAGTAGAGGAGAAAACAGTTGTGGTGCCTGCGACAGCTACTACAACCACGTCATCCTCTTCCTCTTCACACAGGACAGGAGCAGTCAAGGGAATCAATGTAAATGTGCGTAAGGAAGCGGTAAACGGCAGCATTGTATGCAAACTCAGCACAGGACATACAGTGACTGTGACTGATGAGAAAACTGCTTCAGACGGCAATAAGTGGTATGGAATAGCATTTACATATGAAAATAAGGCACAATCCGGATATATGCGTTCGGATTATTTGACTGTGGAGGAGGCAGTTGTTACCACAGCGACGACAAATACGAACAGTGATACTTCAGATGGAACAACAAAAGGTACCGTGAAGGGTACAGCAGTTAGAGTCAGAGAAAGTGCAGTGAATGGTACGGTTGTGACACAGCTGAACACAGATCATTCCGTAGTAGTAATCGGGGAAACAAACGGCTCGGATGGATATAAGTGGTATCAGATATCCTTTGAATACGGGGGAGCAACAAAGTCTGGATTTATTCGGTCTGATTTTGTGAATATTATTCAGACTGCATCAAGTATCACCGTTACTACAACTGAGGACTTCGAGAAGACAATTGCTGAGTTCCCAGAATCTTATAAGAATGCGCTCAGAACATTACATAATCAGTACTCGAACTGGACATTTCAGCCGATCAAGACAAATCTGGAGTGGAATAATGTTGTGGCAGCAGAAACTGCCGTTGGCAAGAATCTGATTTCAAAATCCAGCATTTCTTCATGGAAATCGACCAGTCCGCAGGCATATGACTGGACATCAGACAACTGGTATGGATTTGACGGAGCCAGCTGGGTGGCAGCATCTCCTGAGATCACGATGTTTTATTTGGATC
Source organism: uncultured Lachnospiraceae bacterium (assembly GCA_964483545.1). Classification (GTDB taxonomy): domain Bacteria; phylum Bacillota; class Clostridia; order Lachnospirales; family Lachnospiraceae; genus JAAYYM01. The sequence goes on from CAZACC010000021.1 coordinate 19,354, forward strand.
CTAGGAACTTCCTGGATGAAAGTGGTATCTTCCAGTTTGAAACGTTGGAATATGAGAACTATCAGAATGAATCTGGCGTATCCAATATATTGGCATCTTCTTTTATGAAATCCACTTTTACGGATACGGACGGAGCCAACAGAGCCTATGCAAGTACCTTTACAGAAGCTGGCACCTCCACAGGAATCTCACCGTATCATCTTGCTGCAAGATGTCTGCAAGAGCAGGGAACAGCAGGTACCAGTCAAAGCATAGCTGGCAATGTGTCAGGACTTGAGAATCTGTTCAATTACTTTAATATCGGAGCTTATGCAGCAAATGGAAATACACCTGTTATCAATGGACTAATCTATGCTGCAGGCAGCGAAGAGGCATACTACAGGCCATGGAACTCCAGATACAAGTCCATTATGGGAAGTGCGAAGTATATTAGCGAACGATATGTAAAAAAAGGACAAAATACGCTTTATTTTCAAAAATTTAATGTCGTAAACTCTGCAAATGGGTTATACTCACATCAGTACATGACAAATGTACAGGCGGCATCATCAGAAGCTGCAAGAATGAAAAAGGCGTACTCTGATCTAAATACTGCACTTGTGTTCAAGATTCCAGTATATAATAATATGCCAGATGCGGTATGTGTAAAACCAGAGTCATCGGCTAATCCGAACTGCTATCTGTCCAACTTGTATATTGATGGCTATGGAACGATTCCAAACTTTAATGCTGCAACAGACCAGTACTCCTTTACCATTGATAATGGTATCGGGCAGATTGGTATAGGAGCGACACCAGTCAACGGCAATGCATCGACCGCTGGAACAGGTACATATGAGATACCAGTTGGAACAACACAGATTACAGTTGTATGTAAAGCACAAAATGGAAATACAAGAAAATATGTAATGAACATTACAAGGAATCAATAGGTTGTGAAGTCAAATATTTTGAGTTATAAATTCAGGAGGATTTGAAATGAAAAAAAGCAGAAGGGGATTGGTGGAAGTATTAATTGCTGCTACATTTATGTGCGTGATTATGACGCAGGATGTCATGGCAGCAGGAAAAGTTTCCATATCCGCGAGTGCGGAAACCGTAGAGGTAGGTGGTGAGGTATCGGTCACCATCAAGGCCGAAAACCCAGCAGGATCAGCAGAAAAACCGGAGATATCAGTAGAGTATGATGCTGCTGTATTGACCTATGAATCTTGTGACAAGGAAATCGGCGGCGGAGGTGGAGGTTTACTGACACTGACAGATACAGAGGCTACGATCAAATTCAAGGGTGCTGCATCAGGAACAACTGAGGTCACAGTATCAGCAGTCTTGGATGGAGATGGTGCAGATGTACCGACGGGAAGTGTAACCATAGCAGTTGGTGATGGAGTTGGAGCTGAGGGATCGGATGGCGAAGCAAGTGATGCAGTAAACAGTAACATAGCAGAGGGATTGATCGCAATCAATGGTACAGAGAAGATGCTTTCAACCACGTTTCCGAATGAGATTATCCCTACTGGATTTCATAAGGCGGATTTTACTTATCAGGAGCAGCTCTTGGAATCAGCTCAGTTTGATATGGGCGATTTGACTCTGCTATATGTGACGGATGCAGGCGGTGCCAATGGTGAGTTCTGCATGTATGATCAGGCAGCGGATACCTTTACAGATTTTGTGAGTATCAAAGGAATCGAGAATCAATATATCATTATTATGATACCAGATGAGTCAGTGATCACGCCAGATGGCTTTACAAAAGCAACATTGCAGTGGAATGGGAAGACTCTGCAGGCCTACGCAATTACCGCATCTTCTACTGATACAGGAGCAACTTCGGGAGAAGCTACCGACGAAGCTACAGCAGCAGAGGGAACCGATGAAGCCACAGCTGCAGAGGGAACCGACGAGGTAACAGCAAATGGTGTATCGACAAGCGATTTCTTCCTCCTTTATGCGCTCAGCAGTGAGGGAAATAAGGGATGGTATCTGTACGATATGAAGGAGGGAACCTATCAGCGTTACCTAGAGCTCGATGTAGCGGGTGCTGAGGAACCTTCAGTTCTGGACGTTTTCGACTCGGATACAAATTCTTACAAAGCACAGTCACATACCAGATTCATTGTGATTTGTGTGATGGCAGTGGTTATGCTGGTTTTAATCATATTACTATTAAACTTATTCTTGAAGCTTCGTGAATATCAAAGCTATGAATATATTGATGAGGATGAAGATGATGATGATCATTCAATTAGAAATCGTGGCAATTTACGCGAATCGGAACATCTAAGCAGGGATGAAATACGTGCACGGCGTTATGAGTCAGGTGAAGATCTAGATGAAACAGGTGAGATCAACCTTGGATCTACCAGAAACCCTGTTGCTGCTCCATATATGCAGGCAGCCCCCGTATCTCCAGTGGGATATGAGACACAGGACATGATATTTGAAGATGTATCTTTGCCACAGTCATTTCCCGACGAGGAAGAGGACGAGGAAGAGGACGAGGAAGACTTACGAGGAAGAAAGAAAAAGAATAAAAAGGAAAAGAAAAAGAGTCGGTTTGCAAAGTGGTATGAGGATGATGACTTTGGAGATGAAGATGACGATGAGGAGGATGAAGACGACGATGAGGATGAACAGGAGCATCGGTCTATCTTCGGAAGAAAAAAGAAAAAGATTCCAGAACCTGTAGAGGCAACACAACTGGACTGGAGTGAAATGCAGAATGTCATGCAGGATGCGGATGAAGATGAACGTCGGCCAAAGACTGGTACTCGCAGACCTGTCAGTACACCCAGAATGACAGTAACCGAACCGCCTGTACAGTCACGTCCAGTTCGTCCACAGATGAATCTGCAAACTCCTGTGGAACCTGAAGTGTCAATACAGAAACCGTATGAGACACCAGTACAGCCTACCGCCAGACAACAGGAACAACAGATGTATGAAGCACCTGAACAGCCAGCAAAACAGGCACAGAAGTCTTATGAAGCACCGGTACAGCCTACCGCTAGACAGCAGGAACAACAGATGTATGAGGCGCCTGAACAGTCGGTAGCCAGACAACAGATGAGACAGCCTGCTCCGAAGGCATATGAAGCACCTGTACAACAGTCTCAAATGTATGAACATCCAATGCAACAGCAATATTATGGACAGGAAGTTCAGCAACCGGTGCAGCAGCAATACTACGGTCAGAAAGCACATCAGCCAGCGCAGCAGCAATACTACGGACAGGAAGCACAGCAGCCAGTGCAACAGCAGTACTACGGACAGGAAGCACAGCAGCCGATGCAGCAGCAGTATTATGGGCAGGAAGCGCAACAGCCGATACAGCAGCAGTATTATGGCCAAGAAATGCAACAGCCCGTGCAGCAGCCAGCAAGGCAGTCCGAACAGCCTAGGTTTGATCTGGATGATGATTTTGAATTTGAATTTATTAATGTAGATAAATAGAGATATGTAATAGGAGCCCTGCGGAAGCAGGGCTTCTGTAGTGACAGGCAAAAGAGTGAATGGAAGAACATTAAGAAGATTAAAAAAGAAGATTCAAGAAGATAATTAAGAAGATTAAAAAAGTATTGACACGGGATAGGGGTAGTGATATGATGTAATTAGATATTTAAGAAACCTAAATAAGCAATAAGCAAGAAGCAATAAGCAAGAAGCAATAAGCAATAAGCAAGAAGCAATAAGCAAGAAGCAAGAAGCAATAAGCAAGAAGCAAGAAGCAAGAAGCAAGAAGCAAGAAGCAAGAAGCAAGAAGCAAGAAGCAA
>CAZACC010000021.1:23229-26689 GCA_964483545.1 uncultured Lachnospiraceae bacterium
AAGCAAGAAGCAAGAAGCAAGAAGCAAGAAGCAAGAAGCAAGAAGCAAGAAGCAAGAAGTAAGAAGTGTGAGGTGGGATTGCATGAATAAGCAGAAGAAAATGACGGTACAGCCCAATTTACTGAAGGCTTTAAATAGGACAGCGATCAAAAGAGTGCTGTTGCATAATACAGCGGCTACCAGAGTTGAAATTTCAGCCATGACGGGTATTAGCCAGCCGACAGTCAATGCAATCATAAGTGAGCTGGTTGTAGATCATGAAGTGATTGAAAAGGGGCTTGCAGGCTCACAGGGCGGCAGGAAAGCAGCGGTCTATGAACTGAATCAAGCATATGCACATGCTGTCATATTGATCATTAGACAGTCACAGCTTTGGTATCGCGTGATCGATTTGGCATCGGAAAGCTGCGAGGAACAAGTACAAATGGTTTCGGACGGACAGGATTTGCTCCAAGCCATTGTAGACATTGTGAAAAGTATGCAGACAAGTTATCAAAATCTACAGGCAGTGGTGATTGGTGTTCCTGGATCAGTAGACCGTGAGGAAACAGTGTATGCCATTCCTGACATTCCGAAATTTGAGGGATTTCCACTTGGCAAGAAGTTGTCTTCGATGCTGGCTATACCAGTCAATATAGTGAATGATATAAAGTTAACCGCATTGGGGTGTGTGAGCAGGAGCAGACCCGAAAGCAGCAATATGGTCTACCTGCATGTGGGAAATGGTCTTGGAGCAGGTCTAATCATGGACTCACAGCTGTTGTCAGGAGTCAGTGGCTTTGCAGGCGAGATTGGATTTATGCAGCTAGGGATTGACGAATACATGCTGAATCAATCTTTTACTGGACTGTTGGATCAGACTGGATATGATCAGATTGCACGCATTACGGTCAATATGATTAGTATGTTGAATCCATCTCTGGTTGTAATCGGAGGAAACTGTGCGGAGAAGAAGCTGGGAAAATATATAGAAGCTGACTGCAAGACAAGATTCCCTAAAAAAATGATCCCACAGATAGAAATCTGTGAGGAAGCTGAAAAATACTATATACGAGGTCTGAGTCGGACAGCTATAGAATTGTGCAACAGTGATGTCCAGCTTGCATGAGCCTGATGGATATTACGATACGGCAGGTGTAAAAGAAAAGGAGGCAGTGTTCATGAGAGAATTGAAATTGGTGATTATAGGCGGCGGAAGTAGTTATACCCCTGAATTGATTGATGGGGTGATTATGCATCGGGAATCACTACCTGTAAGGGAGATTGTGCTAATTGACATTCCTGAGGGAGAAGAAAAGGTTCATATTAATACAGAATTTGTTATGAGAATGTTGAAAAAAGCTGGCATGGATATCAAAGTCTCTTACACCTTTGACAGAAAAAAAGGACTTGCAGGTGCTGATTTTGTAATCACACAGCTGCGAGTAGGCGGTCTTGCAGCCAGAAACATAGATGAAAGAATTCCTTTGAAGTATGGTCTGGTAGGACAGGAAACTACAGGAGCAGGAGGCTGCTTCAAGGCACTGCGGACCATTCCAGTACTGTTGGATATCTGTGCAGATATGGAGCAGATATGCCCTGATGCATGGCTGATTAACTTTACAAATCCGTCTGGCATTGTAACCGAGGCGGTCAACAAATATACACGTATCAAGTGTATCGGTCTTTGCAACTGTCCAATCAATATGCGGCATGATGCAGCAGAAAAGCTAAATGTATCCGAAAGCGATCTAGACTGTAGATTTATCGGATTGAATCATCTGAGTCTGATGCCTCATGTATATCTGAAAAAAACTGCAAAAGCAGGCAGACTGCAGCATGACTATGATTACATTGAAGATGTATTAAAAGTGCACACAAACGAAGGCGTGGTGAAGAATATCCAAAAGCTTGCGGGCATGGATGATCAAGCTGTTCAGATGGGGGCTGTGCTATCCCCATATATGCAGTATTTCTATTTTGCAAACGAGATGGTCAAGGAAGAGCAGGAAAGCGTGGAGAGTGGTACGGGAACTCGTGCCAATCAAGTTCAGAAGGTAGAGCAGGCATTGTTTGAAAAATACCAAGATATATACTTGAACGAGAAACCTGAAGAACTCACAAAACGCGGTGGCTCCAGATATTCAGAAGCAGCTATCAATCTGGTGAACAGCATATATAATAACAGCCGTGATGTTCAGACGGTAGACACACGAAACGGTCATACAATTCCAGAATTACCCGAGGATGCTGTAATAGAAACAAACTGTATTATCAGTAGCCAAGGAGCAGAACCGATAGATTTAAGTGAGGATCGTGCAGCAGTAAAACCGTGTTACAGAGAGAAACAGGCTGCATTTATGGAGTTGGCAAAAAAGATTAAGAAATATGAACAGCTGACAATTGAGGCTGCTGTAAAAGGGGACAGAGATCTTGCAGTGCAAGCACTTTCTATCAACCCACTGATTGGAGACCTAGAGCTGGCAGCCAAGGTATTCGATGAGCTATATGCAGCACATAAAAAGTATCTGCCTAGATTTACACATAGAGATTAAGGAGGAAATCATATGTATGTACTTGGAATTGATGCCGGTGGTACGAAGACACACGCTGCCATCGGAGATGAAAAGGGAAATATTCTAGCTGAGGGATACGGAGGACCCGCTAATTATCAGAGTTGTGGCAAAAAAATAACATGTGTGTCACTTGTAAATGCAATAGAAGATGCCTTCAAAAATCTAAATGATTTATTAGATGATCAGACGAATCTTGTTATCATCTCAGAGCTTCAATATGCAGTTTTTGGTATGTCTGGGGCTGATGAGGCTGAGGACATTGAAATACTGAACCGGTTGGTAGGTAAAATTATGGGACCCATACCGTTTCGAGTCATCCATGATGCATGGATTGGGCTACGTGCTGCATCAGATGATAATATTGGAGTGGTATCAATTTGTGGAACGGGAGCAGGGCATGTAGGACGGAACAGCCGTGGAGATGAGGGGCAGCTGCGCAATCTGGATTATATCACAGGAAATTACGGCGGCGGCGGACAAATGGTAGAGGATGCACTGCATTACGCATTTCGCTCAGAGGAGGGAACGGGAAGAAAAACATCGCTTGAGCAAGTACTGCCAAAGCTATTTGAAACAGAGGATATGGCTGGAATTAGCAGGATACTCAGACATGACGGAATGACAAATACACAGCGTTATTCTATACCCATTGCAGTTTTTCAGGAGGCTCAAAAGGGAGACAAAGTGGCTCATGATATTATTGACCATATGGGTCAAGTGGAAGGAGAATATGCAGCTGGACTGATCAGGAGACTGCATATGGAACAGGACAAGGTACCGATGATCCTAATCGGGAGTCTGTTTCGAACTGGTGAGCCAATCCTTATTGATGCCTATATGCGTGCTGTACATGAATGTGCTCCATCTGCATATCCTGTTATTTTACAGGAAGCTCCTGTATCTGG
>CAZACC010000022.1:0-25989 GCA_964483545.1 uncultured Lachnospiraceae bacterium
CAATGACAATCGTTAAGATCACAATGAAGATAATGGCACTGATCATTTTGCTGAAGTTTGCATCAATCTGTTTCTGGAGAGCTTCACTGCGGTTAAGCTCCAGCTGCATCAGCGTATTACAGTAGGATGTGATAAAGCTTGACTGTGCCTGCATCTGCTCAGCAAATTGTTTTCCTTCCGGCATATATCTGCCGTTGCCTGCCTTGATCACCTCATCATATAATGCAACATATTGGGACACAAAGCTTTCAATGGAATCGAGTTGGGAATGATTCTGTTTATAGATTGGATCATCGCCGATATTGCTTCTGATCTCCTCTATATACGGAAGCAGATTCGCAATCACTGCCTTCTCCTCCTGATCCTCATCCTGATTTCCAACTGCACAGATATTAATCAGAGAGCGGGACCAAGTCTGTGTTTTCGTATTGATGTAGTTGATTTTTGAAAGATTGTCCAATACTGCTACATACTGCTGGTTATAATCCTTTGATTTGACTGCCAGCGTGCCAAGCAATGCCAGCATGATCAGGATCATCAATGTAAACATGATCGTGATTCGTCTTCCAATGCTTGCCAGAAAGATCTTTTTGATAATCTTTGGTGTGTGATTCTTTCTGATTTTTTTGTTTCTTACCTTCTTCTCTTTTACTTTTTTTTCTGTTTCCTTTTCCTTCGTAATCTTGTCCTTCATGATTGTAATACCCCCATTTGCGCACTCCTATTTCTTTTACGCTACCTTTATCATTCTATCATAGTCAAATGCTTGTCTCAAGTCTTATTTGCAATCATTTACCAATCCTTTTGATTGTGACATAAAAAAAACTGTTCATGACTATGATGAACAGTTTTTCATTCTTTTTTTTATTTGGTTTCCTGTTGTTTTTGATTGATATAGTTCACCAGACCCTCTGATCTGATGATTTTCTGCATGAACTCCGGAAAGGGCTGCCCTTTATATTGTGTATTTTTTGTTTTGTCATAAATCATGCCACTGTCAAAATCAACCTCTACTTTGTCCCCTGCATCTATTCCTTTTGCTGCTTCCTCGCATTCTATAATTGGCAGTCCGATATTGATTGCATTTCTATAGAAAATTCTTGCAAAGGTTTCAGCAATCACACAGCTGACGCCTGCGACCTTGATGACCAGGGGCGCATGCTCCCTGGATGATCCACATCCAAAATTCTTGCCTGCAACCATGATATCTCCGGATTTTACATTTTTCACAAACGATGTATCAATGTCTTCCATACAGTGCTCTGCTAACTCCTTCTGATCCTGTATGGCGAGATATCTTGCCGGAATGATTACGTCTGTATCTACATTATCACCATATTTAAATACTTGTCCTTTTGCATTCATATTCTGTTTCCTCCTATTACAGTTCACATGGGCAGGATATCTGTCCTGTTACTGCACTGGCTGCTGCTATTGCAGGACTTGCCAGATAAACCTCTGAATCTACATGTCCCATACGCCCTACAAAATTGCGATTTGTTGTAGAGATACATCTCTCACCTGCTGCAAGAATACCCATATAGCCTCCCAGACAAGGTCCGCAGGTCGGAGTAGATACGACTGCTCCAGCTTCGATAAATGTCCTGAGTAAGCCTTCCTCCATTGCCTGCAGATAGATCGTCTGTGTTGCTGGAATCACGATACACCGTACATTGGGCGCTACTTTTCTGCCCTTCAATATAGATGCCGCAACTCTGAGATCATCTATTCTTCCATTCGTACAGGATCCGATTACAGCCTGGTCGATCTTGACCGGCTCCTTGATCTCATCAATTGTCTTTGTATTTTCGGGTAAATGAGGAAATGCAATCGTCGGTTTTAACTCACTGAGATTGATTGTATACTCCTCGTCATACTCTGCGTCAACATCGGCCTCATAAGCCTTGTATGGGCGCTTGCTGTGTTCCTGCATATACTGAATGGTCTGATCGTCTACAGGGAAGATACCGTTCTTGGCACCGGCTTCGATCGCCATATTGGCGATTGTAAAACGATCATCCATCGTCAGATGGCTGATGCCGTCTCCTGTAAACTCCATGGACTTATATAATGCACCATCTACACCGATCATTCCTATGATATGCAGGATAACGTCCTTACCGCTGATCCACCTGGCAGGCTCTCCTGTGATGTTGAAGCGAATGGCTGACGGTACCTTGAACCATGCTTTTCCCGTTACCATGCCGGCTGCCATATCCGTACTTCCGACACCCGTAGAGAAAGCTCCGAGAGCACCATATGTACAAGTATGTGAATCCGCTCCTATAATGGCATCTCCTGCCACAGTGAGACCCTTTTCCGGTAGAAGTGCATGCTCAATGCCCATCTGTCCGACATCAAAGTAATTTGTAATCTCATGTCTGCATGCAAAATCTCTTACACATTTGCAGTTCTCAGCTGACTTAATATCCTTGTTCGGAATAAAATGATCCATCACCAGTGCGATTTTATCTTTATGAAATACAGAATCATGTTTCATTTTATCCATTTCACGAACTGCTACCGGTGTTGTGATATCATTTCCCAGTACCAGGTCAAGGTCTGCCTCGATCAGCTGTCCGGCTGTCACAGCATCCAGTCCCGCGTGCGCCGCCAGTATTTTTTGTGTCATCGTCATTCCCATTTTGATTTCCTCCTGATCATTCTGACTTCTTTTTGATAAATGAAATCTTGTAACTGTAGTGTAGCATAGTTCTTATTATAATTAAAATATTAATATTTCATGTTTACTATAACTGTATGTTATGATATGATGCGAGAATAAGGAGGTATATCATGGAAAACAACCTATCCCTGTATCGTATCTTTTATGCCGCTGCTGTCTGTGGCAACATATCCAACGCTGCCAAATCATTATACATCAGCCAGCCGGCAGTAAGCAAGGCTATTTCCAAACTGGAACAAAGTCTGAATGTCATTCTGTTTAACAGAAGTCCAAAGGGCGTTCAGCTTACCTATGAAGGTGAACTGCTGTTTGAAAAAATTAAGATTGCATTTGAGTCTATTGAGCTTGGAGAAGAACAGATTCGTAGAACAACAGAGCTTGGCGGCGGTCATATTAAGGTTGGTGTCAGCACCACACTTTGTAAGTATGTTCTATTGCCCTATCTTCAGAAGTTCATACAGGAGAATCCACATGTGAAGTTCACTATCAATTGCCAGTCCACCTACCAGACACTGCAGCTGTTAGAGGAAGGCAAAATGGATATCGGTTTTATCGGAATACCAAAAGATGCGAAAGAGCATCTGAAGAATCTGAATTTTGTCAAAACAGGAGAAATTGAAGATATCTTTGTGACCACAAAGAGCTATCTGGAAAATCTAAAGATTCGGGTGGCTGATCATTCACATTCTTCAATTCTGCAGAATGCTACCTTAATGCTTTTGGATAAACCGAATATGACACGTCAGTACATTGATGCTTATTTTGCCGAGCATCATTTCGAACCGGGACAGCTGATTGAGGTCACAACCATGGATCTGCTGATCGATTTTGCTAAAATTGGACTTGGGGTCGCCTGTGTCATCAAAGATTTTGTAAAAAAAGAACTTGAATCAAAAGAATTGATCCAAGTTCCATTAAAGTTTTCCATTCCAAAGCGAAGTATCGGATTTTCTGTTTCAAAGGCAAATATTTCATCAAATGCCACTGAACGCTTCGCAGATTTTATTACAAAGTATTCTTCCGAATGATTATTTTAATCCCCAATAACTGAGATATGCATTCATGGCTCTCTGTTGTTCCTGTTTATACGCCTCAGTAAAACATGCTGTCTGATTGACTGCCTGTGCCTGCATCATGGAATAATACTGTGCTAGCTGTACTGCCTGTGCCGCTTTCACTGCATTATACTGAGCCACAGCGTTTGACTGTGCCGCAGCTGTTCCATTTGCGATCATCTGGATCTGGGCAGCCTGTAGTGTCTGTGCATTTACGATGGCGTTATATTGCGCCTGTGCCTGCGCCTGTAGGGCGGCATTGATCTGTGCTTGCTGCAATGCCTGTGCCTGTAGTGCCTGCTGGTAAAGAGCTGCCTGATACTGTGCTGCTACCGTTGCATTGTACTGGTTCATGGCGGCCTGCTGGAGTTCTGCGTAGGTTGCCGCTTTGGTCTGGGTAGGGAGCATGATTGCTGCTACACATACTGCTGAGACTGTAAGTACATATTTTAGGATTTTATTCATTGGTATCCCTCCGATTGTAGATTTCATACCATTATCATAGTCCGAAATCAATATTAACGCAAGGGAGTTCACAAAATTGACACATAGCTGAAATTTAGGCTGTGGCAACTAATCCGATAGTGGAAGAGAGTACAACAAAAACGAGCGGGCTCGTTTTTGTTGTCGCCCTTACGGGCGACTATATAAATTCAGAAAGAGGGTTTTTACCATGCAAGCATGGTAAGAACCCTCTTTTGAATTTATGCACTCTCTTCCACTATCGGATTAGTTGTTGATAAATTTTTCGTTCTCGTTGTTCCAGCTGTAGAGCTTGCGGATTTCTTTGCCGACTGCCTCTGAAGGATGTTCTGCTGCTAACTTCTTCATTGCCTTGAAGTGTGCCTGGCCGCCTGCCGGTGACATGTCGAGTAAGAACTCTTTTGCAAAGGAGCCGTCCTGAATGTCAGAAAGGATCTTCTTCATGGTCTTCTTTGTCTCTTCTGTGATAATCTTAGGTCCTGTAATATAATCACCATACTCAGCTGTATTAGAGATGGAATATCTCATTCCCTCGAAGCCTGACTGGTAAATCAGATCTACGATCAGCTTCATCTCATGAATACACTCAAAGTATGCATTTCTCGGGTCATATCCGCCTTCTACCAATGTCTCAAAGCCGGCCTGCATCAATGCGCATACACCACCGCAAAGAACTGCCTGCTCGCCGAAGAGGTCTGTCTCTGTCTCTGTTCTGAAGGTTGTCTCAAGAACGCCTGCTCTTGCACCACCGATTGCAAGACCATATGCAAGTGCTTTGTCAAGTGCCTTACCTGTAGCATCCTGGTGAACAGCCACAAGACAAGGAACGCCTTTGCCTTCCTGATACTCACTTCTAACTGTATGTCCAGGTCCCTTAGGCGCAATCATGGTTACATCAACATCCTTGGGTGGGATGATCTGATTAAAGTGAATAGCAAAGCCATGTGCGAACATCAGCATATTTCCTGCTTCCAGGTTTGGCTCAATATCGTTCTTATACATAGATGCCTGCTTCTCATCGTTGATTAGAATCATAATAATGTCAGCCTTTTTTGCAGCTTCTGCAGCTGTATATACTTGAAAACCCTGTGCTTCTGCTTTAGCCCAGGATTTAGAGCCTTCGTAAAGACCGATAATGACGTTGCAGCCTGATTCCTTTGCATTTAATGCGTGTGCATGTCCTTGGCTACCATAACCAATGACAGCGATTGTCTTTCCTTCAAGTAATGAAAGATTACAATCTTCTTGGTAATAAATATTTGCCATTTCTATTTCCTCCTATGAAATATGATTTATTGGTAGTAAAACACTACTAATCAAAAATAATAACACCTTCACTGCCTCGTGACAAACCAGCGATTCCAGTTCTTGCAAGCTCTAGGATCTGATGACCGTTCAGCAGACTGATAAATGCCTCAATCTTAGCTTGATTACCAGTCAGTTCGATAATTAGAGAATCAACTGCTACATCAACGATCTTCGCACGGAAGATATCAGCCAGTGCGATGATACTCTGTCTCTGGTCAGCATCAGCCTTTACCTTCAGCATGATCAGCTCTCTATAAACAGATTCCTCTGGTATGAGCTCCTTGATGCTTCGAACATCTACCAGCTTCGATACCTGTTTTTCAATCTGATCCAAAATATCCTCGTCTCCTGATGCAACAATCGTAATGCGTGTAAATCTCGGATCTGCAGTCACACCTGCTGTAATGCTCTCGATGTTATATCCACGGCGGCTGAACAAACCTGAAATACGACTTAGTACACCTGATGTATTGTCAACAATTAATTGAAATACTTTTCTCTGCATGATGCTTCTCCTCTATTACGTTATGCTGTGAATATCACGACTTTTTACGATTAAATCTAATTCTAGCAACATTCAGATGGAATGTCAATGTATGTTCCATATTCATACACGTTATAACCAATAGTTATATTATACTTCCGTCTCACTGCATTTTGGTAATGCAAGAGTTCCAGTTCTGGCGATTTCCACGATACTGACCGACTTCAGTAGTTGTATCAGCAATGCTGTTCTTTCTGGTGTATCACACATCTGGATCATCATATAATTCTTGGATACCTCTTCGATAGAAGCCGTCTTCAAGACATCACATATCTCCATAATGTCTTTGCGATTCGACTTATTATATTTTACCTTGACCATCAACAGTTCACGACTGAAGCCTACACTTTCATCAAAGGTTTTTACCTTTATGATATCAATTTTTTTGTTCAACTGTTTTTCAATCTGTTCTATCGTTCTTTTATCGCCAGAAGATACAATGGTAATAACAGATACAGCAGGATCATCAGTCTCTCCGACTGCCAGTGAATCAATATTAAAACATCTTCTTGAGAACAGGCCGGATACCTTGCACAGAACGCCCGATCTGTTTTCTACCAAAACCGAATAAATTCTTTTCATTTTACTTCCCCGCCCTTCTCTTTATATGACTAGTTCCATCGGATCAATCATGCATTCCATCAGACTTGTTCCCTGTTCATCCAGAAAAGCGCTGATCTTCGCTGCTGCGTCATCCATATTGTCCACTCTTGTATATTTTACATCATATGCTGAGGATAGTTTCTCAAGATCAGGACTACCTGTCAAATCAACGACTGAGTAATGATCACTGTACGTGTAATGCTGATATTCCCTAACCATTCCCAGATAATGATTGTTGAAAACAATAATCTTGATTGGAATATCATGTTGTCTAATCGTTGCCAGTTCCATCATGGACATTTGGAAAGAACCGTCACCGCATACTGCAATCACCTGCCTGTCCTTACCTAATGCCTTTTTTGCACCCATAGCAGCAGGTATGGAATATCCCATTGTCCCCATACCGCCTGATGTCAAAAATTTGCCTTTCTTCACTACATGATATGCACAAGACCACATCTGGTTTTGCCCAACATCAGCAACGTAAACTGCATTTTCATCTAGTTCCTTTGAAAGTATTCCAATAAAGCTCTCAGGATTCACAAAATTAGGATTCGTTTTTCTCTTGGTCTTCATCGTCTCCCTGTACAGGTCAAGTGTATTGACCCACAGATTATGTTCGCATTCAAACTCATGCTTTCCAATATCCAAAAGAATATGCTTGATATCTCCGACCAGAGGAATAGAAGGACCGACATTTTTCCCAATCTCTGCTGGATCCACATCAATATGTACCATGACCTTATTTCCAGTAATCAGATCTGGCTGAGACATCGCTCGGTCTGCTACTCGAGCTCCTACAACGATTAACAGATCCGACTCATTCATGGCTCTGTTGGCATATGGTTTCCCATTATTCCCAACCATTCCGTAATACATCGGATGTTCAGTCGGCATTGCTCCGATTCCCATCATGGTGGACACTACCGGAATACGATACTTCTCTGAAAACTCCCTTAGTTCTGGCTCTGCATTGCTCAACAGTACACCACCGCCTGCGCAAATAATTGGTCTTTCAGCACGTTCGAGCTCCTTGATGACTTTTTTGATCTGTACGATATTCCCGTTGACCGTCGGTTTATAGGTTCTTAGTGATACCTCCTCTGGATATCTAAACTTGGCGATGGATGCATTCTGAATATCAATCGGTATATCTATCAATACTGGGCCTTTGCGTCCAGTGGATGCAATATGGAATGCTTCTTTAAACACACGCGGTATCTCATCGACGTTCTTTACAAGATAGCTGTACTTCACAAAAGACTCCGCAGCTCCAGTAATATCTGCTTCCTGAAACACATCGCTTCCAAGCAACGAGGACTTCACCTGCCCTGTGATACATACAATCGGTATACTGTCTGCAAAGGCCGTGGCAATCCCCGTGATGAGATTCGTCGCTCCTGGTCCCGAGGTTGCCACACAGACGCCTACCTCTCCTGTCACTCGCGCATATCCATTTGCAGCATGTCCTGCATTCTGCTCCGTACGCACAAGTATACTTTCAATGTCTGAGTTTAAAATGCTGTTAAAAAACGGACATATTGCAACTCCCGGATATCCGAAAACCGCCTTTATGCCTTCTTTTTCAAGGCATTTTACCATAGCATCTGCTCCATTCATGTGATTCATCCTCTCCTGCTGATATTGATATTTACTTTCT
Source organism: uncultured Lachnospiraceae bacterium (assembly GCA_964483545.1). Lineage (GTDB taxonomy): Bacteria > Bacillota > Clostridia > Lachnospirales > Lachnospiraceae > JAAYYM01. Next base: position 8,340 of record CAZACC010000022.1, read on the forward strand.
GTTAAATAATTTAGCTAACGGGCTGACAATTGACTGCAAATCCTTAATCGCCTTATTCAGACTGTCTATGTCTATGGCTTCAATCTTGCCAACCGCTGTCACCATACTCTCTTCACTAGATGTCACGAGTGAATCTACGTCCTTCATCATACCGCTGATATCTGTCTTGGCGAGATCTGCTGTCACAGTATCCAAATTTTCCAATACTCCCGATCCCTGCTTCATCAATACATTTGTCTGTTCGATGACTATATTGGCATCGCTGATTATTTGATTGATGACTGGTACATAGGATGTGATACCGATCGTCATGACCATAATAATCAGAACAAGAAATACCGTGAAAAACTGAGTTAATCGAAGCTGTGTTCGCATATATCTCATCTGTTTTTCATTATCATCACGAATGCCCTGCAGCAGCTTTGCAACGACCTTAAAATCTGTGTCCTTTAATGAATCTAACTGAGCCTGATCCTCAGCCTCTTCTTTTTTCTTCTTTGATCTCTTTTTTTCGGCCTGCTTTCCAACAATCTGATCGGCCATAGCCTCAATTGGTGGCTTTACTTCATCCTCTGCTTTCACAGCCTCTGTTTCTTTTACTTCTTCTGCTTTGTTTATGTCTTCTGTTTGGCTCACGTCTTCTGCTTCATTCACTGCTTCTGTTTTGTTTGCTTCTTGTGTTTTGTTCACTTCTTCCGTTTTACCTACGTCTTCTGCTTTATCCACTGCTTCTGTCTTCTTTGCTCTTGCCATTTGTACGCCCTCCGTCTCCATATTTTACTGATACCATTTTCATAACACCTGTTGATTACACCATGAGTCTTACTATTTCACTATAACAGTCCAAGCAGGCGTTCAGCCAACTTTACTGCATCAGCGGCATCCTTTGAATATCCCTGTGCACCGATCTCATTCGCATACTCCTGTGTGATCACAGCTCCGCCAATGATAATCTTTGCTGTGACTCCCTGCTCTCTTGCATAATTCACTACATGCTTCATCTCCTGCATCGTCGTTGTCATCAGTGCAGAAAGTGCAATGATTGCGGCATGGTGTTCCTTTGCTGCTTCTATAATGGTTTCCTTAGATACATCCTTACCAAGGTCAATTACCTGAAATCCATGATTTTTCAGCATCAATGCAACTAGATTTTTGCCGATATCATGGATATCACCAGCAACTGTTGCGATTACAATGACTGGCATTTCTTTACCGTCATTTCCCTCTGCCAGCATTGGCTCTAGATATTCCAAGGCTTTGCTCATCGCCTCTGCACTGGCAATCAACTGTGGGAGGAAATACTTTCCCTTTTCAAACAAATCCCCGACCTCATTGATTGCAGGCATCAGAATTTGATTTAGGATATCTGACGGTTTTAATCCAGCTTCCACTCCTGACTTTGTCATCTCAATGGCAGAACCTTTTCTGCCCTTCATCACACACTGATAAATCAAATCACTCGCTGTAGCTTCCGTGCTCTTTAAAGATGAAGTGCCTTGCTTTGCATCGGACACACCGGGGATCTGCGCCGCCTGACCACTCGATGCTATATCCTGTCTAAACGCAATCGTTCCCATTGGTGCCATATCGGGATTCTGTTCCTTCAAATCATTTATATACTCAATATAACGTATATCCGAGCCCTCTTTATGAAGCAATAAATCCGCAGCCAAGGCTGTACTGACCAACAAACGCTGAGACGGATTGGCAATTGCCATTGTCAGTCCTGCCTGAATCGCCATGGTTAAGAAGCTGCTATTCACAATTGCTCTCTCTGGTAACCCAAAAGAGATATTCGATAATCCGACGATTGTTGGCAATCCAAGCTCATTTTTACAGTAACGAATCGTCTCTAAAGTCTCAAGTCCTGCATCTGCATTTGCCCCGACCGTCTGTACCAGTCCGTCAACTATGATGTCTTCCTTTTGCATACCAAGTGACAGTGCCCTGTCCATAATGGTATGTATGATTTTCTTCTTTTCGATCAGATTTTCTGGAAGTCCCTCATCAGAAAGCGGCAGTAATATAAACATTGCTCCGTACTTTGCTGCAATTGGAAGGAGTTTTTCGAATTTTACTCTTTCCAGAGAAATCGAATTAATCAATGCACGTCCTGGATAGCGTTTCAATGCTTCCTCCATCACATCGATATGGCTAGAATCAATCACAAGCGGCAGGCTGACTGTCTGTGTCACTTCATCGATTGCCTTTAACATCATTTCCTTTTCATCGATGCCGCTCATACCCATATTAATGTCTAAGAAAGAAGCTCCCTGTATTTCCTGCTCAGACGCAAAGTCATTGATCATATCAAAGGAATGATTTCTCAGTTCCTCCTGTAGCTTTTTCTTTCCTGTTGGATTAATTCTCTCTCCAACGATCATAAACGAACTATGAAGATCAAAGGTCTTAATGCTGCGCTCTGATGCTAAATAACGTTTTTTTCTATGGTGGAAGCAGCTGTTTTCCTGCAATGCCGGATGAAGATCTTCTCTATGCTTTTCTACTGTATCACACAAGGCTTTGAGATATTCGGGCGCTGTTCCGCAACAACCTCCCAAAATCGTCGCGCCTGCGTTGATCAGCGTCAGCATTCCTGACGCATATTCTTCCGGTGGCATATCATAATATGTCGTTCCATCTGCTGCAAGCTTCGGCATTCCTGCATTTGGCTTCGCAATGATGGGAATCGTTGCAACCTCATACATAGCACGTATGACATCTACCATTTTGTCGGGTCCTGTAGAACAGTTTGCCCCGACTGCATCTGCGCCCAGACTCTGCAAGACTCCCATTGCAACTGCTGGATCCGTTCCGTATAATGCCCTACCGTCTGCCTCGAAGGTCATAGTCACTAATACCGGCATATCAGGGCAAACTGCCTTTGCGGCCAACAGTCCGGCCCTGCACTCCTGCAGGCTCATCATCGTCTCTATCACGATTAGATCCACACCAGCTGCCACTGTATAACGCAGCTGTTCACTATATACATCTACCAACGTGTCAAATTCCAATGTGCCCATCGGTGCCAGCTGCTTACCTGTCATAGAAAGATCAGCAGCCACGTATACCTTTTGTCCAGGATGTTCTTTCTCATATTCTGCTGCAGCATGTTTTGATATTCCTACCAGTTCATGATTGATTCTCTCTCTATCATGCTCCAGTCCGTATTCTTCCAGCTTAATCCTAGTACTTGTAAAAGTCGGAGCGAGCACAATCTGTGAGCCCGCCTCGAAATATTCCTTTTGCAGTCCAGCCATGATTTCAGGATGATCCAAGATCCATGTCTCAGGGCATACGCCTGCTGGCATCCCCCTTTTGATCAGATTGGAGCCTGTAGCTCCGTCCAGATATAAGAAATGGTTTTTTGTAAACTCCCTGAATTCCTGTTTTGTCATGCTGGTTCTCCGATTTTCAATTCCAAATTTTACTTTTCAATCAATAAAGATTTACCTGTCATTTCCTTTGGCTGTTCCATACCCATTGTTTCAATCAGAGTAGGAACAATATCTGCAAGGCAGCCACCCTCACGCAGCTTATATTTGTTGTCATAGTTTACTAGAATAAACGGTACTGGATTCGTTGTATGCGCCGTAAATGGTGCACCTGTTGTATAGTCCACTAACTGCTCTGCATTTCCATGGTCTGCACAGATGAACATCACACCATTCACTGATTTGATTGCGTCTACTGCCTTACCAACGCACTCATCAACAGCCTCCACTGCTTTGATCGCTGCACTCTCAATGCCAGTATGTCCTACCATATCCGGATTTGCAAAGTTAATGATAATCATATCATATTTCTCTGATTTGATTGCTCCAACCAGCTTGTCACATACTTCATAAGCACTCATTTCTGGTTTCAGGTCGTAGGTTGCTACTTCCTTGGGGGAATTCACAAGAATTCTTTCCTCACCTTCATTCGGTTGTTCTACACCACCGTTAAAGAAGAAAGTCACGTGTGCATATTTTTCTGTCTCCGCAATTCTGGCCTGTGTCATATGATGAGCAGCAAGCCATTCTCCAAATGTATTGGTAACTGCAATCTTCTCAAATGCAACTTCTTTGTTTAAAATGGTCGGATCATAATCTGAGAAGCAAACATAAGTCAGCTTCAGACGCTGATCTCTTTCAAAACCCTTGAAATCATCATCACAGAAGGCTCTGGTAATCTCTCTTGCACGATCTGGTCTAAAGTTAAAGAAGATTACAGAATCATGATCAGAAATGGTTGCAAGCGGCTTGCCATCCTTCATGACAACTGTTGGTAATACAAATTCATCTGTTTTATCTGCATCATAGGACTGCTGAATTCCTGCAGGTCCTGATATAGCTGTCTCCCCAACACCCTTTGTCAGCGCATTATATGCCTTTTCTACTCTGTCATAATTATTATCACGATCCATCACATAGTAACGTCCCATCACAGAAGCCACTTCACCGACACCGAGCTCCTTCATCTTAGCTTCCAGCTCTTCTACATAACCCTTGCCTGATGTAGGAGGTGTATCGCGTCCATCTAAGAAGCAGTGAACATAGACTTTCTTTAATCCATTTCTCTTTGCTAACTCCAGTAGTCCGTAAATATGTGTATTATGGCTGTGAACACCGCCGTCTGACACAAGACCGAACATGTGCAGTGCAGAATCATTTTTCTTACAGTTATTGACTGCGTCTAATAATGCTTGGTTTTCAAAAAACGTGCCATCATTGATTTCCTTTGTGATTCTCGTCAACTCCTGGTATACGATACGTCCTGCACCCATATTCAAATGACCGACCTCTGAATTGCCCATCTGCCCCTCAGGAAGTCCGACAGCCATACCGCTCGCCTGTCCCTCCACAAAAGGATATTCCTTCATCAAGCCATCAATGACTGGTGTCTTTGCCTCATATACGGCATTTCCATCGTGATGGCTGTTCAGGCCGTACCCGTCTAAAATCATTAGAACTGTTGTTTTCTTACTCATGATACATTTCCTCGCTTTTCTATATGATATTGAAATTGTTTTTCTTTCGAATTATACACTGTTTAAGGTATCTTGGCAACAGTGTGGCTTTTAACTAAAAAGGGTATGTACGTCTTCATGTGAACGCACATACCCAAATGATTTGTTTTTTACAGATTCCCGTGCTCTGCATCATCAAACATCTCATAGATACCAATCTTGCAGGAATCATTCTCCGGCATTCCCACAAAAGTCGCTCCATATACTATCTCCGGTTTGCCGTCATCAATACGGGTAATATTCACAAATGTATGAATAATCTCTTTTGTCCAAATTGTTAACTCTGCCTGATATACGGAATTCATTTCTAGATTTTCCTTGCACTTGAATCCGATACCACTCTTAGACAGGTCGACGACATCCACTCGTACCTTATCCTGCATATTACTATCCAAACGCTTCATAATGAGTGAAGCATCCAAATCCAGTCTTCTATTTCTTCTTCTATCCTGACTCATAATGTAACCCCTTTCGCATAAAATGCGTTTTCATAATCACATAGTCCTGATGGATGCACGGTTCATTACTCCACCTTACATCATATATAGTACAATATATTTCCGCAAGTTGTCAATGCAAAGAGTATCAGATTGACGCAAAAGTCCCTTGTTTTGTTTCTTTTACTTCGTAACTGGAATCACCGGCTGAAATGCCTTTGATACTTCCTTGAATATGTGCACTATAAGAATAAGGCTGTCGCACATAAAATACAATTCATTCACAAACAAGCTTATCTTAACATGGAATAGAAGGTGGCACAATATGACATGATATACAAATATAGATGTGAATTTTGTTTCGTATGCTACTTGACACATGAAAAATAAAAATTATTTGTTAAAGTAACTTCCACTCTGATACGGAATTAACTTTAGGAAAGTTCTTTAGAAAGTTCATTAAGAAGTTTTTCAGGAAATTCTTTAGAAAGTTGCTTTAAGAAGTTTTTGGGAAGTCACAATTGGACAAATGACCATGAATGAACGCATTGTCCAATCCAAAACGCCTTTGACAAAATATGATGTCACGATGGATTGGACAATTGATGCCCTCCATCCATGCATTCCATTCCAAAGAAACAGTGAATTACCTCATAGTTTGGATGTTCTTCTGCTTTCTATGGTGCTCTGTTCTCCAAAATGATGTAAATTTAGTTAGATAGATGGTCGTTTTGGAATTTATGTTGGTTTGCCGCACTCTTATTGTCCAGTCCTGCCCAGTCTCTACACCACCCGCCGTCCGTCTACCCACAAAAAGGACGCAGCCAAAAGCCACGTCCTTCCTTTCACCCATATCACTTCATATCCGTTATGAACATTGCATCACCAAACGAGAAAAACCGGTACTGCTCCTTCACTGCCTCCGCATACGCATCCATAATATGTTCTTTTCCAGCAAGCGCTGAGACAAGCATGAGCAGTGTCGATTCTGGCAGATGAAAATTAGTAATAAGTGCATCAGTCATCTTAAACCGATAACCTGGATAGATAAAGATATCCGTATCTCCACTTTGTGCGTGCAAAATTCCCTGTTCATCCGTTGCCGATTCCAGCGTCCGACAGCTCGTCGTTCCAACTGAAACAACTTTGTGCCCCTCTGCCTTCGTTTGGTTCACCAGCTTGGCTGTTTCCTTCGTTACCACATAAAACTCTGTATGCATATGATGCTTCGTTACATCATCGACCTTGACTGGACGGAATGTTCCGAGACCTACATGCAGCGTCACATACGCTAACTTCACGCCCATATCTGATAGTTCTTCAAGCAGCTCCTGTGTAAAATGCAGTCCCGCCGTCGGAGCAGCTGCAGATCCCTCATATTTTGCATACACTGTCTGATAGCGATTCTTGTCCTGCAGCTTATGCGTGATATATGGTGGTAATGGCATCTCGCCTAGCGTATCCAGAACCTCTTCAAAGATCCCGTCATAATGAAACTGCACCAGTCGGTTACCCTCGTCTACAACTTCAAGCACTTCTGCCTTTAACAGTCCGTCTCCAAAAGATAGCTTTGCACCCATTTTCATTTTCTTGCCAGGTTTCACAAGCGTTTCCCAGATATCATTTTCTTTGCGCTTTAGCAACAGTACTTCGACATTGGCACCTGTGTCTTCCTTAATGCCTAATAGCCTTGCTGGTATGACCCTTGTATTGTTCAGAACCAGACAATCGCCTGGCTTCAGGTACTGCTTCAGATCACGAAATACATGGTGTTCATAAGCTCCGGTATTTCTGTCCAGTACCAGCAATCTCGATGCCGCCCTGTCTGCAAGCGGATCCTGCGCTATCAACTCCTGTGGCAGAGAATAATTAAAATCACTTGTTTTCATCTGTTTCACCTATCAGCCATTCTTCTCTAATAAAGCTGTGGTCAGCCCTGCTGCTGTCCGGCTGACCACATATCACTTCATGTCCCTGCTCTTACCTACTGTCGCAATTCAATCCCTAGACTTTCCAGCCCGTTTAAAATCTTCTTCATCGTTACATTCACATCATGATCTTCTAATGTACGCTCCTGATCACGGAATGTAATAGAATATGCGATGGATTTGAAGCCAGCCTTGATCTGCTCACCCTCATAGATATCAAACAACTTATAGTTCTCTAATAGCTTTCCGCCACGCTGAGCAATCACTGCCTCAATCTGTCCAACGAGAACTGACTTCGGAACTACCATAGAGATGTCTCTGTTGACAGCTGGATATTTTGCAATTCCTGTATACTTCCTGTCAAATGTTGCAAAGGGTTCGATTTGTGGCATATCAACGACTGCTATATAAACCTTTGTCTTCAAATCATAATTGTCACAGACTTCCGGATGAACTTCACCCAGATAACCGACAGTCACTTGATCATATATGATATTTGCCTGACGACCTGGGTGTAGGAACGGCTTGCCTGCATTGGGATCATAGGACGGCTTCTTCATCATACCGATGCTCTCGAAGAATTCCTCAATTACACCCTTCATTGTAAAAAAGTCACCCTCACCGTAGAAACCGAGAGTAAATTGCATTCTCTCATCTGGCAGCTCTTCCAGTGGTAATTTCTTTGGCAGATATATATTACCCTGCTCATATAACTTTACATTTTTGTTTCTTCTATTATAATTCGTAGACAACGATGTCAGCATACCGTTTAAGGAAATCGTTCTCATAATGGAGAAATCCTCCCCTAGTGGGTTTGAAATGGTAATCGCCTGACGCAGTACATCATCTGCTGGAATCAATAATTTATCGAACACCTTCGGGCTCTCAAAGGAATAGCTCATCCCCTGTGAAAAGCCGCAGTACTCAGCAATGTCTCTTGCCTTTTCTTCAAGACGAAGCTTCATAGGCAGTTTACCTGTCGTGGCTTCCCCTTTTGGAAGCGTAGAACCAATCTTATCGTAGCCATAGAATCTTGCCACTTCCTCTGCAATATCAGCGATCCCCTCAAGATCCTGACGAAAGGTCGGAATCACAAGGTCACCTGTCACACTGTCATATCGGAGTTCTAACTTTTCTAAAATAGTCAGCATTTCCTTACAGGAAATATCTGTACCAAGCAGATGATTCACTACGGAAGCATTCATGGTAATTCTTCTCTTCATTGGTAGTGGCTCACATACATCCACAATTCCACCGACCACATCACCACAGCCAAGCTCCTGTATCAACTGACATGCACGATTAATCGCCCGAATTGCATTGTTTGGATCAAGACCTTTTTCAAAGATACCAGAAGCATCCGTTCTAAGTCCCAGTCTCTTTGCTGACTTTCTAATATTAGCTCCGTTAAAGGTGGCGGATTCAAAGACAACCGTCTTTACATTCTCTGTAATCTTGGAATTCTGTCCTCCCATAATACCTGCAATGCCGATTGATTTTTCAGCATCACAGATCATTAACATTTCAGAATCCAGCTTTCTCATCTGCTCATCTAGTGTCCAGAATTCTTCTTCGTCCTTTGCGCGCTTGACGATGATCTTATGTCCTGCAATTGTATCTAAGTCAAAAGCATGCATTGGCTGGCCATACTCCTGCATCACATAGTTGGTAATATCCACCAGATTGTTGATTGGTCTGATACCGCTCGAAGCAAGTCTTCTCTGCATCCACTTCGGTGACGGAGCAATCTTGATATTCGTACATACCCTTGCACAATATCTAGAACACAAATCTGCATCCTTTACTTCAACTGAAATATAATCTTCTACCTTTTCATTGTTTTCCTTCACCTCTACAACTGGAGCAAGGAAAGACTTGTCAAATGTAGCAGCCGCCTCTCTTGCGATTCCGAGTACGCTGTAGCAATCCACTCTGTTAGAGGTAATCTCATATTCAAATACTGTATCGCGCAGTCCCATGACTTCCACTGCATCGGCACCGATTTTCGTATTCTCTGGAAAGATATAAATCCCCTCTTCAGGTGCCTCTGGGTACATCTCACGGGATGTTCCAAGCTCCTCTACAGAACACATCATTCCATAAGAATCGATGCCACGAAGCTGACCGTTCTTAATTTCTATTCCGTCTTTCGGCAGCGGAAGACCGTCATGACCGCCCGCGACCTTACCACCGTCAATGACCACTGGCACCTTGTCACCAACCTTCACATTATGCGCACCAGTTACGATCTGCAGATTCTGATCACCTAGATTCACCTGACATACAATCAGCTTGTCCGCATCGGGATGCTTCTCAATCGACTCAATCTGTCCAACATAAATCTTTTCCAGATTTTTGTCCAGACATTCAAATGTCTCTACCTTTGTACCTGTCAGTGTCATTCGATCTGTATATTCCTGCGGCGTACACGTAAGATCTGGTACATACGCTTGGATCCACGATATAGCTGTATTCATATCTGTTCTCCTCCTTAAAACTGTTTCAAAAATCTGATATCATTCTCATAAAGGAGACGCATATCATCGATTTCATATTTTAATAAGCTGATTCTTTCAAGTCCCATGCCAAACGCAAAGCCTGAATATTCATTTGGATCAATGTGACTCATGCGAAGTACATTTGGATGAACCATTCCGCAGCCGAGAATCTCAATCCAGCCTGTTCCCTTACAAAAACGACAGCCCTTTCCCCCACACTTGAAGCAGGAAACATCTACCTCGGCACTCGGTTCTGTAAAGTTAAAGTGATGTGGTCTGAAGCGTACCTTTGTGTCCTCTCCGAAGAGCTCCTTGGCAAATTCTGCAAGCGTTCCCTTGAGGTCTGCAAATGTAATATGCCTGTCAACAACAAGTCCCTCGATCTGGTGGAAGGACGGAGAATGTGTTGCATCCACTTCATCTGAGCGAAATACTCTTCCTGGAGCAATCATTCTGATTGGCAGCTTGCCCTTTTCCATCTCATGCACCTGTGTACCTGACGTCTGCGTACGAAGCAGGAAATCACCGCTTATATAAAATGTATCCTGCTCGTCCTTTGCCGGATGATCTGCCGGAATATTAAGTGCTTCAAAATTATAATAATCGGTCTCTACCTCAGGACCCTCTACAACCTCATAGCCCATACCGATAAAGATTCTCTCTACCTCTTCTAGGGCAATCGTGTCTGGATGGCGATGTCCGAGTTCACCTTTCTTAGCAGGGAGTGTGACATCAATTGTCTCCTTCTTCATCTGCTGTTCACGAACAGCACGCTCCATTTTGGTTCTAGTCTCTTCCAGAGCCTTTTCAATCTCAGCACGTGCATCATTGACCATCTGCCCTACCTTTGGTCTGTCCTCTGCCGCTACATCCTTCATACTTTTCAACACTTCTGTCAATTGACCCTTTTTTCCAAGGAAGTTCACTCTAACCTCGTTTAATTTCTCAAGGGCATCCGAAGCCTGAATTTGTTTGTACGCTTCTTCTTTAATCTGCTGCAATTTGTCTTTCATAACATCCTCCTTTTTGAGTATAAAAAATCCCCTGCTATATCATAGCAGAGGGACGAATCTTTCATCGCGGTACCACCCAAATTCCTAAGAACAAAGTCTTAAGCACTCATTGTATATGCGTAACGTGCATATTGCGTCTGTTCCTACAAGCCTGATTGCCTTCAGAACAGCTGCTCGGGTGTGAATGTCAAATATCATCTGAACTTAAGGAAGCTTGCAGCTGGTGGCTTCCTCTCTCTGTAAGAAGATTATATTCTGCGACGATATTTCCGCCTGCACCTTCATTGCATTTTTATCTGTTTCAATTGTTTTTATTCTAGGCAATTCTATACGGATTGTCAAGCAAAAATTACCCTTTTCTGCCTTTGCCGTGCCCTAAACGTCGTTTTAGATGCAGAAGCTTTTCCAATTCCCCATGAAAGTAATGATTCAGTTCTGCACCGACAAACATAATGTACATGCACATATAAAGCCATAGCATGATGATCACTACCGTCGCCATACTCCCATACATACTGAATGCATTATAGTTACTAATGTATAGTGAAAATGCCCATGAATAAATGCTCCATGCGATAGCCGTAAACAGGGCTCCAGGGATCTGTTGTCTAAACTTCTGTCTTTGAAAAGGCAGTGTCGTGTAAATCAGCGTGAACATCAACGTCATGATTGTTAGCGTCAAGATAATACGGAAGTCAATGATGACCTGAAACGGTACTGGTAACGCTATCAGCTTTTCTTCGGCGAACGCACTTAATGTCTTTCCGAAACCAGACAAGATCAAGGAAGCTACCATAATCACAGCAAAAATCACAGTATAGACTCCAGCTCTTGCTCGCATAAAAAAGTAATTATACTTTCCACAGACGTCATATACCGCATTCAATCCCGTTGTAATGGATAAAAAGCCCTGCGCCGATGACCATACAACTGCTATGATGGAAATGGATAAGACCGCAAATGTATTCGTATATAACTGGTCTATGATCATAATAGCATATCCATCCAGTGCTTGTGGCAGTATCCCCACCACGGCTGCAAGTACATCTGCCTTGGTCAGTGGAGTGTATGGAATAATGGCAAGGATCAGTATCACATAAGGAATCAGAGATAAAAATACAAAAAAGGCAGCACTCGATGCAAATGCTCGGACATTATGCTCCTGCATATCCGCAGAAAAGCCATGGAACAAATCATATACACTCTTCATCTTTTCTTTCATAAAGTCCTCCAGCCGGTATCTGTATTGTAGCATAACTTTCACCAATATGGTATAGACAATAAAAGGCAGCCTCCATCGAGACTGCTTTTCCTCTTTTTTTTAAAATCCCAGAGATGCCGGTTCTTGTTTTTTGACTCCTAGCCAATGCTAGGTGGGTGACCGCAACCACTCTTCTGTCTTCCACTGCAAATGAGGCCTGACATAGGAGCTGGTAATATAGGAATCCCGTTTAAAGTAAATGTAGGTTCAAAATACAAGAATTATCGAACACCCCAGGAAATCTATCTTTATTATAACTGTTTATACCCGAAAAAGCAATACTATTGTCTGATTTGTTTGGTGTTTGCTGCCATTATTCACACTATTTTCCATTTATTAATACAATTGGCAAAAGCTCATCTGTCTTTGATATCATTTAGTAATGAACATAGACTTCTTCCCCTTCCCATGTCGTTAATTTCACATGAGACTCATCACTTTCCTCTATATACTTTGGAAGCAGCGGTACCTTGCCGAGACCACCTGAGGCATTCAAAATATACTGTGGTATTGCCAGACCAGATGTATGTCCCCTCAAATACTTCATAATACGAAGACCTTCATCCACCGTAATCTGAAAATGCTTTGTTCCGACGACCTGTTTCGGATGAAAAATATAATAAGGTCTGACACGTGCCTGCAACAGTTCTTCATTTAACAGCTGCACGACATATTTGTTGTCATTGACTCCACGCAGAAATACCATCTGATTTCCCAAAGGAATACCCGCATCAGCCAGCTTATTGCAGGCTGCTTTGGATTCTTCTGTCATTTCTCCTGGGTGATTAAACTGTACATTGACAAATAGTGGATGGTATTTTTTCAACATATTCACCAGCTCATCCGTGATACGCTGTGGCATCGTTACTGGAACTCTGGTACCTATTCTTATGATTTCCACATGCGGAATATGATATACTTCTGAAATCACTTTTTCAAGTGTCGCATCGGACAAGGTCAAAGGATCTCCACCTGTAATCAGCACATCACGTATCTCCTCATTTTGGCGGATATACTCGATAGCCGCTTCGATCTCTTCCCACTTTGCATGCTGATCCACTTCACCGATTCGTCTTCTGCGTTGACAGTGTCTGCAAAACATCGAGCAGGAGCTCGTTACATTGATGATTAGACGGTTCGGATATCTTCTTGTAATACAGGGTGCAGGATTTGTATACTCCTCCATCATCGGGTCCAGTTTACCACTCTCGTCATTCTCAAAAACAGAAGGAATAGCCATCTTGTTAATCGGATAATTTTGATTATTGAAATCCATCAAAGATAAATAATACGGTGTCGTAGCCCACCTGTATTTATGAGAAATATTTCGAATTGTTTCCTTTTCTTCTTCAGAAAGCTGCAGAAAATGACCCAGTGTTTCCTCAGAACTGATTCTGTTCCTGATCTGCCATTTCCAGTCATTCCAGTCATTTTCATCTGCTTCAAAATAATCAAGAATCGCCTGTTTGTGCTCTTTTCGTTTGATATTTCTCTTGGTCTCCGTCTCCTCTAGAAACTTCTGTTTGAATGCGAGAAAACTTCCGATAGAGTCTTTTAATTCTTCTGCCCTGTCCAAGGATATTTTTCTTTTTTCATCCATGCGATTCAATCCTTTCTGATTTTTTCAAGTTCTGTAGCATATTCAACCATGCCAACAGCCTTATCATATTCGTACCGAGAAACCTTTTTGTTCCACACATCTGTATAGTGCACATCCCACTTATGATCAGTTAGTGTTGAGCAGGACGTTTTCAGTACTTGTCCGAGATAATTGGTGAATATTTCGGCTCCGACAGTGTTCAAATGTCTGCCTTCATCTGGTGAATGCGCCTTGTAATTCAGCCCCATCTCATCAGCCAGCATATCAAAATTAACATATCCTACATTATAATCGGTCGCAACTTCCATAATCTGTGCATCATACTGTAATGCCCAGTTCGGCGTTCCTGCAGGTGTTTTCATCAGGATAACTATGATGTCATTGGTCTGACACAGTTCGATTAGCTTTCTCAAATAAACAACACTTTTGCCACCGAGCGTATACTCTTCTCTTGTATCATAACCTGTAAAACCAAATGCAGTAGGTGAAACTCCGAACTGCATCAGATGTCCATTGTAAGTAACTGGATCGTCCTTAAAGCACCATACTAGATCCTCCATTGATAACTTGTTCCATCTAGAGTGATAGCGGAACAAAGGAAGCAGGTAATCTCCCATTGTTTCTTCATCAGCTTTTGAGTCCTTGATTGCGTCAAGCTTTACCTTTGACAGCTTCATACCATCCAGTGCCTTACGGTTAGACGGTTCCTCCACGAAGTCGTCAGTATGTCGGATAAATGTCACATCTACAACTACAACCTTCGGTTTATTGTACTGAATTGCATCTGCAACCATATAATAGGATTGCCACATTGTCTGAGAGGCATTCCCACGCACATAGGAAGTAAACCCGTACTGTTCCCAAAGCCATACTGGTGATACAGCATTAAAGATTGTACTGGGCCCCACAAAAACCACATCCAGCGGTACCTTTTCATCATAAAATTCCTCTGCAATCCTGCCATCCTGATTTTCGGAAACATATTTAGGCATAAACAGTTTGTTTGTAAATAAAACTGCACAAATTATAAATGCAATTTCTAACAACACTATGAATACTTTCTTGAACTGATCTTTCATATAACTCCGTGACCTCAAAATTGAATATATATAAACTGGCTTGCATCATATCCAAAGCCATAATATCCGTAGATTGCAACAGACAATACAAATAACGTACACAATACCACCTGTACAAATCCAGGAAGTGCAAACAGACGCTCTCTGATACTCTTTTTTCTTTGAAGAAGACTCACAATTAGCACTACCAGACAGGCAATCAAAGCTATTTTCAGATCATCCTTTGGCAAATCCATAGAATATAATTTCTCTCTGTTGAAGCTACTCCAGTTTTTGAACAGGTTGAAAATCATATAAAATGCCGCCTTAATACTCGGTGCAATATCAAAGACCCTGAGCAATGCCATTAGCCAGAACGTTCTGAAGATCTGAAAGGCCTTAAAGACCGTGCTTGAAGGGTTCACTTTAAAAAATTTTTTCAGCCTGCCAAAGATTGGAGTGAACTCCTCACCAAGGATAATGAAGAAGCAGTTCAGTAGTCCCCATACCACATATCTGTTTTCAGAGCCATGCCATACACCAGTCAATGTCCATACCGCAAGCATCGGCAGATAAATAGGCAGTCTCTTACCGAATCCCTCATTGATATTCTTCTTTGTCCATTTACCAAGGTTCATAACAGGTTTGCAAATGGACAACGGATAGAATATATAGTCCTTGAACCATGTCCCCAGTGTGATATGCCATCTCCTCCAATACTCAGATATACTCTTTGAGAAGAAAGGACGTTCAAAGTTCTCCGCCATTTTGATGCCGAGCATTTCCGCCACTCCGATCGACACATCAATGCCTCCAGAGAAATCAGCATAAATCTGCATGGAGTACAGAAATACTGCAAGAAGAATATAGAGTCCCTGATATTCATTCACCGGATCAGCTACCAATTTGACATAGGCGGCTACGCGATCGGCAATAATCATTTTTTTGAATAGCCCCCATATAATTCTCACAAAACCACTTTTAATTGCATACCATGAAAATGACTTCCCAACATACAATTCTTTTGATAGTTCTCCGAATCTGCTGATGGGACCTTGGATAATCTGTGGGAAAAATGACACAAACAGTGCAAATTTGCCCAAATGTCTGTCAGCATCATGCTTACCATAATAAACATCGATCAGATATCCCATGGATTGAAATGTATAAAATGATATTCCCAGAGGTAGCATAAAGAAATCAATGAAGTCAGTCTTTCCATAATAGGTCAGTCTGAACAAGTTGAGATTTGATATGATAAAATCATTGTATTTCAAAAATGCAAGAATTCCAAGGTTCAAAACAAGACACAGGGTCAACATGATCCGCTGTCTCTTCTTTACCTTCGATTTATATAACTTTTTTTCTTCTTTTGTAAGGTGTTCCTTATGTTCCTGCAGATATTCCTTCTGATGCTTATGCTCTTCAGAAATCAAAATAGCACAGAAAAACGTTGTTACTGTTGTAACTACAATATAAAATCCGTTGCCAAAGCCTGTTGCAAAGTAAAACAGATAACTGGCACACAGCAGTACAAACCACTGCGTCTTCTTTGGCACTAAATAATATACAAGCAGTACACCTATCACAAAAGCCGCGAATCTCAATGAAACGAAAGACATGGTTTTCGTGCCCTACCTATTCCTCTTCCAGTCTGGTAATCAGATTAAAAATTGCCTGTGCTGAATTAAAATTTTCCGGGATCAGATGCTCTGCATTGATTTCAATATCATACTCATCCATCAGTTCGCCAACCAGATTTACGACATCAAAAGATGTCAGTATTTTTTTATCAATCAGTCCTGTCTCACTCGCAAAATCCACTTCTGGATGCAACTCTGATAACAATTCCATTAATTTTTCCATCCTCTATACTCCTCCCTCAAGGTATTGTCTTTTTAATTTCATTCGATCTAATTTTCCATTTTGTGTGTGAGGAAATGATTCCAACCTATACATAACATTTGGCAGCATATACCGCAGTAGTTTTTCCTGTAATGCCTCTATTAATGTAACATCATCGTACTCATCCGATTTATAAAACAGTACAATCTTCTCTTTTTCTTTATGGAACATACAACATGCCGTAAGGATACCAGGCAGACTGTTCACGACTGCTTCTATCTCTCCAAGCTCGATTCGGTGCCCCATATGCTTGATTTGGGAATCCTTACGTGATGAGAAAATCAGTTCTCCTAGATTATTATACTGTGCCAAATCTCCCGTTCTGTAGATCCTCTCTGGATAATGATGCTGCAGCGGATTCTGGGTGAATACTTCACTTGTCTTTTCCAGATCATTGTAATATCCATGCGCCAGACAGGTACCCTTCACACAGATTTCTCCGATGGTATTGGCTTCTCTAATCAAACGATCCTGTTCATCCAATAGAAAAACCTCTGTATTGCCAAATGCTCTTCCAATCGGAATCGTCTCATCATTCGTGAATTCTCTGTCTACTATATAATAAGTGCATACACCTGTAATCTCAGTCGGTCCGTAAATCTGTACAAACACTGCATCTGGATAGCTGTCTTTCCAGTAATTATAGCATTTTGTCGGCATTGCCTCAGCGCCGAAGATTACCTTGCGAAGCGCATCTGGACGTATCGTTTTAAAGCCCCTGAGCGTGGAAATCATCTTCATAGCTGATGGGACCCAACGTATCGTAGTGATATGATGATCCTGCATAAACTGTAACAGCTTGATTGGTATGGTAAAGTAATCAGTTGGTACGATTCCCATCGTAGCACCACTGTATAGAGTACAGTAAATATCAATCAAAGAGGCATCAAAATAAAATGGTGCCTGATTTGCAATCACATCCTGATCTGTGATTCCTAC
>CAZACC010000023.1:0-25686 GCA_964483545.1 uncultured Lachnospiraceae bacterium
AAAAATTCATAGACTACATGTGTCGTGCAGACATTGCTTTAAAGAATTTTGATTATATTACATATTCTACGCCAAATGAAGCGGCAAAAGAATTGATTGAAGATGAGGCGATCAAAAACAGTAAGATTGCTTTCCCAGATTTTTCACAATACAAATTATCTACATTCTCCTATCTCGGTGAAGAAATGGATGAGTATTACAATCAGTTATGGAAAGAAGTAAAGTCAGAATAATGATATTAAAAAGAGTGTCCAGCAGATTAGCTGGACACTTTTTTAATATACATCCTTAATTCTCGGCACTTCATCAGTATGTAGATATTTTGAGAGACATTTAATAACCAGATCATGATCAGCGACATGGTTTAATCCTGAGACCACAATCGCACCGATTACGCCAACCTCTTCGATTCTGATAGGAAAGCCGCCTCCTGAATTGGCATAAATATGTTCATCCATATGCACTTCCTGCATGGTACGTTGCGTTTTTTCTAATTTCGTATAAAGAAACAGGCTGCTCGACTCTGTATCTCTGACTGTATTAAATTTTCTTTTGATCCAGTCCTCATTCATCAGCGTCTTGCCATCAAACATATGCTGAAATACAACAAGTCCGTTATTCAGTCTGATGCTGACAGCAACTGACAGTTCTCTTTTCTTTGCTTCTGCTACAATGATATTACCCAGTTCCCATGCATCTGCATTGGTGAAATGCGTGAACTGGAGTATTTCCTCCTGAAGTTCCAGAATTTTCATTACCTCTTCTAGTGTTTTTTCTTTTTCCTCTGACATCAAAGTCACACTCCTTTCCAAATTGCTTTTCTTATCTGATCCTATCCGAGAATCCAATCTTACGATGCACCTTACGCAAAGTCTTAGTAGCATAGTAATCAGCCTTTTCAGCATTCTTTTTGATCATTTGATCAATATATGACTTATCCTTTGACAGTTCAGCCATACGATCCTGTACGGGCTTCAAAACGGACACAACGCTCTCTCCTACAGCCTCTTTAAAATCGCCATATCCTTTTCCCGAAAATTCACTTTCAATATCCTTTGGAAGCTTTCCTGTACAAGTTGCATAGATATCAATCAGATTTTTGACCCCTGGCTGCTCATCAGTATATCTGACACACGCTTCAGAATCAGTTACAGCCCTTTTAAACTTGCGCATAATCGTATCGGAATCATCCATCAGAAAAATACTTGCATTCGGATTTTCATCAGACTTACTCATCTTTTTTAATGGATCCTGCAAGCTCATGATTTTTGCTCCGACCTTGCCTAGATAGCCTTCTGGAATTGTGAACACATCGCCATAAATACTGTTGAATCTCTGTGCAATATCTCTTGTGATTTCCAGATGCTGCATCTGATCAATCCCAACAGGAACTACGTCTGCCTGATACAGCAGTATATCAGCTGCCATCAATACAGGATACGTAAACAATCCAGCATTGATATTGTCTGCATGCTTTGCTGATTTATCCTTGAACTGCGTCATTCTGTTCAGTTCTCCCATATAAGTATAGCAATTTAAAATCCAAGCAAGTTCAGCATGACCAGACACATGTGACTGATAATAAATACAGTTTTTTTCAGGATCCAGTCCTGCTGCAATGTATAAAGTCAATAATGTTCTTGCTCTCTTTCGAAACTCTGCGGGATCCTGTCTGACTGTGATAGAGTGCTCATCTGCCACACAATAAAAGCATTCATATTCATCACTCAATGTGACCCAGTTTTTTAATGCCCCTAAATAATTCCCAAGTGTCAGATTTCCCGTTGCCTGCATACCACTAAATAATACCTTTTTACCATCTATCATTTCCATTCTCCCTTATTTCTTTCATCATGTGAATCAACTTGATTATTCTAGCACAAAGACGTTCAGAGTGCAATCAACACCATCGTTGATCTTTCAGATAAAGTCAGTTGATCCTGATTTTCCAAAAGGAGTTCTTCATTGTCTTTGTAAAAATCTCTCCCATTCGTTGCTCCAGTGTCTACTTTCAGATACCACCTCATATTTTTCGGAAGCTTTGGCAAACCAAATTCATGTGTATCCCAATGCATATTAAATGCTGCATATAGGAAATTGTCCTCTTGATTATGATTTATTTTAGCATATTTTCCGCAGAACATCATTCCGATGTGACGAATATGATTATCAAATTTGGGATACCATGCAGACTCTCCATGATAAGACAAATCTGGATAGCCACAGGATATGTAATCCATGATTCTGAGTTCATCTGGTTGATGCAAAATCGGATGAACTTTTCTGAAAGAAATCATATTTTTTGTAAACTCATACACTTCCTTGCTGAATTTGTTCTGTTTCCATTCCGTCCATGCCACAGAATTATCCTGGCAATAGGGATTATTATTTCCTAGCTGTGAGTTGGCCCATTCATCTCCCGCATATATCATTGGGGTACCCTGACTCAAGAGTAAAAATGTAAGTGCATTCTTCATCTGCTTCTTTCGAAGCTCCAGAATTGTTTTTTTTCTAGTAGATCCTTCATATCCGCAGTTCCAGCTATAATTGTAGTTATTTCCGTCCCTGTTATCCTCTCCGTTAGATTCATTATGCTTGTAATCATACGAAACCAAATCATATAATGTAAAGCCCTCATATTGTGAAATATAATGAATAATTCCAGTCTCTTGAGGAACATGTCTCATATGATATGTAAAAGCCTTTAGCATATCCGCATCACTTTTCAGATATCTTCTTATATCATCAGCGTATTCCTGTCTGTAGACTGCAAGGTTTCTGCTTCCTCCCATGCGAAGTCCTTGATAAATATGTTCTGTTTCAAATTCATAATAGTAAATTTTTGTATCAGCCAGCATCGGATTTGATGCAATCAAGGTTATAGGCAAACTGGTTCCTTGTAAATGAACACCGTCAATATGATATTCCAGCACCCAATAACAGATGCAATCCAGGATTAGATTTCGATTGATGTTTTCTGGAAAGAAAAACTGCATGATTAGCTCGATACCCTCTTTATGCAGTGCCTTTACCATATCCTTATATTCTGATACTGGATCTGCTCCATAAGAATACGATGCTTTTGGTGTGAAATAAAAACCATCAGTGAATCCCCAATAATTCAACCTTTGAGATTTATCATCCACTGTTGTTTCATCGGTAGAAGCATGATTTCTAAAAAGATGATCATATTTTAATAATTCTTCTTCATCAGCTGTTTCAAAAAAATCATAGGCTGGAAGTAATTCAATCTGATTCACGCCTAGTTCCTTGAAATAGGGTATTTTTTCTATAATCCCCTGATAGGTTCCCTTTGCTTTTATTCCAGATGAAGAATGCTTCGTAAAGCCTCTTACATGCAGGGAATATATGATGACATTTTCAAGCGGGTGTTTGGGAAGCTGGTCATGCTCCCAATCATACATACTGCTTGATACTTTTGAATGTACTGTTTCTGCAGTGCCGACTCCCCACTTATTTCTTCCGCTTAAAGCAGTCGAATATGGATCAGTAAATGGTTGACCATCTATCAAATAAGAATACTCAAATTCAGTTTCCTTTAAATTTTGGATTCGTACGCTGTATATCGTTCCTGTTGCATGTTCTTTTGTAATTGGGATTTGAAGAAATGCCTTTTTTTCACCGCTATGGTAGATAAACAGAACACATTGACAATCTTGTTGAAGACAAATTGCAAAATTATAATCATCTCCACATCTCGTAACGCCAAGAGGCTGTGGTACCCCTTTTTGAAATTGATATTGCACTTTTTTCATATTCAGAAGTTTTCCCTCTCTTCATTTAGCCCTTCTCATACAACCAGCGGCAAGATACTTTTCACTTCACTATGAATGCATAGATCTGCTTTTTTATCCGTAAAATGTTCGTTTTTCGTAATTAAGATCAATTGATTTCCTTGGTAATAGTTTGTGAATGTCTTAACCATTGGATGATTCAGATTAATGCCCAAAACCATAATCACATCTGCTTGTGCAGCGGCATTAGCTGCTTCTGTCATTCTGTCGTTCCTCATCATTTCTCCTTGTAGCTTTACCATCGGTCTAATCGGAGATTTACAGCTTTCGCACAAAGGCACACCGACTGCATCTTTGATGTATTGCGCGGGATACTGCCTTCCGCATTTTGGACATCTATTGTCATGAATGGAACCATGTAATTCTATGACCTTTTTCACTCCAGCCTGAGCAGCCATACACTGAATGTTATGGGTGATACATGCTCTCAGCTTCCCCATCTTCTCCAGCTTAATCAGAGCATCATATGCCTCGCTCGGATGAACATCCAAGTGTAAACATTCTTTTTTATAATAATCATAAAACAATTCTGGTCTTGTATGATAAAAAACAGCAGAATAAATCTCCTCGGGAGAATATCGATACTCTTTTTCAATGCGGTATGCCTCTTCATTGCTCCATCTATTTGGCAAGCCACATTCCATACCCATACCGACGCCAATCATACAGACAATATTATCCGTTCTTTCAATTATTTGCTTCAGTTTTTCAATCTTTTCAGAATTGTCCATGAGCATCCTCTTTGTCCCAAAAACATGATATGAATATCTCGACCATCATTTTTATTTTAAGTACAATTCAATTCATTGTCAATGAAATTAGTAAAATATAAATAAATATGTTATTCTGTTGAAAACATTCTTGAAAACATTCTCACAATTCCCCTTGAATTATAAACATAGATTGTGTAAAATATGATTAATAAAATCTATATACAGATTCAATCTAAGCCTCGAAAGGAGTCCTTATGGATAAGCAAGAAAATGCACCTGTATCAGATCTGGAACAAGATGAAGAAATGACCGTAGAACTCGAATTGGATGATGGTACCAAAGTCAATTGTGCAATCATTACGATTCTGACAGTAGCCGATAAAGACTATATCGCCCTTCTTCCCTTGGATGACAAAGGAGAAAGCAACGACGGAGAAGTCTGGTTCTATGAATATACTGAAGACGAAAATGATGTCAATGTAGAACCCACCCTGACTTACATCGAAGACGATGACGTATACGAAGCCGTTGCCGATGCCTTCGATGAATTCCTGGACAACGAGGAATTTGACACTCCAGAGTGACATTGTTTCGGATATAGACTGTATACATGATTGATGAGGTCAAGCCAACGGAGTCTGGAATCACTTCTTTAGTCTATCCATCACTTCATTGGCTTTCCGATATACTTCTTCCGGATCTACTCCAATATTATATACTCCGTCTTCATAAAGAATCTTCCCATGAATCATCGTCATTTTTATGTTCTGCTTGCTGCCGCTGTAGACAATATTCTTCACAATATGATTGATCGGCTGCATATTTGGCTGGTGCAAATCAATCATAATGATATCGGCAAGCTTACCCTCTGCCAACACGTCACAGTCCTGCAGTCCCATAGCCCTTGCTCCACCCACAGTTGCCATTTCTAGTACTTGAACAGCGTCTACCGCCGCTGCATTTTTAGTCTGCAGCTTTGCAAGACCCGTTACAAGAAACATTTCCCGAAACATATCGAGACAATTGTTGCTTGATGGTCCATCTGTGCCAATCGCAACATTCAGACCTGCATCTAAAAATTTCTGTATCGGAGCGATTCCACTTGCCAGCTTTGTATTAGATCCAGGATTCGTTACAACTGTCATATTTCTCTTTTTAAAAATTGCAATGTCCTCATCATTAAATTGAACACAATGATATCCGCCTCCGCCATAATCAAACATCCCAAGAGAATCCAGAAAAGCAGTTGGTGTCATACCATAACGTTCTATACATCCCCTTGTTTCATCTTCTGTTTCAGAATTATGTGTATAGATAGGTGCCTGATATTTATGTGCCAATGCCGCAATCTGCTGCAACAATTCCTTGGTACACGTATACTCTGCATGGAAACCAAGTGTAAAGCTAGTCAACGGATTTCCATCATTTAGTTTCAAGAAACGTTCCTCTAGTACTTCAATGGTTGGACCAAATTTATTGATTCCACTCGTCTGTACCAGTCTCATCCCTGTATCCTGGCATGCCTTTGCGATTGCCTCTGGTTCCAGATACATCTCAAAGATAGATGTAATACCACTTGTCAAATACTCCATAACTGCCAGTCTGGTCAGTTCATAGACATCCTCTGGCTGCATCTTCCCTTCAATAGGAAAAATCTGTTTTTCAAGCCATTCTAGTAACGGCAAATCATCTGCAAGTGACCTCATGCCAGTCATAGCAGAATGCGTATGTGCATCTTTAAAACCAGGCATCAACACATTCCCTTTGGCATCAATCTCTCTATCCCATTTTATAAAAGAAGAATTCTTGCCTTCACCTACATATGTAATCTTCTCATTTTGCACCCAGAGTTCTCCAGTATACAGTGTGCAGTTTTTCTCCATTGTTAATAATCTAGCATTATAAAATCTGATATTCATTCATTCTTCTCCTTTTCATTTTAAGATTGATATTGACTCCGTTGATAGATGATCTGGTCCGAAGCCCTCTGGTAGTAGCTGCTCGAGTGAGTATTTTTTGTAGTCCTGTTCAGATTTCGCAGTGATAATCTCAAAGCTCTTTGGATGACAAAACTCCATCATCACCTGCCTGCATACCCCACATGGAAATGCATAGCCATCAACTTGTCCATCATATCCGCCAATGATTGCTATCGCATCAAATGCATGCTCTCCTTCACTGACCGCCTTGAAAAATGCAGTTCTTTCAGCGCAGTTTGATGGTCCATACGCTGCATTTTCAATATTACAGCCAGTATACATCTTTCCTGATTTTCCCAGTAACGCTGCACCCACCTTGAATTTCGAGTAAGGTGCATAAGCATATTCACGTGCCTCTATCGCTGCTTTGATTAATTCTTGATCTTCCATTTCACAGCCTCTCTTTGCTAATTTAACGTGCTCCCTGATCATAAGGTACACCTGATGCCCTCGGTGCCTGTGAATTCTTTGATGTAAACACTAGTACAATCAAGGTTGCAATATATGGAACCATTTTATAGAAATAACTCGGAATGCCTAACGCATTCAGGAATGGTATTCCTGAATATGCAGCTGAAACTGCCTTCAGACATCCAAAAAACAATGAAGCATACAGTATCTTGATTGGTTTCCATTGTCCGAAAATCAGTACCGCCAATGCCAGAAAGCCATAGCCCGACACCGTGGCATTAAAGTTTGTGGATGTTGGAACTACATAGACAAGCCCTCCCAACCCAGCTAAAGCGCCAGAAATCATAACCCCTGCATACTGCATCCTGTAAACATGAATACCAGCAGCATCAGCTGCCTGCGGATGTTCCCCACATGCTCTTAAACGTAGACCGAATCTTGTTTTATAAAGTACGATTGTTGACACAATCAATATGATAATGCCTATATACGTTGTGATATAGGTGTTCGTAAACAGCAATTGTCCAAGTACTGGAATCTTGCCAAGGACAGGAACACTTGTAATCCTGAATGTATTATTAAATTCCACCTGCTGTACTCCCTGTATAATACGTGCCATAAAAATAGCAAACGCAGGAGCAAACATATTCAGAGCAGTACCACTGATTACTTGATCTGCTTTCATATTAATAGCTGCATAAGCATGTGGGAGCGAGAAAATAATACCCGTTAGCATAGCAATCAGGATGGCCAAGATCAGCTGAAGCTGCCCACTCATAAATTCACCTGTCAGATTCAAAAACAAAATACTTACAAAAGCCCCCATCGTCATAACACCTTCAAGAGCTATATTAACAATACCAGAGCGTTCTGAAAACATACCTCCCAGTGCTACGATCAGCAGAGGGATTGTGAAAAACATCGTCTGTTGGAAAATGAAATAAATAACATTCATTTCACACGCCCCCCCTTCTTTTCTTCTGTGTTTGTTTTCGGCTTTTTCTTCTGTTCCTTCTGTTCCTGCTGGTATACCCTGAATTTCAGTATCAGCATTTTGACCATCAAAGCAAATGCACTGAAGTAAATGATGACTGCAACAATGATATCAATGATTTCTGTTGAAAACTCATATAGCTGCAGATAAAATCCACCAGTCGTCAGATATGCAATAAAGATACCTGCCAGCATGACAGAAATCGGATTGCTAAGTCCCAGCAGCGCAACTGAAATACCTGTAAACCCTTCTGACCCAAGCACATCAACAATCTCGATATGCTTTCCACTGCCTGCCAGATACAGCAGACCACCAGCAAGCCCCGAGATAGCACCTGCGATCATCATAGACAGAATAATGCTTTTTTTCTCATTAATACCTGCATATTTGCTTGCATCCTTATTATATCCGACCGCCTTCAGTTCATAACCAAATGTTGTTTTATTTAAAATAATATGAATCAGAAGCACAACAATCACTGCAATGATAATCCCACCGTTCAGACTGGAGCCTGTGAAAATCTTATCCATGCCCATCTTCGGAATCTGTGCTGTGACTGCTACATTATTAGACTCGTTTCGTAGGTTATTGAACAGAGGTGCATAAGTCTTTGTTGTATAATTGACAATATACAAGCCTATATAATTCATCATAATAGATGAAATGACCTCATTCACATTAAAGACTGCCTTGAGAATGCCTGGTACAAAACCCCAGATGGCTCCCATCAAAACTGCCGCCAATAATGCCACGATCCAGTGTGCGCTTCCTAATGAAGTCCACATGATACCAACATAAACCGCTCCGAACGCCCCTGTGATGAATTGCCCTGGCGCACCGATATTAAACAGTCCAGTTTTAAAAGCAAATCCAACGGATAAACCCGTTAGTATAATCGGTGTAGCATAATAGAACACCTGCCCGATTCCTTTTATACCATGTGTGGCCGCTCCTGTTAATATCGTCATGAATCCAGGCAGTGCCTGAGCTGGATTAGATAATAGAAGAATCACAAAGCCAAATATCAGACCGATTAAAATGGCAAAGGCAGAAGAAGCAAGCCCCATTTTCCCCGATTCCCTCTTTTTATTCTTGGGATTACTCATCTATGTCACCTTCTTTCTTGGATCCTGCCATATAGAGTCCCAGCTCCTGAACCGTAATTTTCTTCGGATCCAGATTGGCTACAATACTGCCTTCGTAAATGACCAGAATACGGTCACTGAGGTTCATGACCTCATCAAGCTCCAGTGAGATCACCAGGATTGCTTTTCCCTCATCTCTCTGCTTGATTAGTTCCTTATGAATATACTCTATGGCACCTACATCAAGAC
Organism: uncultured Lachnospiraceae bacterium; assembly: GCA_964483545.1. Classification (GTDB taxonomy): domain Bacteria; phylum Bacillota; class Clostridia; order Lachnospirales; family Lachnospiraceae; genus JAAYYM01. Next base: position 9,247 of record CAZACC010000023.1, read on the forward strand.
CTCTGGTCGGCTGTATGGCAAGCAGAATATCTGGTTGCCTGTTCAGCTCTCTGGCCACAATGGCCTTCTGCTGATTGCCTCCAGACATAGATCTTGTGATTGTCTGCGCACCCTGTCCACTTCTGATATCATACTTTTCAATCAACGCATCAGCATACTCAAATATTTTATCATTTTTCATGAATCCCATATGCTGAAAACGATCATCAAAATATTGCTGTAGAACAAGATTATATCCAAGATTATAATCAAGGACAAGACCGTATTTATGACGATCTTCAGGTATATGTGAAAGTCCGTGTGTGTTTTTATATCGAACGGATTTCTTCGTGACATCCTCGCCATTGATTTTGATTGTTCCGCCACTCATGTCCCCAAGACCGGTAATGGCATGCACCAGCTCCGTCTGGCCATTTCCGTCAATTCCGGCAACACATACGATTTCACCCTTTCTCACAAAAAAGCTTGCGTCATTAACGACATTCTTTGTGTGACCTTCATGTGTGGATTTGACAGTCAGATGCTCTGCCTCCAGCACTACATCTGTTGGATTGGTCTCTTTCTTTTCGACTGTCAGATTGACTTCTCTTCCGACCATCATTTCAGACATCTGTTTCAGATCAACATCCGCAACATTCACAGTACCAATATATTTACCACGACGCAGGACTGTACATCTGTCTGCGACCTGTTTGATTTCGTTTAGTTTATGAGTAATAAACAAAATGGATTTTCCTTCAGCAGAAAGTCCCTTCATAATATTCATGAGTTCATCAATTTCTTGGGGTGTCAATACCGCAGTCGGCTCATCAAATATCAGGATTTCATTATCTCTGTATAGCATTTTCAATATTTCTACTCTTTGCTGCATTCCAACCGTAATATCCTCAATCAATGCATCAGGATCTACAAAGAGATTGTACTTCTCACTTAACATGATGATTTTTGTCCGAGCTTCATCCATTTGCAGTATTCCATGCTTGACTGTTTCCATACCAAGTACGATATTCTGCAATACCGTAAAATTATGCACCAGTTTAAAATGCTGGTGAACCATACCGATTCCGTATTTATTGGCATCCAGCGGTCCTTCTATCTTGACCTCTTCTCCTTTGATTTTGATTATGCCCTTTTCTGGCTTGTATAAACCAAAGAGCACGCTCATCAAAGTTGATTTACCTGCTCCATTTTCACCTAGAAATGCATGAATCTCTCCGGACTTAATCTGCAGCGTAATATCATCATTTGCTATAATTCCTGGGAATTCCTTCGTAATATTTAGCATTTCAACAATATATTCCATAGTGTTCCCCCGATTTCATTATATTCCAGCGAATAGAAAGGGGTGCGAAACCGCACCCCTTTATGAAACTGATTCATCATACTAATCTACATAAGTAACTGTTGTCTTCTCCAAAGTAACATCTGCTGTAGATCCATCATCAGTAGAATTGTACAGAGAGATGGAACCATCAACCAGATTTGCAAAAATCGCATCATAATCAGCCTGTGCAAATTTGCTGAATTTTGATGCAGACATAGGAAGTCCTACACCATTATTTGCTGCTGTAAATACAGATGTTTTTCCACCAGGGAATGTGTTGTCATAGAAAGCCTTAACACCATCATATACCGAATTGGAAAGCTCTTTCATGGCTGATGTGATAACAGTGGCAGACTCGCCGCTCTGATCTACGTCAACACCGATTACCTTTGTTCCTGCATCTTCTGCTGCAGCCATAACTGAGTTACCAACTGCGCCGCCACACCCAAACACAACTTCTGTTCCGTTCTGGAACCATGAAGCAGCCATAGCCTGTGCTTCAGGAGTTGCTGCAAATGCACCTGTATAGTTATACATTACTTCAACATCTACTCCGAGTTCCTTTGCTGCATAATCTGCACCCTGAACGTAGCCATAACCATAACGGATGACTGCAGGTACTGCCATACCGCCCATAAATCCGAGCTTTGTATAGCCATCCTTGACAGCTGCATAGCCTGCAAGGAATCCTGCCTGATCTTCCTGGAACAGGATAGGCATTACATTATCACCTGTTTTGAAGGTTGAGTAATCTGCAGTGTGAGGTTCACCATCTAATAAGATGAACTTTACATCAGGATATGTATCCTGTGCAATAAATACTGGCTCTTCAAATAAGAATCCAGGGCAAACAATAAGTTTTGCACCACCCTCTACAGCAAGACCGATTGTCTCAATGTAGGAATCTGTTGTAGCCTCCTGTGGCTGATAATACTTGTAGGAAATACCCTTTTCCTCAGCATACTTCTTCAGACCTTCCCATGCACCCTGATTAAATGACTTGTCATCAATCGTTCCTAGGTCAGTGACCAGTGCCAGCTCCGCCTTACCGCCATCTGTTGCAGAAGTATGCTTTCCACCACAGCCTACAAGCAATGAAGCAATCATCGTAACACACAGTAATACACTCAATAATTTCTTTTTCATCTTTTTCCCTCCTAAAAAAAATTGTACATGCCAAATTACTTTTTTATTTTAACACAATATCTTGTTTTTTACAATCTCTTTCATCAAAGTCTTGTGATTGTTTCCGTAACAAGCTTTTTGAATAACGGAGCGGCTTGATTGGCTGCCGCCTGTACCTCCTCATGTGTCAAAGGAGTCGATGATAATCCAGCGGCCAGATTACATACACATGAAATTCCACAAATTTTCATACCCATATGATTTGCTGCAATGGCTTCCACAACTGTACTCATTCCAACTGCATCCACTCCCAGCTTTCCTAGAAGTCTGATTTCAGCAGGAGCCTCAAAGGACGGACCAGTCAGTTGTGCATAAATACCTTCTCGCAGTTGAATATTCAAATCCTTAGCCGCTTTTCTAATTGTGTCCTGTAGGTCATTATCATACACTGAGCTCATATCAGGGAATCTGGTTCCTAGTTCGTCTATATTGGAGCCGATCAGGGGATTGGGTGCAAAAACAGATACATGATCCGTGATCAGCATAAAATCTCCTGCTGCGAAATCTGTATTGATACCACCAGATGCATTCGTAAGGAACAATGTTTTTGCTCCCATCATTTTCATGAGCCTTGTAGGTAATACAACATCAGAGATTGGATAGCCTTCATAATAATGTACACGCCCCTTCATGCAGACAACCGGAACATCCTTCACATATCCAAATATAAACTGCCCTGCATGACCAGGCACCGTAGATACTGGAAATCCATCAATTTCATGATAATCCAGAGTCGCCTCGACTTTGATATCATTTGCATAGTCTCCAAGTCCAGAGCCTAATACCAGTGCTACCTTGGGCTGAAAATCAATTCTTTTCTGAACACTTTCATAACATTTTAACAACTTAGAATATACCTCGTTCATCACTTGTTTCCTCCTGTTATATACTTAGTTTTGTTTTCGTTTTCATGACATTTCTTGCAAAAGTTTCTGTATCATCTCCTTTACTTTATGATAATCAAACATTTGATAACTTGTCTTAATGGCTGCGAGGCTATGATTATTCTTTCTACCGTAATTATGTTCTGTCAGCTCTCCAATCAACTCTTCACATAATTTCAGGTTAATCTGATCTAATGCATCCTTGAGCCTCATAATATCATGACGTCTCAACTGTTCTTCCTCTCTTGTATTTGCATCACCGTCAGCATCTATATCATCCTCCAAAGCACCTTTCTCATATAGATAAACACGAACCTCGTCAAGCAGCACGCCAAACTGTTCTAATGCTTTGTTCAGATGATTCTCTATATATTCAATGTCATTACACTTACCAGCCATTTCAAGTGCTTGAAATACTCCTGATATTCCAGGTGCACCCACACTTGCCGAACTGCCTTTGACACTATGAACATTTGTTGTAAGCAGCTGTATATCGCCTCTTGCATAAATATCTGTAATTTCCTTGATTTTATTAAGTCCTTCTTTATAATATGTATTTAAGATAGCCAAATATGTTTCTTCGTTGCCTCCGACTATCATAATTCCAGTCTCAGGCTGCAGACTTAATGATTCCTCGTCCTTAGTCATCTCCTCCTGTGTCTTGGTCGGTTCCTGTGATGCATCCCTCTTTGCCAGCACCATCAATTCTTCTGGCAGATACTTTCTCAGAAAGCGTTCTAAATAATATATCTTAATCGGCTTCGAAATATAATCCTGAAATCCTTTCGATATCAAATGCTCTCTAACATCACAGCCAAAATCAGCAGTCATGCACAAAACAGGTAGTTCTTGGTAGTATTCTCCTGGAATCCCTCGAATACACCTCAGAGTATCTGTACCACTCATTTCTGGCATAAATTGATCTAAAAGCACAAGGTGATACTTCTCTTCTCTCAGCATATCGACACAATCTGCACCACTTTGTACTGAATCTGCTTTGATTTTATAGTTTTCCAATAGTCCTGCTACGATTTTCAGATTGACTATATTATCATCGACCAGAAGCACCTTTGCCTTTGGGAATTCCACATTTTCTTTTTCCATCGGTGCCTGATACTGTTCCTGAACCCATTGATCATTAAACACATCTCCCAGATTCAGACATGACAATGGCCGTCTCAGCAGTTTGCAATGGTTAAAGTCTTGGAAAACATGTTGATAGTCTGTAATGATATAAGTATAAGTTTCACATTCATACTGCTCCAATACATCTTTCAGGTTCTGGTATTCGCTGTCCTGCAGAAATATATAGCTGTATTTTCTTTCCCATATCTTTGTTGCAAAAGCATTATGGCTGGCGACATACTCGGGTCTGATGTTTAAATTATTATTCAATATTTTCCAGAATTTTTCCTCCATCTTGCTCGACACATAGATTAACACATGACGTTGTTCATCCTCTTTGATTCTGACAATCGGAATATCATCTACAATTGCATTTGTAAACTCAAATTCAATTGCCATACCAACTCCTACAATACTTGAGATTGTAAGCTCACCACCCATAAGCTTCATAAGTTCCTTGCATATGGACAGTTCCAATCCCATTCCATTTAAATTACTTCCCTGACGTGAATCGTATCTTTCATATGTGCCAAATATGGCATCAATCTCTACCTGCGATAACCCGATCCCTGTATCTGATATGCGACAACGAAGCTTGACACTATGTTCTTTCTCCAGATTTTCTTTCTTGACCTCCATCATAATACGACCATCATCCAAATCCCTCAGCGCATTCATCAGCAGTGAGAGAAAGACCCGTTTGATTCGCATATCGTCTCCATACAGAGTCATCGGAACTGTGGGATCGATGTTTACTAGAAAATCAATGTTTTTGTCCTGCAATTCAACTGAAATCGTCTGGATGATTTCAGTCATCAACTGATCAAATCTGTATTTTGTAGGTAGAATTTCCATCTTTCCCGAATCAAGTTTGGAATATGACAGAATATTATTAATAATCGTCAGAAGTTCTGAAGATGCTTCTCTGACAACTTCTGTTTTCTCTCTTGCACCTTCACTCATTTCTTCTTTCAGGATTAGTTCTGTCAATCCTATAATTGCATTCATGGGAGTTCTGATTTCATGTGTCATATTGGCTAGAAATCTGCTTTTTGTCTGACGAGCATTTTCAACTTCTATCTTTGATTTGGCAACATTTTCTCTTGTTTTCTGATGAATCCATGACTGATATCCCATAATAAATATCGTGATGTAGGATACACCCACAAAGAAAGTTGCCACGCTGATATATGTAATGAGTCTGCTGTTGCTGCCTGTCATCATCTCTGGATGGAAATGACTGAACATAATAATACAGCAGTCAAAGAGAATTTCAAGAATCAAGCACATCGGCAGCCATGTTTCATTGATTAAAAAACATGTAATAATAATTCCTTCTACAAATAATAATGGAATTCCACTATGAATACCTCCTGCAGCGAAAAAAAAGAGCGGAATAAAAAAGAAGTTGATCAGTATGCACAATATATTTGAAACTTTTCTGACCGAAAAATAACGGTGTGTTAAATACCTAATGATTACCAATGCAAAAGAAAATACAAAGGAAATTATCGCCAGTTCGTCTTGTTGTCCTATGATCAATAAAGTGATACTTCTCGCCAGAAATGTAGGTACTAAAAAGAAAATAATCAGGTCAAACTGTTTTGTGCGCATCGGAACTGATTCACTTTGAAAATAGTGAAACAATCTTTTAATCATATTCTTCCGATGATACTGACTCCGATCAAGCATACTGTGTTCCCTTCCTAAGATAATGGATTGCGCACTACTATCAGATTCTTTGGAAGATGCATCCTAAGAGCATGTTCCATCCTGTCTGTCTCGATCGGTTTTGAAATATAATCATCAAACCCAGCCTCCATGAACATTTCTCTTGCTCCACTGACAACATTGGCAGTCAATGCGATAACAGGTATCTGGTTGATATCCTCACGATTCATCTCTTTGATTTTGATCAATGTGTCGATACCGTCCATTTCGGGCATCATATAATCCATGAAAATCAGATCCACGTGTTCACTTGATACAGCATTCAGACATTCAGCTCCGCTGTTTGCCATCAATACCTTGGCTTCATACTTTTTCAGCAAACCACTGGCCACATTTAAATTTGTAATATTATCATCTACAACCAATATATTAGCCTCTGGGCAAACAAATCCTCTCTTTTTGATGACCTCTCTTACCGACTTATTCTTCTCATTCGAGAAAATAGAAGCCACATTAATACAGTGTACCGGTCTGGTCAAAATGCATCTAACCTGATCAACAGATGGAATCTGATTGACAGCAGCGATTACGATGACACTCTCTGTTGTGATATATTTTAACAACAATTCTCTGACTTCTTCATATCGTTCCAAAGCGATAAAGATATGGGTGAACTGATTATTCTCGAGCAGTTTCTCAAACATCACTTTATTCTGCGCATATTGTGCCCGATATCTCATCCTGTGAAAGATATCAGCGAGTACCGTCTGAGAGGTTTCGTTTTCTTCAAACACAAGGATCCCAAGCTTTCCAGTATTTTCAAGATGTACAATGGGAATTTCTGTCATCGTCGTCTGCAAAACAGAAAACGAAAACGTACTGCCGACTCTGTATTTGCTTTGTACGGTAATCTTGCCACCCATTTGCCCCACAATTTCCTGCGAAACGGCTAACCCAAGACCAGTGCCCTCAATTTTTCTGTTATCCTCTTTCCCTTCATCCATTCTTTGATAGCTTCTGAATAGTTTTGGTATGTCTTCTTCCTTGATTCCAATCCCAGTATCAGCAATATCTGCCTTCAGCAAGATTTTCTGATCTTCTTTCCTTTCAAAGGTGACACGAAGAATGATACTTCCGAATTTCGTATACTTCACTGCATTATTTAACAAATTGATAAATACCTGCCTCAGTCTCGCTCCATCCCCGTATAATAAATATGGAATATCCATGTCAATATCAACGAAGAAATCCACTTCCGAATCCATCAGCCTGACGGACATCATATTAACAATATCAGACAGCACTTCTGTGAGATCATATTCTGTATTTAATATTTTCACTTCAGTAGTCTCTGTCTTCGTGATATCCAATATATCATCTGTAATTGTCATAAGCGCATTACAGGAGTTCAGGATACTATATACGTTATTACGTACATGTTCATTCATATCATAATCCAATAGAAGCTCAGTAGTACCCCGTATCTCATTCATTGGTGTTCTAATTTCATGTGACATATTAATCAGGAACATATCCTTTGCAATATAGGCATCCATTGCTTCCAAATGTGCTGCTTCTGCCTTTTCCCACTCTTGATTATATAGAGTCAGTTTATATTTGATCTCAAATCCCACATACAGTCCCGCTATAATCACACCAATCATCACATCAATACTGTCTTTTAACGAATAAACATCTGGGTGAAACTCAAGATACCTGTACCCTACAGCAAAAAGACATAGCTGCCATATGACCTCTATCGTAACAAGGATAAATCCCCATTTTCCACGAATCAGAAAAATCGTATATACAATCGCTAATACACCATAGATCGGTATACAACAAGTCAGAGAATTGTAGTAGAAAAACACGCTTGGAATCAATAAAAAATTAAAAATCAAAGACATAACAACAGAACAGGAGGTAAATCTACCTGTTCTGTTTGCTTCAAAAAACGTTATTACACCAAGTGACAGTGTGAAAATCAAAATCAATGTAGCCTTTGTCTGTGGCATCAATATCATAGACAGTATGGTGGCTGCAAACAGACTTATCATAATGATCACATGGTTTGTATTGAATACACGGGCTTCAGTCGGCAGATCTGCACCGAAATAGCTCTTTTTGATCACACTAAACATATTGATTTCCCCTGCTATGATAATGACGCCTTCTCAATATCTTTTTCAACTGCAAGAAACAGTTCTACCAGATCTGGATCAAAATATGTACCGCTCCATAGCATGATTCTATTAATTGCCTCCTCATGTGTCAGAGGTTTTGTTCCGTCATTCTTCGTACGGAATTCATCGTAGCTGTTTACAATGGCCAGAATACGTGCTTCCTCTGGTATATTGGTTGTCAACTTTTTATCAGGATATCCTTTTCCGTCCCATCTCTCATGATGAGACCGGCACATGTTATATGCATAATTCAAAAAGCTGTTTTGCGATATGACGGCTATGACTCGCTGAATGGCTTCTGCACCAAGTAATGTATGCCTTTTCAATTCTTCCACTTCCTGAAGGCTCAAATCAGATACGTTTGTCAACAGACTCCTGTCCGAAATGCTAATCTTTCCGATGTCATGTATTTTGGAAGCAAAGATAAAACCCTCTGCCTCCTCTGCATAAACAGAAAACTTTCCGCTCTTAATCACTTCACGCAGAAATACATCCATATATTTCTCTACTCTTCTTGCATGATACCCTGCTGTGATATCTCTCTTCTCCATCAGATCAATGAACATCTCAACAATCGCAAACTGGAGTTCAACAATATTATGTGTTTTCTCTTTAATCATCTGGGATAGTGTATGATTGTAGTTGCGAAGCCGCCTTTCACTTTCTATCAAACGGATATGTATATCAATTCGCTTCTGAAGCAAAGCAGTTGTATAAGGCTTTCTGATATAGTCAATTGCTCCGAGAAAGTACCCCTCCACTTCTGTTGTAGCATCACCCTGTGCTGTCAGAAAAATAACAGGAATATTGGTCAGCTTAGAACTGTTTTTCATCTCACTAATCACATAAAACCCGTTGACATTCGGCATATCAACATCAAGAAGCAGCAGATCTGGTGGTTCTGGCATATCTCGCAGAAATTCGAGCGCCATTACACCAGAATTTACAGGAACAATTTCATATAAATGCTCAAGCGCTTTCTTGGCCATAATCAAATTCGTCATATTATCATCAACAATCATTACTTTATGCACTGATTTTGCCCCCCTATATCGCTTTTTCCATTTATAAAATTAAGTATATCTCATTCTAATATGTTTTTCAATTCCAACTTATGCATCCTTCATTCTGTAAATAATCAGATTATTTTGAAACCATCAGATAACTCATTGCCTGATTCAATCCGTCCACCGTCAGCTTGTACATATGAAATTCTCGCTTCATTATTGTTTCCACCTCACGCCACGGTGCATCTCCAGATGCCATCTTAGGATTCAGCCATACTACCTTTTTATACTTTTTTTTCAATTGTATCAGCCATTCATAACCAGACATTCCACCGTTTGGTCCTCTGTAATTACCCGTCGTAGAATAAAGCTCCTCAGGAGCCATCGCCGCATCACCGACTATAATGACCTTGTAATCTGAACCAAGGTTTTTAAATAGCCATTCTGTATCTGTCCAATCCCCGTTTTCACATTCCGGAGTATTATATACCTTGCTGTATAGACAGTTATGGATATAGTAAGTCTTAACATCCTTATAATGATTTGATTTATGGACAGACTGAAATAATTCATTTAGCAGATTGCTGTATGGGATCATGGTACCGCCTGAATCCATCAGCATCAGCAGCTTGACTGTATTCTTTCTTGGTCTGTCAAATACAATCTGCAGACAGCCACCATTATTGCAGGTCTTGTCTATCGTCTGGTCAATATCCAGCTCTGTCTTTGGAATATCCAGTCTGGTAGAGAACTGTCTCAGTCTTCTGAGTGCCGTTTGAAATTGTCTGTTATCTAATAACTTATCATTTCGAAAATCTCTGAATTTCCGTTCTCCAATGACCTGAAATGCTGACTGATAGCCTGTCGTACCTCCGATACGCACACCTCCAAGATGTCCTCCCAGATTTCCGAAAGAAGACTTTCCCATAGTCCCGATCCACTGACTTCCACCATTATGCTCTTCATTTTGTTCCTTTAGACGTTCATGGTATTTCTTTAAGACTTCTTCTTTGTCCAAATCAATCGGTAGTGCCTCTCCCTCCAGATCATGCCTAGCAAGCTCCTTTTGCAGCTCGTCAAAATCAGGCTTATTCAGCCATTTTAGAAACTTATCAATGGATTCCTCTTCATCCATTTTGATTCCTTTAAAATACTCTTCAAAAATACCATCATATTTATCAAAGTCTGCTTCACTTTTCACTAAAATCATACGCGAAACATAATAGAACTCTGTAAAATTCGAATTACAAAGTCCTTGATCAAGCGCATCCGTGAATGTCAGCCATTCACTCAGCGATATATCAAATCCTTTTTCCCGCATAAAATAGAAAAAATCAATGAACATGCTTTAATGTCTCCAAATCCTCATCCTTTTTGACAATGACTCCAACAAATGGTAGTTCCTTCTGCAATGTTTCTGCATCTATTCCACCAAGCTGCAATGCACGAATCCAGTCTATCAGTTCCGATGTGCTCGGCTTTTTTCGAATATCACGTATCTCTCTGATTGCATAAAATGCCTCCATTGCATATTTTAACAGCTTCTCTTCAACCTGTTCGAAATGTGTCTGAACAATTTCCTCCATCAGAACTTTGTCTGGAAAATCAATGTAGTGAAAGATACAGCGACGTAAGAATGCATCTGGCAATTCCTTCTCTGCATTTGATGTAATGATTACAATCGGTCTCTGTTTAGCTGTTATAGTCTCCTTGGTTTCATGTATGTAAAACTCCATCTGATCAAGCTCCCAGAGTAAATCATTTGGGAATTCCAGATCTGCTTTGTCGATTTCATCAATCAGCAAGATGACCTGTTCATCTGCAGAAAATGCCTCTCCTAGTTTGCCAAGCTTGATATAACGCTTGATATCATCAACACCCTCTTCACCGAACTGACCATCATACAGTCTTTGAATGGTATCATACACATATAGACCTTCCTGAGCTTTTGTCGTAGACTTAATATTCCATATAATCAGTTTTTTATTCAGAGAATCAGCGATTGCCTGCGCCAGCATTGTCTTTCCCGTGCCAGGCTCTCCTTTGATCAGTAGTGGTTTCTTTAATGCAATCGCTACATTGACCGCAGTCATCAGTTCCTTGGATGCAACATAAGCACCTGTACTTTTGAATTCATCACTCATCATACTCATATCAGTCTCCTCCGACTACCATTCCATCTCAGAATGTTCCAGTTTTTTATCTCGAATCATCAGATCTTTTACTGCTTCATCAGCCTTTTTCCCATGAAACAGTATCAGATTGACCTGTTCTATAATTGGCATTTCTACTTGATATTTTTCTGAAAGTGCAACTGCCGCTTTCGTAGAATAAACACCCTCGACTACCATCTTGACTTCGTCCATTGCTTCCTGCATTGTCTTGCCCTGCCCGATCAGGATGCCTGCTCTCCTGTTTCTCGAATGCATGCTTGCACAGGTAACAATCAAATCTCCAATGCCGGTCAGACCGTAAAAAGTCTCTGCCTTTCCCCCCATTGCGACTCCAAGTCTGGCGATTTCGCTGATTCCTCTTGTAATCAAGGCCGCTTTTGTATTATCTCCATATCCGAGTCCATCTGCCATTCCTGCCGCCAGAGCCACTACATTTTTCAAAGCTCCGCCCAACTCCATTCCAAGCATATCGCTGCTTGTATAAACACGAAACACTTCATTCATAAATGTATTTTGCAGAAACTCTGCTGTTTTTCTATCTTTAGCTCCAACTACACAGGAGGTCGGGATTCCACGTCCCACCTCTTCCGCATGTGAAGGGCCTGATAAGACCGCTACATTTGCCTGCGGTACCTCTTCCTGTATGATCTGACTCAACGTCATCAATGTGCCTTCTTCTATTCCTTTTGCAACATCCATGATGATCTGTCCATTTTCTGTCACATCCTTCAACAGCTTTGCCGTGCTTCTAGTATACGGAGATGGAACTGCGAGAACAAGCAGGTCTTTTCCTTGAACAGCAGCTTGCAGATCTGTAGTAAAGATCATATCCTCTGGCAGCTTTACTCCTGGAAGCTTGTCCCTGTGTTCATGCCCCTTCTGCAGCATCTCAATTTCTGAAGAAACAATAGACCATACCGTCACCTGATGCCCATTATGATACAATAATAATGCTAGCGCTGTGCCCCAGCTTCCTGCTCCGATTACACTTACCTTACTCATGTTAATTGGCTCCCTCCAGCTCTTTACTTGCCTGCATAACCTTCTGTTCATCTTGTTTTTTCTTTGACAGATAGGTCTTCCGTTCAGTTCCTGTAATGAGTCTCTTGATATTCTCTTTATGTTTCATATATGCCATGACCGTCATGAAAAAGACAACTATATACATCTCAATTAGATGAGGCTGTGTCATTCCAAAATGTCCAAGCTGTCCTAATATAACGATTTCTATCATAAATCCAGCATATACTAACAGCGATCCTAGCGACACATAATGCGTCGTCAGAAATGCGCCAAAAAAGGTGATCAATCCCAACGCCAAACACATTGCGTCAAATGCGATGATCATACCACCAGTAGCCGCGATCCCTTTACCACCTTTGAACTTCATGAAAAAAGGGAAATTATGTCCTGTTACAACACCTGCTCCTGTATAGATTTCAAGTAACGGCATCATATCTGCACATGTCCTGCCAAAAAACAGTCTGACGATTACAATCGCCAAGATACATTTCAATGCATCTCCTGCAAACACAATCAGACCTGCCTTTGTGCCAAGCGTACGCAGTACATTTGTCGTACCTGCATTTTTACTTCCTGTCGTTCTGATATCAATTCCTTTCATACGACCTATAAAATAACCTGTCTGAAACAGACCGAATATATAGCCCAAAATCAGGCATATCACACGCTCCATACTATGATTGCTCCTTCCTCTCCCGTATTATAAACCTAAGCGGTGTTCCTCTGAAACCAAAGGAATCCCTGATTCTATTCTCAATATATCTCGTATATGAAAAATGCATCAGTTCTTTATCATTTACAAATATGACAAATGTAGGCGGTTTAACAGCCACTTGTGTAATGTAGAACAGCTTGAGACGCTTTCCTTTGTCCGTAGGCGGCTGCTGTAATGCAACTGCCTCAGACATAATCTCATTCAGTACACCAGTTCCAACACGCAGTGCATGATTTTCAATGACCATATCAATCAGATCAAACAGCTTCGTCAGCCTCTGTCCCGTCACAGCTGATATAAATATAATTTCTGCATAAGGCATATATGCCAGTACATCACGTACTTTTTCTGTGAAACGGTAAATTGTCTTATCATCCTTTTCAACAGCATCCCATTTATTGACTGCGATGATGACACCTTTTCCTGCCTCATGTGCAATACCTGCTATTTTCGCTTCCTGTTCCGTGACACCCTCTACTGCATCAATCACGATGATTACAACATCCGCACGTTCTACTGCGCTGACCGTCCTGATGATCATGTAGTGTTCCAGTTCCTCTTTTACTTTCTTTTTCCGGCGCAGTCCTGCTGTATCAATAAATACATACTCTCTGCCATCATGTATCATACTCGTATCAACTGCATCCCTCGTCGTTCCTGCGACCTCTGATACAATAACACGATTCTCACCCAATAGCTTATTGATGATAGAAGATTTCCCCACATTCGGTTTGCCGACGATTGCTATCTTAGGCCTTTCATCTTCTTCCTGTTCCTCTATCTCCTCTGGAAAATACTTAATAATCTCATCCAGCATTTCTCCGAGACCTAGTCTGTTAGAAGCCGAAATAGCAACGGGTTCTCCAATACCCAGATTATAAAACTCATAGATATCTGCTTCAAACTTCTCGAAGCTGTCAACTTTATTAACAACAAGTATAATTGGTTTTCTAGAGCGGCGCAGCATATCTGCCACCTTCGAATCTGCATCTACCAATCCCTGCTTTACATCTACCATAAATACAATCACATCGGCTGTATCAATGGCAATCTGTGCCTGTTCTCGCATCTGTGACAGGATGATATCATGAGACTCTGGCTCTATACCGCCTGTATCAATCATTGTGAAGTATCTGTCAAGCCATGTAATATCTGCGTAGATCCGGTCTCTGGTGATTCCAGGTGTATCCTTGACAATACTGATTTTTTCTCCTGCAAGTGCGTTAAATAATGTAGATTTGCCTACATTGGGGCGCCCTACAATAGCCACGATCGGCTTACTCATATTTTTCTCCTGTTCTGTCGGGTATTATCTTTCTGAAATGCCCGTAATTGCCTTGATAAAATCCCATCCGCTTGATTTTACAATATCCACTTTGACTTGTAAAGCCTTTTCAATATCCGTAATAGTCACATCATCCAACAAAACATTTTCTCCGCTGCGCAGCAGATTGCATGGCAGCAGCAGTCTGTCGCCAAGAGGCTTGTCCTTCAATTGTGCAATGATGTCCTGACCCGTCAGCAGACCTGAAACCGTTATATTCTCGCCAAAAAAATGATTGACAATCGGATAAAGTCTGATAATCAGCTGTGGATAGAGTAACTGTAACTGCTCTATCATACTTTTGATGTAACCATGCATCAGCATTCCGGTCACCATAGACACTTCTCCTGAAGCGATTTTCTTAGGGTGTGATTGTTCTTCCCTGATTGCATCCGAATATTCCTGCAATAGCAGTCTTACCATCCCGACACCATTTTCCAGCTGCAAATACCCGTCGTATTGATCTTCTGGCGGTATTTCCTGCCCTGCCAGTATATATAGCTCATCGGAAGCATGTATAAAGTGTGTTCCATGCTCTTGATAAAGTTTTTTCTGCCATTGATGAATGATATGAAGAATCTCCGCCGCATCCTCTCTTGTAAATGGTATCAACGGATATAATCCATCCCTGTATCTGGACAACCCAACAGGAACAACCGATACGCTTTCCAATGCTGGGATATACGCCGCAAGATCATGAATGCTTCTTTCCAACTCTCTGCCATCATTAACACCTTTACAAAGCACGATTTGTCCGTTCATGGTAATCCCTGCTTCATAGAGTCTGTCCACTTTTTTTAATGCCTCCCCAGCAAACCTGTTGTTCAGCATCTTGCAGCGAAGCTCTGGATTCGTTGTCTGAAAAGAGACATTGATTGGCGATAAATGATAATGAATGATCCTCTCAATATCATGATCACTCATATTGGTTAACGTCACATAGTTTCCCTGTAAAAAAGACAATCTCGAATCGTCATCTTTAAAATATAATGTCTCTCGCATTCCCTTCGGCATCTGGTCTATAAAACAGAACATGCATTTATTTCGGCAGGAACGATACTCGTCCATCAGCCCATTTTCAAATATAATCCCCAGGTCCTCATCTTCATCCTTATCAACCTCTAAAAGCCACTCTTCTCCGCTCTGCTTCTCAATCAGCACTTCAATATATTCATCTTCTGTTAAATATTGAAAGTCAAAGATATCCTCGATTTCCTGTCCATTGATCGTAAGCAGCAGATCCCCACTCTCTATGCCAAGTTCTTCTGCAATACTATCTTTTTTAACTGTCTTGATTATATGCTTCTTCATCATACCCTCTGACCTATCATTTTTCGTTTCATCTTTAGCATACAGTATAGCATACTATCATATTCATACTCAAGAACGAAGTCCTTGACGATTATCAGCCTTAATGGTATAAATTATATTGGGAGTGAGACAAATATGCCAAATATACAATATCTTGAAGATGCCATGCAAGTGGCTCCATTAAAAATCATAGCTTTGGAAAGCTGTCGTGAGCTTGGCGAACAGGTGAATGAACATCTCGTCAACTATCGCGAAGAAATTTGCAATAAATGTAAGGATGATCCTGCATTCAAAGGATATCAAGAAGATAATTATCTTCTTGATGCTACCTGCCATCGTTTCGGCACAGGGGAAGGAAAAGGAGTCATCAACCAGTCCATACGTGGTAAGGATCTCTATATCATGGTGGATGTTTGTAACTACAGTCTGACCTATTCAGTAAATGGTTTGACTAACCGCATGTCACCCGACAACCATTTTCAGGATTTGAAGAGAATTATAGCTGCAACGATGG
>CAZACC010000024.1:0-25008 GCA_964483545.1 uncultured Lachnospiraceae bacterium
CGAGCAGCTGCTGTGCCTTCTGCATCCGCAGTGAGATCAGATACTTGGATGGCGTACAGTCAAATTGCTGGCAAAAGATCTTTGTGAGATAGCTGGCACTGTAATTCATATTATGGGCAATCAGATTCAGACTGATTTCCTCATTAAAATTCTGAATGATGTAATCTCTGATTGTGTTGGCAATATCTGCAGGTGCCTGAGCAGAGAGGCTGGAATTGAACATATCCTCCAGTGTATCCCGCTCCATCAAATACTTTTCCCGCAGCTTCATCAGGATGGCCTTCAACTCGACTACATCGACCGGCTTCAGCAGGTATTCACAGACTTGATATCTGATGGCCGTTCGTGCATAGTCAAACTCGGAATATCCGCTGGTGATTATGATATCAATAGAAGGATGATAGTCTCGTACCTTTTTAATCAGCTCCAGACCATCCATCACTGGCATACGGATATCCGTAATCAGCACGTCTGGATTTAGCTCTTCTACTAGATCATAGGCTTGGATCCCAGTCTGGGCCGAACCAATTACTTCAAAATCGACGTCTGCCTCAGCAACCTTTTTTATGATGTTTTCCAACAAAAGTGCTTCATCCTCGGCAATGACTACGCTATAGTTCATAAATTTTCTCCTTTTGCAGCATCTGCCAGATCTACATGATCTAGCCATTGTCCGATGGAAACAATCCCGTGTCCTTCTGGAGTATTACCAAAGGAGAAGATGGCATGCTCCTTCTGGAAAATCCTCCAACGCATATAAACATTCAGAATGCCAAGTCCGTCTATCTTTAGTTCAGGCATGCCAGGGTTCTGGTCTGCATGAGTTATTTTTTCATGAATCATGGAAATGGCATCCTCGGAAAATCCGTTGCCAGAGTCTATGACGTCAATTTGCCAGTGGTCTGCATGCAGAGTTCCTATAATCCGTATCGTCCACGGCGGGATGCAGTCTGTGCCATATTTTAATGCATTTTCAACCAAAGGCTGGATGACCAGCTTGGGAACCTCGTATTGCAGAAGGCGCGAATCGATGCTGATCTCACAAGTCAGACTGGACTGGTATCGAACCTTCATACAATACAGATACTTTTTCACGTATTCCAGTTCCTGCTCCAGCTTGACTGCAGAAGAAGAGGTATCAGTGATGTATCGCATAATCTGTGAAAGATATCTGCATAATACAATGACCTCATCACTTTTTTCATTTTCAGCAAGGACGATGATACAGGACAGTGTATTATAGTAAAATTGTGGGTTCATCTGCGCCTGTAGTGCCATCGTACGGGATTTGAGTTCCTGTTGTCTCGTATCGATCAGTTCATTCATGGACATTTTGAGCTTGCCACTCATATTCTCAAAGGCTTCATATAGTTCAGCCAGTTCGACATAGGAAGGGTTGTAATTTGCGATTTCTTCTACCCCTAGTGTGTCGATTTCCAGACGTTGTACGATGTGTTTTAGGTGCTTGACTGGTTTAATCATGCTTTGTGACAGATAATAGGAAACCAAAACTGAAAATGCCAGCAAAACCAACACTACCATAAATAAAATAAAGGACAAATGTCGCACGGGAGTCAGAATCACGGATTCCTTTTGTGTTGTCACATAGGTCCAATGACTGTAGGTGGACCTGCTGTATACCAGATGTTCTTTTTTATCTGTCATGGGATTGGTCACAAAGTCTGTTTTCTGATCAGAAATGGTCTGGTAATAATACGATAATTGTTCTTTTTCCTCAGCAGAAACAGCATAAGGATAGACTAAGCCCCCTTTTTCGTTAAAGATATAGATATTAGCAGCATCCTTTGTCTTTTTCTCGTAGGAGGCTGCGGATTTGAAAACGTTTTTACAGCGTTTTATGGTTTCGATTGCACCAACCTTGCGTCCGTACTGGTTGGAGTATGTACGATAAACAGACAGATACCAGTCTGAACTGACATTTGCCAATGAATAAGCAGAGGTCAAATAAGGATCTCCAATCAGTTTGACTCCTTTTCGTTCAATGACTTCATCAAACCAGTCCAGAGAATGAATGTCTACCTGGTCTGTATTTGTAATCATACCGACTTTGACTTCATTTCCATGCATATCAAAGAGATTGATCTGATCTGCCCTGATATCAGAACCGTTGATGGTTACAAATAGATCGGCCATCTCGGTCAGGTTCGCATCAGCGATGTTCAGACCGAAGGAGTCATCTAGTTTGTCACTCATCAGAGAACTATAGTTGATATTGGCAGAGGTGATATCCAGATCATGGATGACGGCATCTACCTGATCTGCGATAGAAGTATTCAGGGTGGCTAGAGCGGCCTTTTCATTATCAATCAGAATAATGGATACATATTGATAGAAGAAAACGGCAAATGAGATCAGAATCACAGAGGCAATCAGAAGATAAGCCATAAAGAGCTTGAACTGTAGCTTGACAGGCTTTTGATGGTTTGAGAATATTCTGATTTTTTGTTTCAATGTTTTCATATTCATGAGCCATATTTTCCTTTCCTATTGGAAAGTATATCATCTCAGACAAGCAAATTCAAACAGGAAGCATAAAATGTGAAAGAAGTACAGTGGTAGGAATTAGAATGTCCATAGTAAAGAAAATAGCAGTTTGTTATGATACAAATGTAGTCAAAGTAATATCAATCTGTATAGGAGGGTTAAAATGAAAAAGAAGATTTTAGCAACACTACTGAGTGTCAGTATGACAGCAGTATTACTCGCAGGATGTGGCAGTAAGGCAGCAGAAGCACCTGCAGCAGCAGAACCAGCGGCAGAGGAAGCACCAGCAGCAGAACCAGCAGCAGAGGAAGCACCTGCAGCAGAAGATGCAGCAGCTGCAGATTTTGCAGGAGAGGAACTGAGCATCCTTGTATCAGCGGGATGGATGGACAATCGTTATGATGTAACACTTGCACGTTTTGAAGAGACATATGGAGTTACGGTAGACCTGCAGACAATACCAGCAGATCAATATTCAGATATCTTGAAGTCCAAATTAGATACAGGTACATGTGCAGATGTTTTCTGGATTCAGTCAAATCCGTTTGCAATTGATTCAGTGATCGTAGATCCTGAAAACTACTGCATCGATTTTACGGGCGCAGCATGGCAGAATCTGGTTCCAGAAGCAAGACAGGCTTCCTGTATGTCAGGAGATAAGCTGTACGGCTTACAGATCTGGCATAACTCACCTGAGTATGTCATGGTATACAACAAGTCCTTATTTGATGAGCTTGGTTTGGCTATCCCAAAGACATATACAGAAATGAAGGATGTATGTGCAGCAATTGCAGCAGAAGGTGTTACACCATGGTTCATCCCAGGAGCAGACGGCTGGCAGCATCCGTTAGCATTTTTCCAAATAGGCGGTGTATATGAAGAGGCACAGCCTGGACTATATGATGCATTAAATACCAATCAAGCAACATTCGCAGACAATGAGAAGATGCTTGAAGTATTGGGTCAGTATAAAGAGCTATCAGATCTCGGATACTTTGGAGAAGACTGGATCGGTACGGACTCTACAAATATGACCAATGAATTCGGCGACAGGAACTGCGCTATGGCAATGGCTAACTCCAGTTATATCAAACAGATTCAGGACGAGACAGGCACATCTGATGAATTCGGATTATTCCTGATTCCATTAGGAGACAACGACACATTCCCAACCAATCCTGCTGGCCCAACCATGTTCGGTTACAAGGGTTCAGAGCATCCAGAGCTTGTATCAGCATTCTTTGATTTTGTATGTACAACAGAGAGTTTGCAGGAGATTTTGGACAACTCACCAGCATATACCAATCTGGATATGAATGATGCAGCGCTTGAACAGCACTGGCTGCCTGAAGAGGAAGAGTTTATGAATAGCGTTGATAAGTCCAAGATGCTTACAGCTGTTCTTCAGACTGGAACAAAGTATACAAATGATTACTGGATGGATTTCGGAGCAGATTTGGTTGCTTTCTGCCAGAATCAGATTCAGGCAAATGATGTATTAAAGAATATGGACACCAACAGAGCAGAAGCTGCTAAGGTAGCAGGAGATACTGCATGGTAGGATTCCGTCAGAATTGAGTGAATTGAGAATGGTGCGCAGGCAGAAGCTTTACGCACCATTCTTATCAATCAGATATGATAGTGTTCGGTGAGACAAAGGGTTAGATGGAGGTCATGAAACGTGAATAAAAAGAAGATATATCCACAATGGTTCTTATTGGTTCCGTTAATATTATACATAGTATTCTTCCTGTCTCCAGGGCTGATGGGAGTGTTCTATTCCTTTACGGACTGGAGCTCCAGAAGCAGTGTGAATGGATTGCATTTTGTGGGACTGGATAATTATATAGAAATTTTTACATCCAATAAGGATTATGCATCAGGTATTACCAATACACTGGTATTCACGATTGTTTCCAATATTGTTAAGCTCATTCCTGCTTTATTTCTAGCAATTCTGCTGCAGGAGGGCATTAAGGGAAAGGGATTGTACAGAACGTTATTTTATCTGCCTTCCATATTACCCTTTGTCATCATTGGACTGGTATTTAAGTCCGTACTAAACTATAATACAGGACTGTTGAACAGCGTACTTGAATTTCTACACTTGGGATTTCTGAAACAGAAATGGTTGTCTGACTTGGATATGGTATGGAAATCTATCTTCGGAGTGGATGCATGGAGAGGGGTTGGCTATGTCATGACGATTTTCATGGCAGGTCTCAGCGCGATTCCAAAGTCCTACTATGAAGCAGCAGAGATCGACGGAGCTAATTTCTGGGCAAAGCTGCGATATGTGACGCTCCCCATGATGACAGGCTCGATTATGATTAATCTGGTATTTGGCATTACCTATGGGTTAAAGGTATTTGATATTGTATATGTATTAACAAACGGTGGTCCAGGACATGCGACGGAGGTATTGACAACCTATGCATTCCAGCTATATTCAAACGGACAGTATGGTATGTCGACGGCACTCAATGCAATCTTGCTCGTAATCACTTTAGTGATTGGCATTTTGGTAGTTAAGGTGATGACCAAACAGGAGGTGCAGCAGTAATGTCAAAAAAGAAGATTCAGGGAATAATCAAGCAAATCATATGTATCCTGCTCAGCCTGATTGTCATCACACCATTTTATATGGTTCTGATTAATTCCTTCAAGAGTAAGGGAGAGGCAGCCAGAATGAGTCTGAGTCTGCCGAAACAATGGGTGTTTACAAACTATTCTGAGGTGATTGAGAAAGGCAAGCTCCTGCAGGGATTTTCAAACAGTATGCTGTATGCAACTGTTGCTACGCTGATCGGAGTGATTCTGTGTGCCATGGCAGCCTTTGTAATCTGCCGGAGAAAATCAAAACTCAATGATTTTATTTACTATTTTGTACTATGTGGATTGTTCTTTCCAGTCAACTATGTCACATTGGTCAAGGTGTTTCAAATGGTGCATCTAACAGACACCAAGCTTGGTATTATCATTACATTTACGAGTGCCATGATTCCGTTCTGCGTGTTCACGATCCGTAACTTTGTACTTTCCGTTCCAGTGGAAATGGATGAGGCTGCCGTCATCGATGGAGCAGGACCGTTAGCTCTGTTTTTTGGAATCATCATTCCACTGTTAAAGCCGATTCTTGTTACATGCTTTATCTTGCAGTTTATGGGCGTGTGGAGCGACTTTTTGACACCTCTTTATCTGTCAAGTAAGAGCAAGATGTTTCCTATGACCATGGCGGTATATCAGTTCTTTGGCAAGAACACGAACTATTGGAATTATATATTTGCAGATATCGTATTGACCTGTGTTCCTGTGCTAATCGTTTATATGCTTGGACAGAAATATATCGTCAGTGGAATGACTTCAGGAGCGGTAAAGGAATAGAAACATGAAACCTTCATTTAAATTAAGCAGTGAAAGTCCTGCCGAAAGGTGGGGCGAAGCATACCCGGTAGGCAACGGACATCTAGGAGCCATGATCTTTGGCACAGTACCTGTCAACCGGGTCATGTTATCTGAAAATACGTTCTTCAGCGGCAGCCGCAGCGGTAATCATTACAGACCACATGCAGTGGATGCTTTTGTTTCTATGAGAGAAAAGGCGGTAAAGGGAGATTATAAGAGCGTCCATGAGGCGGCAGAGGACTTTATCGGAATCCGTCAGGACTACGGAACCAATCTGCCTGTTGGAAACCTACAACTCGGCTATGGAACGCCGAGTGATACAGTGACTTTGTTGGACAGAAGCCTGGATATCATGACAGGCATTGCCGTACGGCATCTGCAAGTAAGCAATACAGAACAGACAAGCCTAACGAAGCAAGCGTCAAAAAGAGGTGTGATCACAGAGAAAATATATGCTTCATGGCCTAATCATATGCTTGTCACAGAAATAACGGGAATGGATTCGTTTTCATTACAAATCTATCTGGAACAGATATCGTGTCCGATTCGTCAGACGATGAATATCATGCTCAATACACATGCGGCTGTTTTGGAATTTGAGAGCAGAGCGATAGAAACCATGCATTGTGATCATCCGACAGGAGTGACGCTATCTGGCAGGGTGTTTATCAGCAGCGATGGTGTGTTGACTGACGGACAATCTGAGGCTGGAGGCATCCAAATCATATCTGCAACAAAAGTATATCTATGTATGAATATGGTGACAGATTACACGGAACTGATGGGGCTTCCTGCTGTTGCAGAGCTGAACGATTTTACATGTTTACAGAATGCTGCTATGGAGCCACTCTGCTCGATCAGCGCCGTGGAACGGGAAATCAAGCTAATCAGAGGCAGGCATCTCTATGATGTTCGCAAGAGAATGAAGCGTAGCAGCTTTGAATTGGAAACAGAGTCAGATCCCTCCTTGGCAGAAAAAATCACATTTTTATATCAATACGGACGTTATTTGCTGCTGTCCTCATCAAGGGAGGATTCTGTGCTGCCAGCGCATCTGCAGGGCATCTGGAATGATCATGTTGCGTGCAGGATCGGGTGGACCTGTGACATGCATCTGGATATCAATACACAGATGAACTACTGGCCCTCAGAAATCACAGGACTGTCGGAAACTACAGCGCCGCTATTTCGATGGATTGAGGAGATTCTAATACCAGAGGGGAGAATCACTGCTGAAAAATGCTATGGATTAACTGGTTGGGTCGGAGAAATCGTATCAAATGCATGGGGCTATTCAGCACCTTACTGGGCGAGTCCGATTGCACCCTGTCCGACGGGTGGGGTGTGGATTTTGACGCATATGTGGGAGCATTATTTATACACGAATGATCTGCATTTTTTGAGAAACAGAGCATATCCAGCTGTGAAAGAAGCTGTTGCCTTTTTTAAGGAATATGTTTTCAAAGACCATCTTGGGAACTATACATCAGGTCCGTCCATATCACCAGAGAACAGCTTTCTGCAAAACGGTCAGCTATATCAGATTAGTAATGGATGTACCTATGAGATTCTGATGATTAGAGAATTGTTTTCTATTTATCTGAAGATTGCTGACATATTAGGAGAGGAAGAGAAGGATCTCCATGAAATACAGGAAATCAGAGATCAACTCCTGCCATATCGGATACAGGAGGATGGTACCATTGCGGAATATGCACATGATTTGACAGTTCCGGACAGGCAGCATAGGCATACCAGTCACTTGCTAGGACTTTATCCATTTGCCCAGCTGACTCCAGAAAAGACGCCAGAATTATGCAAAGCAGCAGAATTGACCATGCGAGTCAAAACAACTCCGATAGAACAATGGGAGGATACCGGATGGGCCAGCTCGATGTTAATCCTGTATGAAGCCAGACTTAAGGATGGAAACCAAGCACTGGTCCATATGAAGAGAATGATCGATCATCTGCTAGAGCCAAATGGTATGATTTATCATCCCCCCACACGTGGTGCTGCTGCGTTTGATCATGTTTATGAGTTAGACGGAAATACCGGCATTACAGCTGGTATTGCAGAAATGTTGATGCAGTCTCATGAAAATCAGATTCAGCTGCTCCCAGCACTGCCAGACGACTGGGTCAAGGGCAGGATCACAGGCTTAAAAGCTCGTGGTGGGAAAACAGTCAACATCGAATGGGAGAATCACCAATTAAAGTCGTATGAAATCAAGCCCTGATTATTTTGCTTCTGGCTGTTTCTCAGTATTAGAGACAGCTGGATTCAGATAAGCATACTGCAAAGCCTTGTTATCAGAGGTTATCATCGTACTCAGGACGATATCGCCGCTCGCTAGATACCATACATTTCCGTAATTACTCGCATTGCTGTTTGCATGGTAACCACTCTCACCATACACATCGTTAACAGACTGATTGATCTCATCATATAACGTATACAATTCATTCTCGTCTTCAGATCCATATGCCCAGGCAAGACTCATCAAAGCATCCTTGTCATCAAACATATACTTGATCGTACCCTCACGTCCCAGATACTCTTTCGGATAAGAATAAGTAGTTCCCCCATAGATAGATTTATAAGAAGATGTTTCTCCTGCTGCCTTTCCTTCCAACACCTCCATATCATTGACTGAACTGGTCCAAGCAGCTTCTGAAAAAGGAGCCACCGCAACTTCCTTTGGTGAGTCATCTGCTACAGCTTGATTTTTCCCATCACAAGCTCCCACCAAACCAACCGCTGCCAGCAATGCGGCAACTACTACCATTTTTCTAAGATTAAGCCAAATTCTTGTTTTTTTCATAATCAATCTTAAGCCTCCTGTCATTTATAGTTCCCTCATACCCAAACACCTAAGCATAGAAGCCAACATGTTTCCCTCTTACATTTAAAACTCCGCCTTCATAAACTGCTTCGGCGTAATACTCTTATACTTATGAAACGTCTTGATAAAATAGCTCTCATCATTAAACCCACATGAAATTGCCACTTCCTTAATCGAGATATCTTTTGTAGACAACATCTCGCAAGCACATTCAATCCGGTAATAATTTAGATAATCAATCGGTGTCCTTTCTGTCATACTGCGGAAATATCGACAGAAATACTTTGGATTCATTCCTGCAATCTTAGCTAGATTTTCAAGACTGATGCTATTATAGTAGTTATCTGATATATAAGCAAGCACGTCTTTGATAGAATCCAGCCGCTCAGAGGCAACATGATCATGCACCTGCTCCTCATAGAGATGTTCTTCCAGTATGATGCCAATCAGCTGATAAAGAAAGCCTTGTGTCATAAATTCATATCCGACCTTACGGTTCGAAAGAGCATCACACAGGTTCTTAATAATCGGAAGGATCCTTGTACTGCTTTCCGATAGCAATGGCTTGATTGTAATCTGATGTGCAATGATATCATGAATGGTCTTTGCACATGCATGGTTGTCCTTCATCAGAACCTGCAGATTGAATACAATACAATCATAAACACAGTCAAGAGGTGTTCCACCGTGAAGCGTTCCGTCCTTAATGAAAATAACATCACCAGCATGATAGTTCTTTGTTTCATTGTCCATGGTCAGCTGAAAAGAACCAGAAATGATGCGCATAATCTCGTAATGTGTATGCCAGTGATAGGTCATAAAATAACGCGGACTATGCGGTGTTTCATGATAAAAAGCAATCGGAAAGTTGAAGGTTCCCTGTTCTCTCTGCTCTTTATAATCTATATATTTCATGGTTACCTCCTTATCTTCAAACAAGTGAATATAATACCACTTTTTTTTATTATAACACTTTTGTTTTGAATTACTAGCCTGTATAATGAGAAATAAACAGCGGAACGTTTCGTGCACCGCATATGGTAATTATTTTTTCACAAATTGAAGGAGGTTCATGAATTATGGCAAAGAACAGATTGATCGGAGATTATCCCGTAATTGGTATCAGACCTACCATTGACGGACGCAGAGGCGTTCTTAAGGTTAGGGAATCATTGGAAGAGCAGACCATGAATATGGCAAAATCAGCAAAGAAGCTGTTTGAGGAGAACCTGAAATACTCTAACGGAGAGCCTGTAAAGGTTATCATTGCAGATACAACAATCGGACGTGTTGGCGAGAGTGCAGCATGTGCCGCAAAGTTTAAAAAAGAAGGCGTTGACATTACTGTCACAGTAACACCCTGCTGGTGCTACGGCGCTGAAACAATGGATATGGATCCTATGACCATCAAGGCAGTGTGGGGATTTAATGGAACAGAGAGACCAGGCGCTGTATATCTAGCATCCGTTCTCGCAACACATGCACAGAAGGGTCTTCCTGCTTTTGGAATTTATGGACATGAAGTTCTGGATGCAGATAATACATCAATACCGTCTGACGTTGAAGAAAAAATGCTTCGCTTCGGTCGCGCAGCAGTTGCAGCGGCTACCATGAGAGGCAAGTCTTATTTACAGATTGGCTCTGTTACAATGGGTATCGGTGGCTCTATCATTAGCCCTGAGTTCATTGAAGAATATCTCGGCATGAGAGTGGAATCTGTTGATGAGGTAGAAGTGATTCGCCGTATGTCTGAGGGTATCTATGATCAGGCAGAGTACGAGAGAGCACTGAAATGGACAAAAGAGAAGTGTAAAGAGGGATATGACAAGAATCCTGATTTTATCAAGAAAACACCAGAACAGAAGGAAAAGGACTGGGAGTTCGTTGTAAAGATGATGGTCATCATCAAGGATCTGATGAATGGAAACGACAAGCTGCCTGAGGGCTGTGAGGAAGAAATGGTTGGACATAATGCAATCGCAGCTGGTTTCCAGGGACAACGTCAATGGACAGACTTCTATCCAAACTGTGATTATCCAGAGGCGTTGCTCAATACGTCCTTTGACTGGACTGGAGCAAGAGAGCCATATGTACTGGCAACAGAAAATGATGTCCTCAATGGTATCGGTATGCTGTTCATGAAGCTGCTGACAAACCGTGCACAGATTTTTGCAGATGTTCGTACATGCTGGAGTGGAGAGTCTGTTAAGAGAGTGACAGGATATAGTATTGATGGACATGCTAAAGATGCAAACGGATTTATTCATCTGATAAATTCAGGTGCGGCATGTTTGGATGCGTGTGGAGAAGCAAAGGATGCAGCAGGCAATGCAGTGATGAAGCCATGGTATGATATGACTGAAGAAGATCAGGATGCAATCATGAAGGCAACTGAGTGGTGTGCAGCAGATAACGGATATTTCCGTGGGGGCGGATTCTCATCTAGATTTGAGACGAAGTCTGAGATGCCATGTACGATGATCCGTCTGAATCTGGTTAAGAATTTGGGACCTGTTCTCCAGATTGCAGAGGGTTGGACCGTTCAACTTCCAGCTGATATATCAGATACTTTGTGGAAACGTACTGATTATACATGGCCATGTACATGGTTTGCACCGAGATGTACAGGAGAAGGCTACTTCAAGACAGCATATGATGTTATGAACAACTGGGGTGCTAATCATGGCGCTATCAGCTATGGACATGTCGGAGCAGATCTGATTTCACTTTGCTCTATTCTTAGAATTCCAGTATGCATGCACAACGTTCCAGAAGAGCAGATCTTCCGCCCAGCAGCATGGAATGCATTTGGTTCAGATCGTGAAGGACAGGACTTCAGAGCGTGTTCTGCATATGGTCCGATGTACAAGACAATCAAATAGTTATATAGATTATTTACAAGGCAGCAAATGGCAGAGACAGGCAATCCTGTCTCTGTCTGAGTTGCATAATAAGGAGAACCAATAATATGCCTGCAACGATAGTAGACATTAAGGAACAGACAGGATTGTCTCTTGCCACAATTTCAAAATATCTGAATGGCGGAAATGTCCTACCAGAAAATAAAATCAAAATAGAAGCAGCAATCAAAGATCTTCATTATGAGGTAAACGAGATTGCAAGAGGTCTTGTAACGAATAAAACACGTACGATTGGTGTTATCGTGTACAGTGTTGAAAGTTTATTTAATGGTACTCTGCTCAGATATATCGGGGACAGACTAAGAAATAACGGATATGGTCTGCTGATTTGTGATTCCTGTAATGATGCAACGATTGAAGCACAAAATGTACGCTTTTTGATGAGTAAAAAGGTGGACGGCATCATAGTCATTCCCGTATCACGTACATCAGAATTCCTAAAACCGGCCGAACGCGCGGGGGTCCCTATCGTACTAATGGATAGAAGACTGAGGGATGCGGAATTTGACTGCGTCAAGATCAATAACAGACTAACAGCGTTCAGGGCAGTTAACACACTGATAGCAAACAATCATAAGAAAATCGCAGTAATCTGTTCCAATGAATCTGTTTATACGGGCTATGAGAGATACAAGGGCTTTAAGGATGCCATGCTGCAGGCAGGCTATCCGGTTCCAGAGCAGTACGTTATGAAGGGAACTCATGCAATAGAGTATGGATATAAGAGCATGATTAAGCTTTTGGCACTGGAGGACAGACCAACAGCCGTCTTTATGAGTAATTATGAAATTACACTCGGTGCCGTTATGGCAGTGAATGAGCTTGGAGTGCTGTGTCCTGAGGAAATATCTATGTTGGGATTTGATGATTTGATTTTGTCACATGTTGTCAAACCAAGGATGTACATGGTTGTTCAACCAATGAAGGAAATGAGCGAAAAGGCTGTTGAGATGCTATTGAAAAGAATCAATAGCAAGGAACAGGAGCTTCCTGTGGAAGTTGTTATGAGTACGATTATTCAGGAGGGAAATTCTATCGCTAAGATATAAAGAAAGTCCTTTTTATTGCATTCATTCGGTAACGAAACGTTTCATGAAAATAATCAAAAAATGTATTGACATGTAGAATACGGAGCAGTATAATCACAATGACAAAAGGCAGAAAAGTCTGAGAAAAAGGGTTTTTCTCTTATTTTTCAAATAGAGCGAAACGTTTCGCTTTATAAGGAGGAAATATGCAGAATCTATTGTTGGGAATCGATATAGGCACATCGGCTTGCAAGGTAGCGGTCTTTGATCAGTCAGGTAAAGTAATGGCACAGTCCAATCAGCCATATCAGGTATACTATCCGGAGAGTGGATGGGTAGAGCAGGATGTAGATAAGTGGTGGTATGCGATTTGCGACGGCATTCGGGAAGTATTATCTAAGGATGCTATCCAGGCTGAGCAGATCTGCGGTATCGGAGTAGATGGACAGAGCTGGTCGGCGATTCCGGTGGATAAAGATGGAAATGCTCTACACCGCACACCTATCTGGATGGACACCAGAGCACGCCATATTTGTGACAGAGTCAAAAAAGAGGTAGGGTCTGAAGAAATCTTCAAGGTGGCAGGAAACGATTTTCTTCCGTCCTATACGACACCGAAGATGCTGTGGTTCAAAGAAGAAAGACCTGAAATCTTTCATAATACATATAAATTCTTACAAAGCAATAGTTATATCGTATATAAACTGACAGGCATTATGAGTCAGGATCTTTCACAGGGCTATGGAATTCATTTCTTTGATATGAATCATCTGACTTACCATGAGGACCTTGCAGGCAGACTTGGACTGTCAACTGATCTTGTACCTGATTTGTACCGTTGTGATGAAATCGTAGGCAAGGTTACGAAGAAGGCAGCAGAGCTGACAGGACTGAAAGAGGGTATTCCGGTCGTTGCAGGTGGTCTGGATGCAGCCTGCGGGACATTGGGAGCAGGTGTTTACCGTGTTGGACAGACACAGGAACAGGGTGGTCAGGCAGGCGGTATGAGCATCTGTACAGACAAGGCGCTTTCTCATCAGAAATTAATCCTGAGTCCGCACGTAATCCCAGGACTATGGCTGCTACAGGGCGGCACAGTCGGTGGAGGTGGTACTCTGAAATGGTTTAAGCAGGAGTTTGGACAGGATTTATCATTTGACGATCTGACAACGGAGGCATCAGAAGTAAGCGTAGGGTCAGATGGAGTGACATTCTTACCCTATATGGCAGGGGAGCGTTCTCCAATCTGGAATCCGGATGCAAAAGGTGTATTTTATGGCTTGTCATTTGATAAAACTAGAGGACATATGATTCGCTCTCTATTAGAAGGAGTTGCTTTTTCGCTGGAGCATAATCTACGGACTGCCGCAGAAACAGGGATTGAGATTGGTACACTGAATGCTATGGGCGGAGCTTCTAACTCTGTTTTGTGGACACAGATCAAGGCAGATGTAACAGGCAAGACCATTCAGGTTCCGACATCGGATACAGCCACAACATTGGGCGCAGCACTACTTGCAGGAGTGGGATGTGGCATGTACAGAAACTATGAGGAGGCCATCAGTCAGACAATCGTGATTACAAGGACACAGGAGCCTAATCTGGAGGCACACGAGAAGTATCAGGAGTCCATGAAATTATATTTACAGTTATCTGAAGCCTTAAAGAATACATTTTCCAAGTATTGATATTTAGCAGGAAGCGCAATGCTTCAATTGAAATAGAACAGGAAGAACCAGGAGGAGCAAATGAGATGAAAGCAGGAG
Source organism: uncultured Lachnospiraceae bacterium (assembly GCA_964483545.1). Lineage (GTDB taxonomy): Bacteria > Bacillota > Clostridia > Lachnospirales > Lachnospiraceae > JAAYYM01. The sequence goes on from CAZACC010000024.1 coordinate 14,471, forward strand.
TCGTACACGCAAAAAATGATATCCGTTATGAGGAGATTGACAAGCCGAAGGCGGAACCTGGAAAGGTGGTCATCAAGGTCAAGTATACCGGTATCTGTGGTTCAGACGTACCAAGAGTGAATGGAGATGCATGTCATTATTTTCCAAATGTGCTCGGACATGAGTTTTCCGGTATTGTAGATGAAATTGGTGAGGGCGTTACAAGCCTCGAGGTTGGGGACCGCATAGCGGGAGTGCCGTTGGTGCCTTGTATGAAATGTGAGGATTGCCAAAAGGGAAACTATTCATTATGTAAGCATTACAGTTTTATCGGATCCAGAGAGTATGGAAGCTTTGCAGAATATGTGACCGTGCCTGAAAAAAATGCTGTGAAATTTGATCACAGTGTCAGCTTTGAAAAGGGAGCTTTTTTTGAACCGGCAACCGTAGCACTGCATGGTCTTAGAAGACTCGATTTTAAGGGGGGTCACACAGTTGCCATTCTTGGTGGTGGAACAATCGGCATGATGACGATGCAATGGGCCAAGATTTTTGGAGCTAAAAAAGTTGTTGTATTTGATATTTTAGATGAAAGACTGGAACTGGCAAAACGTCTCGGTGCTGATTACGGAGTGAATTCAAGTAAAGAGGATTTTATGGATGAGGTTCAGAAAATCACAGATGGACGCGGTTTTGACTATGTATACGAAACAGCCGGCAATACCATCACGATGAAAATGGCGTTCAAGCTGGCAGCAAATAAGGCTCAGGTGTGCTTCATCGGTACACCGACCAGAGATTTGTCCTTTAGTGTAGAAGAGTGGGAAGCTATGAATCGTAAGGAATTCATACTGACAGGATCTTGGATGAGTTATTCCGCACCATTCCCAGGAGATGAATGGGAACTGGTAGCACATTATTTCAAGACTGGTGAACTGAAGTTTGATGATTCGTTTATCTTTCAGAAGATTCCTCTTTCCAAGATTGATACAGCATTTGAAATGTTCAAGACACCGGGAACGGTGAAAGGAAAGATCCTGATAGACAGCGAAGCATAGAGAAAAGATACCAGAAACTATCAAACATATTTTAAGGAGGATTTATCATGGGAGTTGACGCATCAAAAGTACCACAGATTACATTACATACGGGAGATCAGGTGCCTTGCATCGGAATGGGTACATTCGGTTCTGATCGCTTTACAGCAGAAGAGGTTTCCAATGCAGTAGCAGGCGCAATTCGCGCAGGTTATCGTATGATCGACTGTGCAGCATGCTATGGAAACGAGGATCAAATTGGTGAAGTATTCCAAAACGCATTTGACGAAGGTGTTGTGGAAAGAAAAGAATTGTACATTATGACAAAGGTGTGGAATGATATGCACCGTGAGGTTGAGAAATCATGCAAGAAGAGTATTGCAGATCTGAAATGTGACTATATCGATTTGTTCTTTATCCATTGGCCGTTCCCGAATTACCATGCACCTCACTGTGGAGTGGACTCACGTAATCCTGATTCCAGACCATTCTCAGTTGCGGAATTCATGGATACATACAGACAGTGCGAGAAGCTTGTTGATGAAGGTCTGGTTAGACACATTGGTATTTCCAATATGACAATTCCGAAAATGAATGCGGTTATGGATCAGTTCCGCATTAAGCCAGTAGCATGTGAGATGGAATTACATCCATGCTTCCAGCAGCAGGAATTATTTGATTATCTTGTAGCGCATGAGATACAGCCAATCGGATTTATGCCGCTTGGATCTCCTCAGAGACCAGAAAGAGATATGGAGCCAGATGACATTGCAGATATGCAGATTCCTGAGTTCAAGGCAATCGCACAGGCTCACGGAGTTCACCCTGCAATCGTAGCGTTGAAGTGGGCCGTACAGAGAGGACAGATTCCCATTCCTTTCTCAATCCATGAGATGGAGTATGTTAGCAATTTACAGTCCACAATCACAGAACCGCTGACAGATGAGGAGATGAAGGTTATCGCTACACTGGAGAAGAACAACCGTCTGGTGAAAGGACAGGTATTCCTGTGGGAAGGCGCTAATGACTGGCATGACCTTTGGGACGAAGATGGTGTGATTGTTGATTGTCCAGATGCAAAATAGAAAATAGAAAATTGATTACAGTCAATACAGGATTCAAAATAAACAGGTAAAAATGGAGGCAGGAACAATGGATGCAATGCGTTCTATGCTGCAGAAAAGAAAAAACGGTATGAAATTTGCCGGTATCCCTTCCTTTTGTACAGCAAATGATTTGGTAATAGAAGCGTGTCTGAAGCAGGCACTCAGATTTGATGATTATGTATTAGTAGAAGCAACAGCAAATCAGGTCAATCAGTTCGGTGGCTATACTGGAATGAAACCTGCAGACTATCGTGATTTTGTTTATCAGATTGCAGATGGAATCGGATTCCCAAGAGAGAAACTCATCTTGGGAGGCGACCATCTGGGACCGCTGACATGGCAGAGTGAAACAGAACAGGATGCTATGGCAAAATCAATCGAACTGGTAAAGCTGTTCGTATTGGCAGGATTTAAGAAAATTCATCTTGATACGAGCATGCGCGTCGCTGACGATCCGACAGATCAGATGCTGACAGATGAGACGATTGCAAGAAGAGGAGCCATTCTTTATGAAGCTTGTGAAGAGGCTTATCAGGAACTGTGGAAGAAAAACCCACAGGAAGTGAGACCGGCATTTATCATCGGCAGCGAAGTTCCGATTCCAGGTGGTGCTCAGGAAGCAGAGGACAGTATTCAGGTAACCAGTCCTGAGGCTGTAGAGAAGACACTGCGTGTCTATCGTGAACAGTTTGAAAAACGCGGTCTGATGGATGCGTTTGATAACATTATTGGAATCGTAGTCCAGCCTGGTGTGGAATTTGGCGATGCTGATCTCTATCATTATGACAGAGCAAAAGCGACTGAGCTTACCGAGGCAATGAAAAAATATGACAATATTGTATTGGAAGGTCATTCTACAGATTACCAGTCACCGAAGAGTCTTCAGGAAATGGTTGAAGACGGAATCGCAATCTTGAAAGTGGGACCGGCTCTGACATTCTCTCTAAGAGAAGGGCTCTTTGCGTTATCCATGATGGAAAAGATACTGGTACCAGAGGAAAAGCAGGCAAAATTGATTGAAACCATGGAAGAAATCATGGTTCAGAATCCGGGCGACTGGAAGAAGCATTACCATGGTACAGAGGAGCAACTGGCAATTAAGAGAAAATACAGCTTTTCAGACAGATGCCGTTACTATTTTGCACAACCAGAAATGCAGACTGCGATTCAACAGCTGTTCAAAAACCTGTCGGAGGTTGAGATTCCACTCAGCATGCTTCGTCAGTATATGCCACAGCAGTATATCAAGGTCAGAGATGGCTTGCTGCAGATGGATCCGAAGGAACTCGCTGAGGATTGTGTGATTCACCTTGTAGAAGACTATAATTATGCAACAAAGCTCAATTATTCAATTAGTGACGCTTTTTGCAGATAGAAAAGTGAATATAGTAATATGTTTTTCCACAGATGTCGCATGTGTGATGATTGACAATTCAGTTAGTTTGTCGGATAATAATTACATTGAAGCGAAACGTTTCACCCACTTCAAATAGAAAAATTCATGAACGTATCAGTAAAGTGAATTTTAAAACAGAATTACGAATTGCTTACAACAATTGAGCATAGGGGAGGAAGAAAATTGGAAAAGATCAAACAAAACCCAATTATAAAGAAGATCGGATTTAACAGAATTGTTTTGTGCGCTGTTTTAATACTGATGTATGTATTTTTCTCAGTAGCAAGCAATAATTTTGCTGGACTGCCCCGTATCTTGAGTGCGTTAAATTATGCATATTTTTTGGGCTTTTTATCACTTGGTGTAACCTTTGTTATCGCAACAGGCGGTATCGATTTTTCAATCGGACCAGTCATGTTCTGCTCGGCACTGGTATCAGGTTTCTGCTTGACACATTACGGAGTACCTGTATTACTCAGTTTGTTGATTAGCATCTTAGTAGGTATTATATTTGGATGCTTTAACGGATATCTTGTAGCTTACTGGTCAGTTCCACCGTTTATTGTATCTATGGCAAGTATGAATATCGCAAAGGGTATTGCTTCTGTATTTACAAAGACACAGTCAGTCAGCTGGCCGCAGGGAACGACTGCAGAGGGATGGTTCAGAAAACTGGTTAAGATCGGCGACTTTCCTGTCGGACTTGTCATCTTTATAGCGATTGCAGTCATCTGCTCGATTGTGTTGAACAAGACAAGAGCAGGACGTTATATCCTCAGCCTTGGCTCGAATAAGGAAGCTGTCAGACTTTCAGGTGTAAACGTTAAAAAATGGGAAATGCTTTCCTATATTATCTGTGGGGCGTTGGTTGGTATTGCTGCAATCTTTTTCGTAGCAGCTTATACAACAGTTCAGCCTGGCTATGGTGATCAGTATAACAACGAAGCAATTGCGGGTTGCGTAATGGGTGGTACATCTATGGCAGGCGGTCTCGCATCAATCGGTGGTACGGTAATCGGCGTATTTATCATCGCTTTGCTGCAGGAGGGTATTCTTGCACTTGGCTTCACAAAAGACTACCAGTTGATTATTACCGGCATTATCGTTATCGTTGCAGTATATGCTGATGTGGTAGCAAGACGCAGAAAGAATTAATAACAAAGCACAATTAGAAAGTCAAGACGGATAAGAAAGGGTGAAGGTAGGAGAATGGGCGACGTAATCTTAACGATGAAAGGAATCGATAAATCTTTCCCCGGAGTACATGCGCTGGATCAGGTTGATTTTGAAGTCAAGGCCGGAGAAGTTCATGCACTGATGGGTGAGAACGGTGCTGGCAAGTCAACCTTGATGAAGGTTCTTACGGGTATCTACACAAAGGATTCCGGAACGATTACATATGAAGGAAAAGAAGTAGAGTTTCACAATACAAGAGAAGCACAGGATGCAGGTATTGTCATTGTACACCAGGAGCTGAACATGCTCGGTCATCTGACGATTGCACAGAATATCTTTATCGGACGTGAGTTCAAAAAGGGTATCAGGATTGATGACAAGAAGATGAATGAGGAAGCAAAGAAGCTCTTTGACAGACTGAACATTGATATTAATCCGAGTGAAACCATGAGTAATCTGACTGTCGGCAAACAGCAGATGTGCGAAATTGCAAAGGCAATCTCACACAAAGCAAAGGTCATTATCTTTGATGAGCCTTCAGCAGCACTGACAGAATCAGAAATAGAGGAACTGTTCAAGATCATACGTGATCTGAGAAAGCAGAACCTTGGTATTGTATATATCTCTCATCGTATGGATGAAATCAAAGTTATTACAGACCGCGTAACAGTTATGCGAGACGGCAGCTATGTAGGAACCTTGATCACAGAGGAATGTACCAAGAGTGATATCATTAACATGATGGTAGGTCGTACCATTTATGAAGATCCGAAACAGAAGAGCTTGGTTGCACCAGATGCACCTGTTGTATTGAAAGTAGAGCATTTGAATGCAGGCAAGATGGTACAGGATGTCAGCTTTGAATTAAAGAAGGGAGAAATCCTAGGATTTTCAGGCTTGATGGGTGCTGGACGTACTGAGACAGCCAGAGCAATCTTTGGTGCTGATCCAAAGGAGAGCGGAGACATCTATATTAATGGAGAAAAGGTCATCATTCATTCTCCTGAGGATGCTGTTAATTCTGGAATCGGTTATTTATCTGAGGATCGTAAACGATATGGAATCGTAGTACAGAAGACAATTGCAGAGAATTCTACAATGGCTTGTCTGGAAGATTATATGAAGGGAATGTTCATTGATAAAAAGGCTGAGCAAGAGGTGGCACAGAAATATGTAGACTCTCTTGCAACCAAGACGCCAAGTGTGGATCAGCAGGTCGTGAATCTGTCAGGTGGTAATCAGCAGAAGGTGGTTATTGCAAAGTGGCTGGTCAAGAACTGTGATATCTTGATTTTCGATGAGCCTACCAGAGGTATTGATGTTGGAGCTAAGAGCGAGATTTATAAGCTCATGAATCAATTAACGGAACAGGGAAAATCTATCATCATGATTTCTTCTGAAATGACTGAGATATTGCGAATGAGTGACCGTATTGTGATTATGTGTGAGGGAAAGAAGACTGGCGAGATCGGTATTGAAGAAGCTTCTCAGGAACTAATCATGAATATGGCAACACGAGAGATAAGTTAGGAGGGGAAAACATGAGTAACAATGTAAGCGCACCAGCTTTGAAGAAAAAATCGTTGGTGGCAAAACTGGGAGGACAGAAGTTCATTGTATTTTTGGTTGTGATTGCATTATATGCACTCTTCAGCCTCATGAGTCCTGACTTCAGGAAATATTCAACTGCAATGAGTATTTTGGATTATTCTTACTACATTGCATTAATGGCAATCGGTGTTACATTCCCATTAATTACGGGTGGTGTAGATTTGTCCATCGGTACAGGATTAATCTGTTATTCATTGGCAGGAGGATATCTAGTTGTTCACTGTGGATGGCCGACAGGAGCAGGACTATTAGTCACCGTTGTGTTTGGCATTGCTATTGGTATTTTGAACGGAGTGTTGGTTGCAGGTATGAATCTGCCACCGTTCCTTGCAACATTGTGTACCTGCATGATTACAAGAGGTCTCGGATCTCTTTGTTCACAGCGATTCGGCATATCATGGCCGACAACTGGATCTGAAGGCAGCTGGTTCAGAAGCATTTTTAAGATTAATGTGAATGGAACTCAGATACCGATCGGATTTCTCTGGGTACTGATCTTGGTACTGATTATGTCATTTGTGCTCAATCATACAAAGGTAGGCCGATATACAATCGCAATCGGAAGTAATAAAGAAGCAACCATACTGTCAGGTGTTAATGTAAAGTTCTATCATATTTTGGCATATGCAATCTCAGGATTATTTGCAGGACTTGCAGCAATCGCTTATTCAGCTGTATTTGCTACGGTTCAGCCAGGTACGGGTGCAGGCTTCGAGCTTGAGGCAATCGGTGGTGCCATTATCGGCGGTGTATCTGCTACAGGTGGTGTAGGAAGTATTGTGGGATCTCTACTCGGCGTATTCGTTATCTGTCTGTTAAAAACGGGACTTCCTTATATCGGATTGCAGGCAAACTGGCAGCAGATTATCACGGGTATGGTTCTGATTGCAGCAGTACTGGTTGATATCATTAAAAGAAAAAGAGCAAAGGCTTAATCATTTTATCACGATATGAGACTGCTAAGGCAGTTACATATAAAAACTATTAAACAGTAGTAACTAAAAGGAGGATTCGTAATGAAAAAGAAAGTATTAGCAACACTCTTGTCAGTAGCAATGGTAGCTACTCTGTTAGCCGGATGCGGCGCTAAGACAGAGGAAGCAGCTCCCGCAGCAGACGCAGCAGCAGAGGCTCCAGCAGCAGAGGAAGCAGCTCCAGCAGAAGATGCAGCAGCAGAAGAAGCTCCAGCAGCTTCAGGTGATTACTCATTTGAAATCATCGTAAAGAGCTATCAGTCATCATATTGGCAGGCAGCAGTAACTGGTGTTAACCAGCAAGCTGAGAAACTTGGTGTTAAGGTTAATTGTACAGGTCCTAACGCTGAATCAGATATCGCTGATCAGGTTAACATGTTAAATAACGCAATTAACAACGCTCCTAACGGAATCGGTCTTGCAGCATGTGATCAGGATGCGTGTCTTGATTCTCTGCAGACAGCTATGGACAAAGGAATCCCTGTAGTTTGTTTCGACTCAGGTATCCCGAACGCTCCGGCAGGATCAGTACTTTCAACAATCGCTACAGATAACTATGGCGCAGGCGCTACAGCAGCTGACAATCTTTATGCAGCATTAAAGGATAAGATCGCTTCAGCTACAGCACCAGTAAGAGTTGGTGAAGTTAACCAGGAAGCTACTTCAGAGTCTATCACAAGCCGTGGTCTTGGATTTATCGACAAGTTTGCTGAGCTTGCATCAGCTGACGGAAAGAAAGTTGCAGTTGTTGGTAATGATTATTATGTATCAAAATGTAAAGATGCTGGCGATGAGGCATCAGCTGATATCATCATCGAGGTTGCTGTTCCAGCACAGACAACAGTTGAGTTGTGTGCTACAGAGGCATCAGTTATCCTGAACAAAGCAGATACAATTGGTATGTTTGGTTCAAACCAGGTTGCAGCAGAAGGTATCTTAACAGCTAATGATAACCTGAATGTATTAGGAACAGATCCTGCATCTACAATCTTAGCAGCAGGCTTTGACGCTGGTTCAGTTATCAAGGGCGCTATCAAAGACGGCAAGATGTTCGGTGCTGTTACACAGTCTCCTTTAGCAATGGGTATCACAACAGTTGACGTTCTGAAGGACATCGCTGATGGCAAGACAGTTGCAGACGTTGCTACAGATGGTTACTGGTATGATTCAACAAACATGGAAGATCCATCTATCGCTCCTAACCTTTATGACTGATCTTAGTTAGGAAAAATGTTTGTAGTAATGTGTTAAAACAAAGGAACCGGGAGTCATTCCGGTTCCTTTTAAAACTTGAATATGGAGGAATTATAATATGTTAAAAGGCATACCGAAAATTCTCTCACCGGAGCTTTTGAAGGTTCTGGCGGAAATGGGACATAGTGATAGAATCGTGATTTCAGACGGCAATTTTCCAGCTGAGTCCATGGGAAAGGATGCAATCGTAATCCGTTGTGACGGACACGGAGTTCCAGAGCTGCTGGATGCAATCCTGCAGGTATTTCCGTTGGATTCTTATGTAGAGCATCCGGTAAACCTCATGGAGGTTATGAAGGGTGATCCAGTCGAGACACCGATCTGGGATACCTATAAGGAAATTGTAGCAAAATATGATCAAAGAGGCGCAGGCGCAGTCGGCAACATCGAGCGTTTTGCATTTTATGAGGAAGCTAAAAAGGTCTATGCGATCATTGCAACAGGAGAATCAGCATTGTATGCAAATATTATGCTGCAAAAGGGTGTGGTAGTTGATTAATTGAAACGGAGGTTTCCTATGCTGGAACATGTAGAGAATCTATTTGACGGAATGACAGACATGATGAAGAAATTAAAGAAGGCTTCCTATGAAAAGAATATGACCGCATTTCGTGAAAAAAATGGTCACTATTTCGAGGAAATGACAGCCTATACAGAGCAGGCGGAGGACCATGAGGCAGCTGCCAAAGAAATCGCCGAGGGTTTTGTAAAGGCGGTTCAGGATGCTTTTTCTGTGAAGGGTCGTATAAAATCTCGTATGCAGGCAGACTTGAATTTTTTCATGATTTACTATACATTTCCTGCATTGCTGCTGACAGAGAGTGAGCAGGCAGACTTGATTGCAAAAAGCATCTGCAGTCTATGGGACTCGACCTTCAAGGACAGCCATATCAGCTATACTACTTATGAAAAGATACATGGGAATTTTCAAGAGAAGATCTTCGGGATTTTCTAAGTAGTGGCAACGTAATCAATGACAGATTGACAGGAAGCAAAGACATTTGCGTTACTATATGATCTGATATCAAAATAAAAAACAAGGCATCGTCATAATGACATTGCCTTTTTTTGTTTTGCACAATTTCTAAAACCGGCGAAGTAGCGTTTGAGTAGAAATGGCGGGAACACGAGTATGTGGCTGAAAGAATGAGTGATATCGAGGTGTTTCTAGGAATTTTGGACAAGTGAAGTGATTGAAACGAATAGAAATTCCAAAAGGAATGCATTTAGATGTTGATCAGCTTTATTTTGGACAACACAGTCTAGATTTTGTTGATTCGGATTCCAAAGAAAAGAAGTCATCTTGTTTTTTTGGAATTAGCAATGCGATTGAGGAGTTTCGTTGTCCAATATAGGATAACATGATATATTGTATGGATCGTTTTGGAATGGTTAGTGTTCGTAGAGCAGGTTACTTGTCCAAAATTCTCTCAAGGTTGGAGGTAGAAGTAAAGAAAGCAAGTGAAAAGCCTGCATGAGCGGAAGAGAGGGGAGCAGGTGAAGGACGGTGAAACAGGCAAGGCACGGGCGGTGTGTCATGGTGGTTGGATGATAAATGTGGGATTCACATGGAAAACAAACTAAAAGCAACAAATAAACGTCAAAAACAAGATTTAGGGGTTGATTTATGTTTGTATATGTGCTAAAATCCAATTAAACAAAAGAAAAACAAATAAAAACAACATGTAAATCACATGTAAATAGCAAACAAATAAGGAGATGTTGAATATGGTATCGGAATACGAGATCAAAAAACAGATTTGTGAGATTGGTAAGAGAATCTATGACAGAGGAATGGTTGCAGCAAATGACGGCAATATATCAGTGAAGATTTCAGAAAATGAGTTCCTGTGTACACCGACTGGCGTCAGCAAAGGGTTCATGACACCTGATTATATATGTAAGGTAGATCGAGAGGGAAAGGTGATACAGGCAAACGGAAACTTTAAACCGTCCAGCGAGATCAAGATGCATATGAGAGTTTATGCAGAGAGACCTGACGTAC
>CAZACC010000025.1:0-24543 GCA_964483545.1 uncultured Lachnospiraceae bacterium
ACTCAACAAACTCTGTATCCTCTTTTGTAGGATTCGTATCATCAAAACGCATATTAAATTTTCCATGATATTTTTGCGCCAATCCATAATTGAGTAAGATAGACTTAGCGTGTCCGATGTGAAGATATCCATTTGGCTCTGGCGGAAATCGGGTACAGATCGTATCATAACTGCCCTCAGACAGATCCTTTTCTATGATCTGCTCTATAAAATTTCTGGAGATTACTTCATCTTTTTCTTTTTTTTCGTTCAAATCCATTGGTTAATTCCTTTATTCATAAAATTATTTTATTCTAATAGGGGTTTCTTCTCTTATGAGAATCCTCCCCTAATTGTATCACGAATTTAATTATAGCTTTTTTCGCCTTATTTAGCAAGCAGTCTGTTAAATTTCAGCCAAAGTTTCAACCGAAATTGTGTCCGGCTCTATCTGCAGCTGTTTTCTTCGTTCTGTGGACACCTTAAGTACTGCAATCTGTTCATTTGGTGTGAGTGGCATGAATGGACTGAAGGTATGCAGATTGTCATGTACCTGTTCCATTGATGACATATCACTCAGAATCACCTTAACATTCGGTAGACTGCCTGCCCAGCGCAGTGCCCATGATGCATAGGTTGCATTCTTGGAAATGTCCTTAAAAGGCTGACCGATACTATCCTCCATATCTGCCAGTGTTCCACCCTTTACAGGTTCCATGATGATCATTGGAATACCCATTTCCTCCGCCAGCTTATATCCCTTGATTCCTGCCTGCTCTTCCGTATCCATATAATTCAGCTGAATCTGGCAGAAATCCCACACACGGTACTGGAGGATTTCTTCAAATACCTCATAGCTATCATGAAAGGAAAAACCAAAATACTTGATTCTTCCTGTCTTTTGCTGTTCCTCCAGCCAGGCAACAACACCCAGTTCACACATTTTGTGAAATGATTCTGCATCTAATGAATGTAATAGATAGAAATCAATATAGTCTGTCCTGAGCCTTTCAAACTGTTCATTGAAAATACGCTCTGCATCTTCCCTAGACTGAACCTCCCAACACGGAAGCTTTGTTGACAAATAATATGTCCCACGTTCATACTTTTGCAGCACATCGCCAATAAATGACTCGCTCTCTCCATTGTGATCAGTATAGCTCGTATCATAATAATTGACACCTGCCTGCATCGCTATATCAATCATCTTCTCTGATCTCGCTCTGCTGATCTTTTCTTTTCCCGTTGTAGGAAAACACTTGCAGCCAAAGCCCAAAAGAGATGTTTCTATATTTAATTTTTCCATTTTTCTATATTGCATTGTTTTCCTCTGCTTTCATTTCTATTAATATACCATATAATAAGGGTTTTTGTGCAATTATGCAAGCAGCCGCTTTACTGTCCATTTACTGTCCATTTATTTGAAATACCTTGACGAAACACAACTTTTGAATTAAAATTATGGTAGTTAAAAACCCTGCTACACTAAAGGAGGAAATTGAAATGGAACAAAAATTTTATATATGTGAGCTTTGTGGAAACATGATTGCAACTGTAAAGGAAAGTGGAGCGTCCATCGTATGTTGTGGGCAGAACATGACGGAACTCATACCTGGAACCTCAGATGGCGCAGTTGAGAAGCATGTACCTACTTTTGAGGTTGACGGAAACATCGTCACTGTCACAGTAGGCGAGGTAGAGCATCCAATGGTTGATAATCACTATATAGAGTGGATTTCAATCCAGACAGAGCAAGGAAATCAGAGAAAAGCTCTAAAACCAGGAGAAGCTCCTAAAGCATGTTTTGCTATATGCGAAGGAGATCAGGTAGTAGCTGTCTATGCTTACTGCAATCTTCATGGATTATGGAAAAAGTAGAATTTTGAATGTAACCAAGTCGGAGTTGTCATCCAAGGATGATAACTCCGACTTTTTTCGTACAGCACCAGTCTTAAGGTCATAAAATGGCGGCAAAAATCTATATTCCTCGTCTGATCACAGGCAAGCGGACTACAACCTTCGTTCCTGTTCCCTCAGAAGACTCGATTGATAAACCATATGTTTTGCCAAAATAAGAACGAATTCTTCGTTCTATATTAATCAGTGCCACATGAGACAGACCCTCTACGTCTACTTCGTCCAGATTGACATCCATAATATCGTTTCTTAGCTGCTCTAGCTCGGTTGCGGTCATCCCCTTTCCGTCATCTTCAATCACGATACAAACTTCCTCGGGTTCTATGCAGCAATAAACATGAACTTTACCCTTTTGATCACTGTTCTCTCTGATGACACCGTGCAGGATACTGTTTTCTACAATTGGCTGCAGGAGCATTCGCGGCAGCTCAATCTCCTCTAGTTCATCCTCCATATCAATGTCTGCTACAAATCTTCCTGGATAACGAATTTCCATAATGTCTGTATACTTTTGAAGTACAAAAAACTCTTCCATGCCGCTGATTAATGCATCTCCTACATTTGCGTAACGGAGCAGGTAAGATAGTCCATCACACATCAGACCCGCTTTTTCATTATCTCCCGTAGCCGAAAGTGCCTTGATGATATTCAATACATTCACTGTAAAGTGAGCGCTAATCTGCTTCTTCAGAGAGATAATCAAAGCCTTTTGCTTCTTTAATTCCGCCTCCTGTAGGGAATATGCCGTCTCATAGACTTCCTTCTCCTTCTGCTCGATTCTCTCCACCATATCGTTGATGCCCGCTACCAAACCGTCAAAATGCTCCATCCCCGTCGCAGGGATTGCTTCACCCCTGCCTCCTTCAAAGCTTTCCACTTCCGTAATAACCGATTGGATTGGCTCAAAGAATTTCTGCTTCCAGAAACGTAAAAATATTTCTAACAGAATCAGCAAAAGTGCTGCCATAACAAGCATCGCCGTCAGAAATAACGTACTCATGGAATGATTGGAATCCTCATAGGACAGCAATAGCTCGAATGGTGTGAATCCAACCTGTTTGTAGACAATATAGGATGTCTCCTTCCTGACATCAGCTACATGAGCATCCTGCAATTGCTCGTCATTAGTCAAAATGACTTTTCCCTCTGCTGCAAGTGCAATCTTCATATTCTCATTCTCAGACATCTGTTCAAACAGTCTATAAATATCGTTTTCGTCAATCAACATAACGATTGTCCCGATTCTGTCCTGATCTTGATCGATTTCCGTTACATATCCGATAAAACTGGTCTCATCTAGAAAGAGCCTGATGTGGCTCCCGAAGCTGTCAAGGCTGATAATCTGATACAGTCTTTTTAAACCACTGTTGCTTATATTACCCATGAAGCGATAATACCTCCCCTGTGCGTCAAACACGATCAGATGCTCCATCAAAGAGGAATCCTCTGCCAATGTGTTAACTATCTTCTCAACCCTGCCTGCCTTCTGAATAAATGCGATATCATCCTCTTCCAGAATAAAGTCCTGTACAGCCTGATCCTTAGACAATGCAAAGGACACCTCTTCCAGCTGCAAAAAGGAACGGTTCATCTCAGAGATGATCTGCTCCGATACCTGTTCCATATTCTGCATGACATGGTGTTGGACCAGATTGTGTATGCTGACATAGAAAAAAAACCACATAGCAAGCATTGCAGTACTTAGTCCGAGCATGGTCCATTTCAATTCCCGAATCAGGGGTTTTTTTTTGATTTTCATCCTACTGTACTGATGTCTCCTTCAATATCTGTTTCCAAAAGGCAATCATATGATCACGGTTACGATACAGATGCTCCTTATCCATCCTGACCATATCCATATCATCAAGTGGCACCAGATTCCCGTCTGCCACGTCCTTACGAACAGACCATGTTCCTTTTGTCGAGTATGGTTTGATTCCCATGCCTGTACCATCCGCCTCTCCCAATAAGTATCGGACAAACAGCTTTGCTGTGTTCACACTGCGGCTGCCGCCAGCTATTGTCACACTGTTGGGAGTATAGACTGCAGCAAAAGGCTCCAGATGATAAATAGGCGCAAAATGATAGCCCAGATCCTGATAGCGCATTTTACTGGATATCATAATTCCGATAGACATATTTCCGCTTCCTTGCCCTCCGATTCCTTCTACTACCTCATCACTGGAGTTAGTAAATACAATATTGTCGCTGACTTTTTCCCAGAACATCTCTCCTGCATTTTTTCCGTCCTCAATTGCAAGCTCTATACCAGTATAACGCAAATACGCCTCTGCAATTTGCTCAGATTCGTTACACAAAGTTGAGCAAAATCCATAGGTGGAAAAAGAACTCAGCGGATTAGCCATGATAATCTTCCCACGGTACTGTTCCTCCGTTAATTCCCATATGTTCTGAATCGGCTGGCGATCAAACTGAACTGTGTTATAGCAAAGCATTATAGCCTCTCCGATAAAGTCCAACTCACGATCTGCATGTCCCTCCCTCATAAATGGCTTAATATCCTGCGGAATGTAGGTATAGACAATGCCAGGTTCGACAAGCTCCTTTGTAAGACTTCCATCGCAATCACTACAGATGACTACATCACATGCATAATTTTCCTTTTGATAGTTCTCTAACAGCATATTCACAATATCGTCACCCCGCACATCCTTGACCTCAACTGTAAGCCCCTGATAATCCTTTTCAAAGCTTTCCTTGGCTTCAAAGGTTCTAGATGACACTGAATATACGACCAGCATATCCTCCTGTAATGCCTTCTGATAGAGTTCCTCCGGGCTCTCTGCTGCAGATAGTTCAGCCATTTCCTCCCAATCTTTCATGTTCTGTTTCTGTCTCGTGTCCTGATCTGGCAGACCGCAGCCTGTCATAGCAGCCAGAAACACTAGCAATCCTGCAGTTCTAAAGCATTTTCCTCTCATATGGTTTTCCCCATGACTTCCTCTCCTGTTCAGTTGTAAAGCGCCTCAAAATCCTTCCATGCTGCGTCAGAATCTAAATTTTGACTTCCGAAGATGAATTGTAAGGTCATCTCATGAATATCCTTTTTCCGATCAGGTGCTTCCAGATTAACACTCCTCAGTTCTTCTCTCTTGTCACAATAGAAGCTTTCATAGGATCTGACCGCTCTGGCATCAATATATTCCACGAGTGAATTGTTCCCGTTCCAAGTCACCCCGTTGGAATACTCTGGTGCCAATACGACTGGTCCAGTCCCAGCAAAGTTCTGATTCTGCACTGCATCCTTTAGATAGCGGAGCGTTGTGATCCTCGCCTGACTCCCGTATGTAGACAAATCTCCGTTTTCTGAGTACTTCCAGTCTATTCCTTCCTCTCCAAAGGAATCAATCAAGGCCGCCTGCTCAGACAGCATGAGATCCATCAATTCATATGCCTCTTTGGGATGTGTGCTATTCGCTGGAATATAGCCTCCGATACTTGCATTCAAATCCGAATAGACTGCATGCTGCTCTCCCTTTGGTCCCTGAATAGGGGGCACCTGTATGAACCGCGCCAATATATTGGAACAATCTGGGTATATTACATCAGCAATGCTCTGGCTGGTAAATGCACCGACCATGTCCTCCTGCGCATTGGCTAGTTCCGTCAGCTGTCTCCTTGAAAAAAGAAGACATGTATCGCTTAACAGTCCCTCCTCAAAAAGTCCGGCACAATATTTTAGCCCCTCTCGAACAGCAGAGTCTGTCGCAGCATATGCTGCCCCACCATTATTCTGGATGAGCATCTGTCCATGTAGCGGATCCTGATAGAAAAAAGCATTTAATAAATAATGATAGCTTTGCAACGCCTCATTCGATTCACAACTGATCAATGGCAGTTCATCAGCTAAGCCGTTCCCATTTGGATCCCCATCACGAAACGCTCTCAGTACCGTCCTTAGTTCCTCTGTATCGGTCGGTATCTGCAATCCCAAGGTTCTGAGCCACCCCATATTGATCCAGAGTACCTGCATATTCTGATGAACACGCGATGTATCCATATTTGGCATATAATAGTAGCCATTCCTGTAACACAGCTGATCTTTCATGTGATAATCCTTATAATCCTCTGTCATCTGGTATAAATGGCTATCCCTCGTCATATAAGCTGATAAATCCTGGATAAATCCTGCATCTGCGTAGGCATTTAATTCTTCTGTAGAAAGAAGTCCCTCATCTCCTGAAAGAAAGACAGCATCAATCCTTCCGGGATTTGCCATAAGCATTGCATTGAGGTACTCCTTTTCATAGCCCTCAGCAATGTATTCAAATCGGAGCGTATAGCCAGTTTGTTCCTCTAGCCATTTTTTATAGTAATTTGTTTGAAAATTCTTCACCTGTTCGTTTTGCTGTACGGCTATCGTTACAATCGTTCCCTCATCCTCATTTTCCTGTACCTTTTTATACAAACAGAAAAAGGCTGCCAGAATAACGGCAGCAAAAACAATCACTATGCGCTTATCTTTCAGCAATTGTCTCATGAAGTCTTCTTTCTGGTTGTTCCGTATATTGACTCGGTGCCATCCCATAATAACCCTTGAATACCTTGTTGAAATAGAAATAATCCTTATATCCGCAATCCTCAGCAATACTCTTTAAGGAGGAACGATGCTCCCCCATCAGCTTCGCTGCATATTCCATGCGAGCTTTTGTTACAAAACAAGTCAGTGTTGTATTATAATATTTTGCAAATAGCGTACAGATGTAGCCTGCACTCAACCCAAATCTCCTGCCAAGCTGTTCTAATGTGAATTTTTCGTAGAAATGATTCCCGACATACTCAACCAATTCATTAAAGGCGGGATTCATGGCTTCCTCAGGCTCATCATTTCTCTCAGGATACTTCTCTGATAGCTTTTTGGCGAGTTTTTCCAGTACGAGCTGTACTTCTGGGAGCTGTAAGGGTTTCAGAAGATAATCAAAGCCTTCCTGCTGAAAAAAAGTTCTGGCATCCTCAAAGGTTCCATAGGCGCTAAGCATTACAAATTCTGTTTCCAGTCCGTATTCACGAACCTGTTTCATAAATGTATGTCCATCTAGATAGGGCATTCTGAGATCCGTGAAAACCACATCTGGTTTTAATTCCAGTACACGCTCCACAGCACGCTCAGAATTGGTTTCCATTCCAATCACTTCAAAACCGTTATCCATCCACGGTACACTGTCTGCTATCTGTTTTACGATCAGTTCCTCATCATCCACCAGAAATACACGAAACATTCGCAGCGCCCTCCTTTCCTCTATGTCCAGTCTGCTTTATTTATCTTGAAAAATAACCTGAACTATCTCCATATCCCATTAAACCAAATCCTGAAGTTTCAAAATAAAGGGTGTCTGGACCACTTGACATAATAGCTGTCGCTTCACTGGGGATTGTTCCTCCTACGTCATCAAAATAAAGGAAAATGTAGATATCGTCCTTCTCCTCCCACGTATAAGTACCTGTCGCATCTGCCATAGTGTCTCCCAAATTCATCCGCATGTAGAACGTTCCATCCGGTCCGAGGTCAATATACGGTTCGTAGCCAGCAAGCTGCGAATCAAAACATGTAAAAGTGCCATAGTAGGCAAATCCTGGCTGACATTTAGATTCTGTCCATCCATTGGCTTCCATCTCAATCATTGCCTTTTCATACTCTTCCGTTCCGGGAAAATTCTCAGCAAAGTCTACAATTGGATAGATGTATGTCTGACTGCTGGTTCCTCCCAGCAATACATTTACATTCACCTTCTCTTCGTAGATCGTTTTGATATCCGATGTGCATTCGTCTGGTAGAATTACATTATAGAATGTAATCGAATCTTCCGCAATATCATAATTGATTCCATCGACTACCTGTGAACTATCCCCGTCCCTGATCCAGAGATTACACTGCATATCCTGTGCTGTAATCGTCTTCGAATCCTCTGGCTTATAAAAATAGCTCAAAGAGACGGAACAATTTGCAAGTTCAACCTCCCATTCATATACACAGTGACCGCTTCTGTCTGCTTCAAAATCATTAAAGAATTCGCCAGTCATATTGGAAAGTCCACCGATTTTAATAAACTCTGCCTCTCGTTCATTTTTAGGAATGATATTGACGTATATATTGTCCATTGGATACTGTGTTCCCTGTCTTGCAAGTGCCAGCTCTTCTTCACTCATTTGGGAGTCTGACTCAGCAGCGAGTTTCATTGGCTGATCCGCTTGTGCTTCTTCTGCTTCATCACCATCTGCTTCCTGCATGACTTCTGCCTTTTCTGCGTTTCCATCCTTGTCAAGCCATTGGAATTTCCATGCACAGACTGCCAGAATCACAACAGCTAAAACCGCTCCTGCTATCGCAATCTGCTTAGTTGAACGGCGGTCGGATGTCATTTTTCTATCGCTCCGTCTATCCCCTTCTTCCAGATTGATATAGTATTCACTCAGATCAACCTCGGGCTCCTCAGGTGCCGACAGGAGCTGCGCATCTGCATTCTGTCGAAAGGAGGTCTGCTCTTCCATAGGCATACCATATGTCGATTCCTCAGATATTTGAGTGTTGATAGACTCTTTCGATTCAATCGGGTATGTATACTGGGTATACTCTCCTGAGTCCGCATCAAACCATGTCACAAACTGACATGCCGCTCCCTCCTCATGATCTGCTATAAACTGTGTATAATATAGTCCACTGTTCTCATCATATAGAAACCCCTCTGGTATCTGATATTTCATAGTTGATCTCCTTGCCTCATTTAGATTATTATAGATCTTTTACCAGCTTACAAAGCGTAGCCGCTCATATGGTATTGTTTCTTCTATTTGTTGGTCCTCATCATAACGGACGGTTACCATATCCTTACCTTTAGCGATAATAGAACAGGGATAATATCCACCCTGATGATTCCAGTTTGCAAATGGCTGAAGATTTGCAAATGCTTCTTCAATTGTAAAAAGACGTGTAGCCTGAATATGATCCGTCAGCCCGTCAAAAAATTCAACATCTGCCTCTTCATTTTCAATACCAGTGATCTTTCCAAAGTAATAGATTCCTTCTCTGGAATATCTTCCGTAGCAATAGTCCGTCTCCTGTAATACCCCTCCTCTGGCATGGATTCCCGTCTCCTGTGGCTCAGGCACGACCGTGAAGGTAGGCGGCAAGGTACGCTGTGCTCTAATATTAGGCTGAGGCATTGGCTGTGGCTGCGACATTGGCTGTGGCTGCGACATTGGCTGTGGCTGTGATATTGGCTGTGGCTGTGACTTTGGCTGTGGCTGCGACATTGGCTGTGGCTGCTGTGGTGGTATACGCATCCCCTGTGGCATCGGCGGCGGTGCGAGTGGTGGGGTCTGACCATTCATTGACTGCTGCATATAAGGCTGAGGTGGTGCTTGCATCCCTTGTGGTATCGGCGGCGGTGCAAGTGGTGGAATCTGCCCATTCGCTGACCGCTGCATATAAGGCTGAGGTGGAGCCTGCATCCTCTGTGGCATCGGCGGTGGGGTCTGCGAAGTCCTCGACGTTCTAACCTCCTCTGCTTTATTTTTTGCCATATTCATTGCTTCTCCACCCTTCTGAACGGCTTTATTTTTAAACGAAATCAATTTTTCTTCCAACTCTC
Organism: uncultured Lachnospiraceae bacterium; assembly: GCA_964483545.1. Taxonomy (GTDB): domain Bacteria; phylum Bacillota; class Clostridia; order Lachnospirales; family Lachnospiraceae; genus JAAYYM01. The sequence goes on from CAZACC010000025.1 coordinate 9,507, forward strand.
CCGGCGTTGATGGTTCGTCCATCTGCAAGGTACCTGGTTTCCACTCCTCGATGGCATCCAGACGGTCTACTGTATCTGGATGAGAAGCACCAAGTGCGGCAAATACGCCCTTTTCAGAACCCCCTCCATATGATTTTTCCAAATGATACAGTGCATGATATAAATTCTGTGCAAACCCACATTCACAGGAAAATGCATCCGCACGGTATTCATTCATACGTGAGGATTTCATATGAAACAAATTGCCAAGCTTTGTCCAAAGTCCCATCAACCCCACCAGTAGCAAATCTATGAAAAAACTTGCAAGCAGACTTCCGACAGGGCGTTCATCTCCTCCAGCTAAAATCACAACAAAAGTAATAATCAAACGGACAACGAAAAATACTGCTGTCAATAGAAAGTTACTGACATTAATCACAAGAAGCATATCTGTGTCTTTATGTGCAATATGTCCGAATTCGTGACCTATAATGCCAAGAATTTCTTCATCACTCAGTTCCAAAAGTCCGCGTGTGACACAAATCGTCTTACGCCCAACTGCAAATGCGTTCGGATCCATGCTCTTGCTCATAAAAAGCTTCACATGATCGGATATCGTCGGATCCATTCTCTTTGCTCTATCATACGCCTCATAAAATAAAGGCTCCAGTCTCTTCTTGTACTTATCTTTTTTGATTTTTCTACATCCGCACTGAAGCCGCAGAATAAATTCACCGACCGGAGACAGCGCAATACACAGACAGGCCAAATAAGCCATCAAAGCTACTGGTATCATCTCAGGCAAAGCAAAACCACCCAGTAAAGCTATGTACATCACCAAATTCATGCACAGATATATAATCGTTCCAATGTTGTTCTTCTTAAATAACCTTTTAAAGAAATCAAATACATACATGTTGTTGCCCTCCATTCATACCGCATCAGTCTTTGCTACTGCTTCATCATAAGTATCCTGCTTTTCACTCCCATGATGTCTGCGTACTATAATGTAATCGGTCATAATCTGCCCATTCTGACCAGTCTTTTTCCCAGACCTCATAGTAGTCTCCTTCACCGTCTCCTAGGTGTTTATCCCACTGTCGTACAAAAAAGTCCTTAATTCCATTTTTCATTTTAGTTAAATAATCTCTTTTCGGTTTGAAATCAATTCGCTTAATCGTGATATCCTTACACTCCCTATAGCCGGGCAAGTGTTCTCCGATTGGAATCTGCTGAATATACTTTTTGTAAACAATATTATCTTCTTTCTTGCCAAAAACAGTGAGTTTTCTTATGAGATACTGCTCTATAGTCTCTCGATCCTCTCCGATGATCTGATTGACATTTTGGCGTAGTTTACATGCTTTTACACCAGTATACTTTGCTGCACGATTCTGTTTTTGCGATGCTTCCAGCAATGTACCAAAGTCAGGTGCGGAAGAATTTCTTTCTCCGGTCATCAATCCACCCCTCCAAGGATCCGCTATTTGACCTATACCTCTTCCTGGTTCATTTCCCGGATCCCCTACCCAGCCAAGCGCTTCGTTCCATGTACAATAAACATCATAGGTTTCGTCGCAATCCTCTAACGCCATAAGCCCCGGTAACGCAAAAACCATGAAATCAGCTATCAAATCGTTTCTTCTCGCCCCATACAAATCGCCCTCAGAATAATCTGTCTGTTCAAAAAAGGTAAGCAATTCGCTCCTTAATCTATTAGTAGATGTATCCCCATTTTCGAGATTAATCATACGTGTGACATGAACTCTCACATATGCACTTTTGGGGTCATCCTCCATATGAATCACTTCTCGTGTATAGGTGATAGATGCAAATAATTCCATGACTGCTCTTTGAACCCTGTCAATCTGCTCCTTAGTAAATCCCAGTTCCTCCGTGTTTTCGCCCAGCATCTTCTCTACTAGGATTTGGTAATCCATATTCTCCAATGGGAGTCCCTCGCCCTCGCTATAATACTCAACAAAAGCCTCCATCTCCCTGTCATCGTATACGTCAAAGATCGGTGCAGATAAGCTTTCCCCCTTAAAAATGGCATAGCACATATCAACTACGACCCCTGGGTCGGCTGCTCCTATTGGTGGCTCTACCGGCTCCTGCGTCGGCTTGATACGATTGACAATCTGTCGCTGTTTGATTCCTAAGCCTTCCTTGACAGGTACCTCCTGCTCTGGTGGTTTTTCCTCGCCACCCTTTTGTTTGTCGTCTTCTTTTCCTGGAGGCCTTCCCTGGATACCGGCTTGAATGGTCTTCGCCAAGCCTGGTTTTTTCTCCTTTTCCTCTTCCTCTTCCTCTTCCTCTTCCTCTGCATTTTCCTTTTCCCCTTCAGGACCCTTCTTCTGTGGATCTTGATCTGCGTCTGGGGTGGGCGTTGGTGTTGGTGTGGGAGTCACTCTGCTGGGAGTCAGAGTTGCCTGCATATAATTCAGCCACCCGTTCACCTCAAATACAGTGAAATATGCAAATGGCTGTAAGCCGCCCTCCTGTGCAATCACGGTATGCGTTACTGTATTGGCACATACTGCCGCAATATAGCCACCTTCCTCGATTTCATAGCTCATTAGTTTGCAGCAGGATATTTTATTTGCTGTTGTCTCTCCCCGTCTAACTGCATACAGAAAGCCATCCTCCGTACTAATATAAAACAAATGATCTCCGTAGACATGCATATCCTGACCATGCAAGTATTCAATATTGCCACTTCCATGATCACGGTCAATCTTCATAATATATCCATCATTCAAACCATTATCTCCAAGCCGCTGTATTTCAAGATATAAGTATCCATCTATCATAACGGAGCTGACAATCATTTCATCCTCATCTACATGTAAAGAGCCAATTACATCTCCATCCTGATCAAGCTTAGTATAGACCCAATTGGTCCCAGCTCCGTCTACCGCATCTTCGCTCAAAGCATACAGACATCCATCACCGGGTGACAATTGGTAGTATCCTGTTGTCGTTTCTCCGATTTGTTCTGCAGAAGATGATGGACTAAGGCTGCTGACATTCTGTACACAATACAGGCTTCCGCCGTAAAATATACGTGTGATTTCGCCATAATATTCATCTTCTTCCAGTATAGACTTGGATGTATCTGTGAAGTACAGTGTATCGTCTACGATGCAGAGATTTGCCGCCATAAAACCTGCAAGCTTAATCTCTTCCTTTGACACCAAATTCACGGCATATAAATGGTTGTCATGTTTTTCATCAGGATAAAATGCCCACTGATCTGTTTCTAAATAGAAACCTCCAAGCTCTCGAAGATTCTGCACTCTTGTTTCATCGCTCCAAACTGTCTGCTCTGCCGCATCAGCCGCCACGACTGTTGCCGTCCCGAACGTTCCAAGCATCAAGGAAACAATGATTATAAAAGAAACTATTTTTACTCTCACTGCTCGCCCTCCTCTTCATATCCAGCAATAACATTGTCCTGGTTGACTGTCCCATCATATACTTCAAAAGACATTGTCGTGTTCTCTATGGAATCGATTCCGTATTGTTCGACCATTTCTTCTGAGGTCAGGACAGGTTCGTTTCCGAGTGAAAGACCTCGTAGGATGACAAATCCTGCCCCCAACAAAACAATTATAATCAACACAATTACCATTTTTTTGGTATGGTTCTGACTGTTTCTCGCTCTCTTGTTACTCGCTCTCTCATGATGGCTCTTCACAGAAGAAACAGGATAGCTCACCTGCTTATACTCTCCCGTTTCAGCATTGAACCATATGATATGTCGTAGTTCATGATTGTATTGATCTTGTAGCTGCAGCTCTTTATAGTACAAACCACTTGTTTCATCTTTCAGATAGTTTTCTGGTGCCCGATATTTCTCCATCGTTTTTCCCCCTGTCGCTCCATTTATGATTATGCAAAAAAAAGCCCATGGAAACCATGGACTGAATTAGAATTCGTTGGTAAAATCTTAATATTTTATGCTGTCAACATATTTATGTTAACCATTTTGTATCAATCTTACATCCTCTCTGGTGCAGAAAATCCCAATAAATCTATGGATGTCTCCAGTACCTTCTTTGTCAATTCCAACACTGCGATCCAGCTTGCCTGCTGCTTCTCATTCTCTTCTGTCAGAATCTTGGTTTCATGATAGAACCGGTTAAACGCATTTGCCAGTTCGTATATAAATGCGCAGATCTTATGTGGTGCGAGTTCATCATATGCGCCTTCAACCACTGCATGAAACTGTGTGAGGGAAAGTAAAAGTGCTTTTTCACATTCACTTGCTGGTACTGCAATTGCAGGAACAATCATATGCTTTTGCTCTTTATATTTATTCAGAATCGACTTAATCCGCACAATCGTATACAAAATATATGGACCTGTGTTTCCTTCAAACGAAGTGAATTTTTCAATATCAAATACATAATCCTTCGTTGCCTGATTAGAAAGGTCACCATACTTGACCGCTGCCAATGCTACAATCTTGGCCGTGGCACGTGCTTCTTTCTCTTCTACCTCATGATTGTTTGTTATTTTTTGATACATCTCTTCATTGATGTCTGCCAGCAGACTCTCCAGACGCATCACTCCTCCCTCGCGGGTTTTGAACGGCTTGCCGTCCTTACCATTCATCGTACCAAATCCGATAAAATTCAGATCCACATCCTCACCGATGATACCGACCTTCTTGGCACAACGAAATACCTGTACAAAATGCAGGTCTTGCCGCTTATCTACTACATAAACGATCCTGTCTGGATCAAAATCTCTCTTGCGCTCTACTAATGTTGCCAAATCTGTAGTTGTATAAAGGGAGGCTCCGTCTGATTTCAGAATCATGCACGGCGGTATCTCTTTGGTATCAGTCTCTTTTTTCACATCAATGACGAGTGCGCCCTCACTCTCATACGCATAACCCTCATCCCTCAGATGCTGTACCATGTCTGGAATATATTTTTGCGCATCTGACTCACCCTTCCAGAGATCAAATTCCACATTCAGATTTGCGTAATTCTTTTTCAAATCTGCCTTGGAAACTGTCATAATATGATTCCAGAGAGCTGTATAGCCGCGATGACCGTTTTGCAGAAGAAATGTTGCATTCATAGCTTCTTCCTGATACGCTTCATCTTCTTTCGCTTTTGCACTGGCATTCGGATAGATTTCTTCCAGTTCTGATATGGTAAATGGTGCTTCCTCTGGATATTCTCCTGTATATGAATCATCAAAGTACGGAAGCTCTGGCTGACGCTTTTTTAGTTCTGTTATGATGAGTCCCATCTGTAGACCCCAGTCGCCCAGATGAATATCACCTACTACCTGATGCCCTATGTAACGACAAATCCGTTTGACACTCTCACCGATAATTGCGGAACGCAAATGCCCTACATGCAGTGGCTTGGCTACGTTCGGTCCTCCGAAATCAACCATAATCGAAAGTGGGGTCTCCGTCTGGTCAATTCCGTATCGCTCATCGATCTCCATGGACTGCAGATATTCTGTTAAATAATCTGCTGACAGCTTTAGATTTAAAAAGCCTGGATTCACAGCACTGACTTCTGCAAACACTTTGTTTTCAGCAAGTGCAGCAGCTACATCATTTGCGATCATGATTGGCGCTTTTTTATATTCCTTAACAGCACTCATAGCTCCGTTACATTGAAATTCGCACAGATCAGGACGGTTGGAAATCGTCACCCTGCCGTACTGTTCATCATAACCCGCCTGCTTGAATGCGGTCTCCAGTTCTGATGATAATAAATCTAATAATTTCTTCATTTCTCTATCTCCGTTTCCCATAGAACCTATATTCTAACAGTATAATAGAAAGCTGTTTCTTTTTCAACTCCCCAATTCAAGACGTTTGTTCTTACATTTGTTCTACATGCGACAGCCACAATACCCCTGACGATACAACTGATATTTCTTAGACAGTTCTATTGACTGCTTATATCCGTCTTTTTTCTTAAAATCTGAGGGCAGATGTGCGATACCATACTCGGCACCTATGCGTTCTCCGATTTCATTGAGCTTGGCTGCATTTTTATGAGGGCTGATGGAAAGTGTTGTCGCAAAGTAATCATACCCGTTTTCTTTAGCCATTCTGGCTGTCTCTCTTAATCGCAGCTCATAACATCGGAAACAGCGCGCCCCTCCTTCTGGCTCCTGCTCCATTCCTCGTGCCATCTCATAGAAGACCTCGGGTTCATAATTCCCCTCTATGAGTTGTACCCCTGCATATGCTTCCTTCAGAAGTCTTTTCTGCTCTGACAGACGCTTTTGATACTCCTCCTCAGGCAGGATATTTGGATTATAATAAAAAACCGTAATGTCAAAATACTGCGTTAGATACGCAAGAACATAGCTACTGCATGGTGCGCAGCAGCTATGTAATAATAGTTTCTTTTTATGATTTTGCGACTGCAGACCTGCAATCAGTGTTTCTAGTTCTTTTTGATAATTCCTGTCCATAATTCCCTCGCTAACGGTTATAAGTCTCTTCAAACTGAGTCATAGGCATAGGTCTTGCATACAGATAGCCCTGTGCAATTTGACAGCCAATCTCCTTAAGCATCTCTGCCTGTTCTTTCGTCTCTACGCCCTCACAGACAACCTTGACACCCATTCCCTCTGCCATCTCCACAATCTTCAGAAGAATCCATCTGCTGTTCTTGGACGTAGTGGTTTCATCAAGGAATCCACGATCAATCTTCAATACATCAAACGGAATATCCTTCAACAGATTCAAAGAAGAAAATCCAGAGCCAAAATCATCAATTGACAGCATGACATTGATTTCTTTCAATTTGTTCATCACACGAACCATATGCTCACGTTCCAGGAAGAACACCGTTTCAGTCAACTCCAGTTCTATATAATCCTTTGGAATCTCATATTTTAACAAGATATCCTGAACCATATGCACATATTCCTTATTATATAGCAGATATCTGGACTGATTGATCGATACTGGAAATACCGGTTTTCCTTCGCTCAAAAGCCTTTTGATATACCGACATACAGATTCCAGCATATATAAATCTAGCTTCTCTACAAATCCATTCTTCTCAAAGATTGGAATAAAATCATTTGGGTAGATGATACTACCATCTGGTTTGATCCAACGTACAAGTGCTTCTGACCCTGCGATCTTATTCTCTCTCATGTCCCATTTTGGCTGCAGATACGGTACGAACTCACCATTGTCTAGTGCTTCTTCCATCTGCGATTCAATATATTCTCGTCTGCGTGTTTCCTCTATCAGTGAATCCTCATAATATGCGAACAGCTTCTTAGATTCACCTATAATTGAATTTCTGGCCAGATCAGCCTTGTCGATCATGCTTAGTACCTTCTCTGTAAAATCCGTCACTACATAAAAGCCACTCTTGAGCCTGATCGGATAGTTCATTGCAATTGCATTGGCATAACGGTTCAAACGTTCCTCTAAAAACTCTGTGCGTGCTTTATCCCTTCCATCATCAATGGCCAGACATACAAACCTGTCAGCACTGATTCTGGCAAAAGTTTCATTATAACTAAAACTCTCGTTTGCTGCTTTGACCAATGCTACCAGAATATCATCTGCCTTCTCATGACCATAGCCCTCATTCATATATCGGAAATTTACGATATCAAAACAAATCACTGCATATGGAAGATCTCTGTTTTCATTCAACAGCTCCCTTGCCTTTATTGCGAAATAATGCAAATTTTTGGCACCTGTCAAAATGTCACAGTAAGCCAGTTCTTCCATCCGAGTCTGATCCTTACTAATATGCTTCCACACAACAACTACGAGTGTCATCATAATTAGGATAACTAATATACACGTCAGGATTGCACGTATGACAATTGGGCGCACCATGATATTAATTGTTGAATCATACAGACAGCAGGAATAATTCCAGTTTACTGTACTTTCGATTGGATAACTGGACAGATAGATATTAGCTCTTTTCAGCGGAAGTGTTACTTGAAGAGCATTTCTGTTCTCCTGTATAGTTCTGCCCTCATTCAGCATTTTCTCCATCTGTTCCTTATTTTTTGCCTGTTCCAGTATATAACTATAAACATTATTGGCACTGCCTACAGCAGCATTTTCTGTAGCAGACAGAATGGTTCCATCATTTGCTGTTAAATAAGAGATTGCACTGTCATCCAGATAGCCAAGTGTTACTTGATCTAGGATAGATGCCGTAGAGTCCACACCCACAAAATATCCCTTAACCAAACCGCCTCCCATTACTGGAGCAATCGCCATAAAGCTTAGCTCGTCATCATTCGAACTGTTATAATCTAAATAAACACCACCATCTAGACTCTCATGCACCCTCTCTGTATATTCTTCAATGGCGACATGTGTCTGACTTCCGTCTGGATGAAAGACCGTTCCGATAGAGTTGATGAAAAAAACATCCTGAAACCGCCCCTGACGTTCACATTCCGCCAGCATATCACAAATCACAGCGTAAGACATATCTCCCTTATATGCCATCTCGGTTGCCTCTGCCGTTACGATTTCAATGTTCTTTTCAAATATTTTGCTCAGAACCTGACTGGCCATCTGTGTCTGTACATCAATTTTGTCCAGTATTGCTTCACGATAGCTGCGAGTCAGGCTGGTGACATGTACTGTACAGATGACAATGCATATAACCACTAGGACAGCGGTGATACCAGATAATTTTACGATATCCGCATCAATTTTTTTCTTCATTTGTTACCCCGCCTGTTTTTCATATTTCATCAGCGAAAATAGCTTACGCCTGATTCGAAGATCTGCATATCCTGATTGCCGTAGATATTAGTCGCCACTGCTTCGCCCCGACGTTCTGAGTGTCCCATCTTTCCATAGCATCGTCCATCTGGGCTAGTGATTCCCTCTATTGCCTGATAAGAACCATTGATATTCCACTCCTCGTCCATGGAAGCAGTTCCATTTAAATCTACATACTGTGTAGCAATTTGTCCATTAGCAGACAGCTTCTGCAGCCATTCATCATCTGCTACAAAACGTCCTTCACCATGTGATGCTGGAATGCAGTATACTCCGCCCATTTCAGCTTCCTGCAGCCAAGGAGATAGATTTGATACCACCTTGGTATAGACCATTTTTGAGATATGTCTGTTGATTGTGTTATACGTCAAAGTCGGCGACTGTGCATTCTGTCCGGTGATCTTTCCATCTGGCAAAAGTCCTAGCTTGATTAGTGCCTGGAAACCATTGCAAATACCCAGTGCCAGTCCGTCTCTGTTCTGCAGCAGATCACTAACCGCTTCCTTTAGTTTGGCATTGCGGAATGCCGTTGCAAAGAATTTCGCTGAGCCATCTGGTTCGTCACCTGCAGAAAAACCTCCTGGGAACATAATGATCTGGGCATTGCGAATCGCCTTGTCAAAGGCCTCTACGGAATCCCTGATATCCTGCGGATTTCTATTGGTAAATACCTTGATGACTACATCTGCACCAGCTCTTCTAAACGCTGCCTCACTGTCATACTCGCAGTTCGTACCTGGAAAGACTGGAATAAATACGGTTGGTTTTGCAGTTTTGTGTTTGCATACATAAACCTGTTCCTGAGGAATCTGATACAGCTTTGTTTCGATTGCATCTGTTCCCTTATATGCTTTGGTCGGGAAGACTTTCTCCAGTTTTGACTTCCATGCCTCCAAAGCTTCCTCAACACTCAGGCTTTCATTTCCGTAAGTAAACATCGCCGTATCATTCACTTCACCGATGACAGTATACGGAATCTGAATCTCTGCAAGTTGATCCTTCGGAACAGTTGCAATGATATTACCGTTTTCCCTGCCGAACAGTTCCTGTGCAGAAAGCTCTGTATTGATGGAAACGCCCATTTTGTTACCAAATGCCATCTTGCTGACAGCTGGTATCACACCTTTGCCATCCAGTGCATAGGCTGAAACAATCGTATGTGAATGGATCAGCTTTGTGATTTCACTGTATAACTCTATGACACGTTCATAAATCGGTATGTCATATGCATCCTTCTCGATCGTAAACTGAATAATCTGATTTCCTGCCTGCTTAAACCCTGGTGTGATCAGATCCTGATGTCTTGCCACATCCACTGCAAAGGATACGAGTGTAGGCGGTACATCAATCTGCTCAAAGGTTCCTGACATGGAGTCCTTGCCTCCGATAGAGGCCAATCCGAATCCCATCTGCGCATCATATGCACCTAGCAATGCTGCAAACGGCTGACTCCATCTCTTCGGATCCTCGCTCATACGACGGAAATATTCCTGGAAAGTAAATCTGATCTTTTTCAGGTCTCCACCTGCTGCCACGATTTTTGCAACAGATTCCAGTACTGCATAAATGGCTCCATGGTACGGACTCCATGAGGATAGCTCCGGATCAAATCCATAGCTCATCATCGTAACCGTATCTGTCCTGCCCTCGAGTACTGGCAGCTTTGCAATCATGGTCTGTGTCTCCGTCAGCTGATACTTACCACCATAAGGCATCAGTACCGAACCTGAACCGATAGAACCATCAAACATTTCCACGAGTCCCTTTTGCGAGCACACATTCAGATCCTTCAATGTATGCAGCCATTGTTCCTTGATTGACATCGTTTTGGAAGATTTGTCTGCAGTAAAGTAAGTATTTCCCTGCTGAGGCATCTCCACCTCTACCTCTGTCTCCTGATGGGCTCCGTTTGTATCTAGAAAGGCTCGTGACAGATTGACGATTTCCTTGCCTCGCCATGACATGACGAGCCTTGGCTCCTTTGTCACGACTGCTACGCTGACTGCCTCCAGATTTTCCTCTGCGGCATACTGTAAAAATAGATTGACATTCTTCGGATCAATGACCACTGCCATTCTTTCCTGAGATTCTGATATTGCCAGTTCTGTTCCGTCAAGTCCTGCATACTTCTTTGGAACCTGATCCATGTCGATTCTCAGTCCATCTGCCAACTCACCAATGGCTACTGATACACCGCCTGCACCAAAGTCATTGCACTTCTTAATCAGTCTGCTAACTTCTTCGCGTCTAAAGAGTCTCTGGATCTTACGTTCCGTCGGCGCATTTCCTTTCTGCACCTCAGCACCGCAGGTCTCTATAGATGCAGTTGTATGCACCTTGGAGGAACCTGTCGCTCCACCACAGCCATCACGACCAGTTCTGCCGCCCAGCAGGATAATGATATCCCCAGGATCAGAAGTCTCACGGATGACATTGCGTCTGGGCGCTGCACCCATGACTGCACCAATTTCCATTCTCTTTGCCACATAGTTCGGATGATAAATCTCTTTCACATACCCAGTCGCCAAGCCAATCTGATTGCCATAGGAGGAATATCCGCTTGCTGCACCTCGTACCAGCTTCTTCTGTGACAGCTTACCCCTCAGGGTTTCACTGACTGATACTGTCGGATCTGCAGCTCCAGTAATACGCATTGCCTGGTATACATAGGCGCGACCCGAAAGAGGGTCTCTGATCGCCCCACCTAGACATGTTGCTGCACCTCCGAACGGTTCGATTTCCGTGGGATGATTGTGTGTTTCATTCTTAAAGCTGACTAGCCATTCCTCTGTTCTGATATCATCCTTGCCATACTCAATCTCTACTGGAACAACAATGGAGCAGGCATTGATTTCATCTGACTCTTCGAGATTCTCTAGCTTTCCATCTCTTTTGAGCTTGCGCATAGCCATCAGAGCTAGATCCATCAGACATACAAATTTATCGCTTCTGCCTGCAAATACTTCATCTCTTGCTGCCAGATACTGATCATATGTCTGCTGCATCGGAGTCTTATAGTATCCATCATCAAAGATGACTTTTTTCAGTTCCGTAGAAAATGTGGTATGACGGCAGTGATCCGACCAATAAGTATCCAGTACCCTGATCTCTGTCATTGTAGGGTCTCTGCGTTCTTCCCCTGCATAATATTTCTGTATATGCTGAAAATCCTTGAAGGTCATGGCAAGTCCCAGGGATGCGTACAACTCCTGAAGCTTGTCCTCTGCCATACACGAAAAACCGTTCAATATGATCACATCAGCTGGTTCCTCAAATATCGTCTGCAGCGTATCTGGCTTCTGCAAATCTGCCTCACGTGAATCCACCGGGTTGATACAATAATTCTTAATCTTCTCGAATTCTTCATCTGTAATCTGACCTTCCAGACAGTACGCCACTGCTGTTTTGATTGTCGGGTCTTCGTCTTCCTTTAGGAACTTGACACATTGTACTGCTGAGTCCGCTCTCTGATCAAACTGACCTGGCAGAAACTCTACAGAAAAGGCACGAGCATCTGGTACCATGGCGAACGTCTCTTCATATAAAATATCTACAGGCGGTTCAGAAAATACACAGGTACATGCTTGCTGATAGGTCTCTTCACTCAGATTCTCGATATCATATCGTATCAATTCTCTAACCCGTCTGACTCCCTGTATGCCCAGATAGCTTCTAATTTCTTCACACAGTTCCTTTGACTTAACTGCAAAAGGCTCCTTTTTTTCTACATAAATGCGCTTTACCATTTTATCTCTCCCTCATATTGATTCTTCTTCGGCAATCAATCCCTGCATCATATACAGAATCTGCTGATCCACCGTTTTTTCCGATACTCCAATTGTCCTGCTGGCAACTCTGAGTCCTTCCATGACAAACATCATATTCTTTGCAGCCAAAATGGAATCCTCACACTGCAATTCACCCGTTGATACGCCTGCATCAATGATTTCAGACAGCAGTCTAACTCCCCTTTCAAACAGTCTGCGTGCCATATTTTCTTTCTTCGGGAATTTCGTTTCAAAGAAAAACTCATATGTCGCAATTGTCAGATTATCCTGCACATGTAGGATTTCCTTTTTTTGTTCCTTAAAAAACAGTGCCAGAATATCTGCCACTGTCATTTCCTGTTCCAGTGTCTGCTCCAGAGCATCGTCCGTATCTTCCTGCTCCTTTTGCATCACCGCTATAAAGAGTTCAGCTGTACTGCCAAAATAGAGATACAAGCCGCCTCTGCTGATTTCACATGCCTCTACAATATCCTTCATGGTGACATTTTTATATCCCTTTTCCATGAAGACCTTTCTAGCAGTATCCAGAATATATGCTTTCTTCTGATCTGATTTTTCTCCCATATGCGCCTCACTTTTTAAGGATATCTATTATGCACGAATTGCTTCGTGACTGAGTCACTCACGCAATCCTACGGCATAATATATTATAATGACCGTACTTTCATTCTGTCAACCAAATACAATGCCTTTCAAGCATTTTCGGCACTTCTTATATGAAATCCATTGCTTCTTGTACAGATTTCACACCGACTAGTTTCATACCTTTGATTTTCTTGAGTGCAGGCAGAGAACTCTCTGGCACGATACATGTCGTAAAGCCCAATTTCTGTGCTTCCTGTACGCGTATCTCTGCCATACTGACAGCACGTACCTCACCGCTCAAGCCTATCTCTCCGAATGCTGTCAGCTTCTCATCGATTGCCCTGTTTTTAAAGCTGGATACGATGGCAAGTGCAATACCCAGATCAATTGCTGGCTCTGACAGTTTCATGCCTCCTGCAATATTGACATAAGCATCACTGTCTGACATATGGAGTCCCACACGTTTTTCCAGTACTGCCATCAGCAGATTGACACGGTTAAAATCGGTTCCTGTCGCCTGTCTTCTTGGAATCCCGAAGTTTGTGCGACATACCAGTGCCTGTATTTCCACCAGAATCGGTCTCGTCCCTTCGATGGAACAGGTTACGACAGATCCAGATGCATCCTGAGGACGACCATTCAGCATAAATTCCGATGGATTTGCCACTTCGACAAGTCCCGTCTCTCGCATCTCAAACACTCCGATCTCATTCGTAGAACCAAATCGGTTTTTCACACCACGGAGAATACGATAAGCAGCATGTCTATCCCCTTCAAAGTAGAGCACAGTATCTACCATATGCTCCAGTACGCGTGGTCCTGCTACTGTGCCTTCTTTAGTCACATGACCCACAATAAATATGGACACTCCAAGTCCCTTCGCCAACTGCATCAGCAGATTGGTGGATTCCCGTACCTGTGATACAGATCCTGGAGCTGAACTGATATCCTCACTGTACATCGTCTGTATGGAATCTATAACCACTGATTCCGGTTTTGTCTGTCTGATTACATCCCCTATCATCTCCAGATTTGTCTCGCATAACAGCAGAAGAGACTCCGTGAATTCTCCGATTCGAAGAGCTCTTAGCTTGATCTGCTTCAATGACTCTTCACCCGATATATACAAAACTTTTCGGTGATCATCTGATAAATGCTTGCACACCTGTAGCAGTAGTGTGGATTTTCCGATTCCTGGATCTCCTCCAACTAAAACAAGGGAGCCCGGTACGATACCGCCTCCCAATACTCTGTCTAATTCGCCTATATGTGTCAGAACTCTTTCATCCTCTTTTAAAGTAATCGAGGAAAGAACAGCCGGCTCCTGCCGGCTGGACACAGCACTCTTTACAGCTCCCACTCCGGAGGGCTTCTTTACCGTTTCTTCTACAAAGGTGTTCCATGCCTTGCATGCAGGACACTGACCCATCCACTTGGAGGACTCATAGCCACACTCTCCACAGAAGAATACCGTAGCTGTTTTTCCCTTTGCCATGAGCATGACTGCTCCTTTTAATTATTTTGCCTGAACCTTGATCTCGACCTCTCCTGCTCCATCAAGTTCAGCACTGATATTCAATTTACCGCCCAGATTGGTCTTCATAGTTCCTACACTGTTACCTGCTACGAACACTTCATACTCAGCATCCTCAGCGAGACCGATTGTAATCTGCGCATCCTCTTTGCCTTCTACTAAAAAAGAAACTCCTTCTGCGGTCGTTTTAAAGTCTTTCACACTTGTTCCCGGAACTGATTCATAGACGAACATCCCGTCACGCTCCAGTTTGGTCATGGCTGCGGATGTCTTAACCTTGTACAGATTGCCGCCAAATTCGTAATCTTCCTTCTTTGCCTTTTCTGCTAGCTCATGATTGCCAAAACTAATGGTACCATTCTTCTCTGTACGAATTAATTCCTG
>CAZACC010000026.1:0-23938 GCA_964483545.1 uncultured Lachnospiraceae bacterium
GCTCATGATTGCCAAAACTAATGGTACCATTCTTCTCTGTACGAATTAATTCCTGCACTACTGACATTTCTTTTGTCCTCCTGTTATTGACAAGCTTTTGATGTTTCGGATAGTTCTATCATACAACATTGATTTGTTTCTGACAATGGTTCAGATTACTTATTTTATTGAAAATGTGACCTCATTTTTTACCAGAGATATGATCACATGATCACCCTGTTTGACTCTATGATTTAGAACTTCTTCTGCTAGCTTATCCTCTAGCATATTCTGAATGGCACGCTTTAGTGGTCGAGCCCCAAACTTCTTATCGGCACCCTTTTCTACGATATAATCCTTGACTGCATCTCTGACCGTCAGATGTATGTTCATCTGTTCTTCTGCTCTCTGACTAAGATCCTTGATCAGCAGTGTAACGATCTGTTTCATGTTCTCTTTATTCAATGCATGGAACACGATAATCTCATCAATACGGTTAATAAACTCCGGTTTGAAGATTCGCTTGACTTCTTCCATGACGCCCGACTTCATCTTGTCGTAATCCTGCTTTTCATCTTCCTTTGCAGAGAAGCCCAGTCTTTTTGGATCTACAATCCTCTGAGCGCCAGCATTGGAGGTCATGATGATGACACAATTCTTAAAGCTGACCTTGCGTCCAGTAGAATCTGTAATGTGTCCATCATCCAACACCTGCAGCAATACATTAAACACATCTGGGTGAGCCTTCTCAATCTCATCAAAGAGGACGACCGAGTATGGGTTACGACGTATTTTCTCTGAAAGCTGGCCGCCTTCATTAAACCCGACATATCCTGGTGGGGATCCAATCAGCTTGGATACTGTATGCTTCTCCATATATTCTGACATATCAACACGAATCATAGCATTCTCACTGCCAAATAATACCTCTGTCAGTGCTTTGGAGAGCTCTGTTTTACCGACACCAGTAGGTCCTAAAAATAAGAAAGAACCAATCGGACGGTTCGGAGATTTCAAACCAACACGGCTTCGTTTGATTGCCTTGGCAACTGCCGTAACCGCTTCATCCTGCCCGATCACACGCTTCTGCAGCTCACTCTCCATACGGATCAGTTTCTTGCCCTCTGCCTCTACCAGCTTCTTGACAGGAATCTTGGTCCACTCCGATACAATATCTGCTATCTCATTTTCATCTACCAGCGGGCGGTTTTCACATAATTTCTTTTCATACTTAGCCACCTTTTTATGATAGGATACTTTGAGCTTCTCTTGCTGACGTCCAAGCACACCTGCCTCTGCATAGTTTCCTTCCTTCAACAAAGCAACTTTTTCTTCTTCCATTTGCTTGAGTTCTGCCGCTGTCTTTTCCAATGCCGCAGGTCTGTCCAGCTTGCTCAGTCTGACCTTGGCAGATGCTTCATCGATCAAATCAATCGCCTTGTCAGGTAATTTTCTGTCGTTGATATATCGTTCGGACATATTCACAGCCGCTTCAATGGCTGCATCTGTAATCGTCACACCATGGTGCTCCTCATATTTACCTTTAATTCCCTGCAGAATCTCTACTGCTACCGAAATCGCTGGTTCCTCTACATTAATCGGCTGGAATCTACGTTCCAGTGCAGCATCCTTTTCAATATGCTTGCGGTATTCCTCATAGGTCGTTGCCCCGATCAGCTGTATCTCACCTCTGGCAAGAGATGGCTTTAGGATATTGGATGCATCAATCGCTCCCTCCGCACCCCCTGCACCGATAATCGTGTGCAGCTCATCCACAAAGAGCAGGATATCTCCCGCCGCAATGATTTCCTTAATCACGCGTTTGATCCTCTCCTCAAACTCACCGCGGTATTTGCTGCCTGCAATCATACCTGACAAATCCAATGTGAGAACTCTCTTATCCTTCACTGTATTTGGCACATCACCCTCAACGATACGCATAGCCAGACCTTCTACGATTGCTGTCTTGCCGACTCCAGGGTCGCCAATCAGGCATGGGTTGTTCTTCGTGCGTCTGCTGAGTGTCTGTATAATGCGTGTAATCTCTTCTTTTCTTCCAATAACTGGATCGAGCTTCCCTTCTGTTGCCAATGCAGTCAGATCCCTACTATACTGATCCAATGTCTGTGTCGGACTCTTTGTCTTTTTTTTACCATTTTTCAGACCCTGTATCTCTTCTGAATGCTGAACTGGATCCTCTCCTATGGACATCAAAATCTCTGCATACATCTTCTGTTGATTGGCTCCTACAGTCGTTAGCAATCTAGATGCCACGCTGACAGGATCCTTCATGATGGCTAACAGCAGGTGCTCTGTTCCGATGCCGTTTGATTTTAATCTGACTGCCTCTTGTCTGCTGCTCTCCAGTATCTCCTGTGCACGCGGAGTAAATCCGTCACGCTCTGCCACTGCAACTGCCTGATCTGGTGCAATCAGCTGCTCTATCAACTCAATCAACTGGTCTTCTTCTACACCATTTGCAAATAAAACCTTGGAGGCTACTCCTGTTCCTTCACGAACCAGTCCGAGCAGAATATGTTCGGATCCAACGTAACCATGTTTTAACTCCTTTGATATTTTATAAGCAAGGTCCAGCGCACGCTGAGCCTTATTTGTGTACTCCATTGGCATTTGTTATGCCCTCCTTAATCGTTCATTATTCTATTTCCATATTGTTATGAATAGGTATCATAAATCTCATCGATCAGATCATGGATCTCTTCTCTTGAAATATTTTTGAGACATCCCTTTGCCAATACAATCATCAGATCCCTCTTCATCTCCTCGATTGCCTTGAGTTTATCAATATCAATGGCAATCATAGCTCCGTGCCGCCTGTCTACCTTTACGATACCCTCCTGACGAAGTACAGTATAGGCTTTATTGACAGTATGCATATTGATACCAATGTCGTCTGCCAGCTGTCGGACAGAGGGCAGCATATCACCCTCCTGAATCTGTGAAGTCGCCACGCCCAGAATAATCTGATTCCTGAGCTGCATATAGATAGCCTCATCACTGTTGAAATCAATTTGTACCTCTATAATCATATGATTCACCTTCTTTGAACTGTATCATTGATGCATTTGTATCTTTTGTTATATATATACTAGCACAACTATCCTTATTTGTCGAGTCATAATGACTAGCATTATCTCAGCACGGCAGGCAGACCTGTACTTTCCATATAAGAAGACAGACTCATGCAAATCAGGACTCTATCGATGTCATGCTCCTCGATATATTGATTCAGACTCTGCTTATAATAACGTGGGTCGATCAGATGCAGCTCTGAAAAATCAGCAGTCAGAAACGGCGCCATACTATCCATATAAGAGTCCCGAACGATGAGCAGCTTTTCCTGAACAGCCTCTGGGTTTTGAATAACAACTATGGGCTGATTCCCGCCAAGGAAAACCATATACTTGTTTTTTTCCTGCAAATATTCCTCCGCATACAGCCTGCCTTCTTTGTACTTTGACCCATCAAATACCATAACACTGATATTGCCCTCTGGCACATAGGCATGTATCTCATCTGGGCGGATCCAAGGTAACGGTACATCTGAGAACAATGTTCCTCTAAAATCATCTGACAACAGTCTGTCGGGATATTCCGTAAATACAGAGACCTGATGGCTAATAGCCTCTGAATATGCAGAATAGGCATAATAGGCTCCAAGGCTGGTCCAGTGATGATCCGTGTGATAAAAAATAGATTCCTCATGATGAGCTGCAAGAGTATCATAAAGGTTAATACAGTTTACATAACTTTCTTCATTCTGTTTCTTTGATTTTTCCGCATCCTGTCCAACGCTTTGGTACACATCCTGTATCATAGCTCTCTGATCCACATACGGCGCATTCGATGGCAGCTTTGCGGACCAAATATCAACCGCTCCTGGAATTAAAGCAAGGTCAATCGGTACTTCTGCATGAATGGCATACTGTACAAGAGCAGCATTGTTTTTTTTCAGGCGTTCTCTGTTAATGGAAAGCTTCCTGAGCAATGTATCATCTTCTCCATAGTACACGTCTCCAAATTCTCTGACTCCGAGTACATATGTCTTAATCTTTGACATCTGCACAAAATAATCTCGCATTGCAAAGTGATCATTCAGCCAGACCTCAAACCTCTTCTCAAAACTGCCATCAGCAATGCTGCCAAAAGAAGCAGCTGGCAGTTCGGCCAGATAACGATTCTCCATCTCGGAAAATGTGCGTTTCGGTATGAGCAGACTCAGCAAACTCATACCAAATATCCATATGATAAACACCCCTATCATAATCTTCTTTTGCATGGCATCCCCTTCTTATGTCAACCAAATGAGAGTCGTAAAGTTGAACTCAAAATCTAAAATACAAAAACGGATTATATGTTGAATCCACGATCACTGCCGTAGATAAAATCAGTCCAAGCAGCAGCAGCACTGGCGTCAGTATCTGCTGTACGTTCACTGATAATTTTCTGTATAAATTCACCATAACAGGCGCAGAAGAAATACATAGAATCAATAGAATCAGAGCATATGATACTAGATAATACACATCCTGCGTCTGTATCATTCCATTGCCTCCGAAGCCAAACATTCTGCTAATCATCGTCATACACATCCTTAATGAATCGCAGGCAAAGATTGCCCAGCCAATCACAACAAGGACCAGTGTATAAATATGCCTGAAGATATGCGGCCATTTTTCCATCCTTTTTAACAACCACAGCTTCTCAAAGATCAATAAAACCGCATAATACAATCCCCACAGCAAAAAATTCCATGCTGCACCATGCCAGATGCCTGTAACAGCCCATACGATCAAAAGATTCAGGATATTGCGCCATTTGCCTTTCCGATTTCCGCCAAGTGGGATGTAGAGATATTCTTTAAACCATGTTGACAGAGAGATGTGCCATCTTCTCCAGAAATCTGTAATCGAATTGGCTATATAGGGATAGTTGAAATTTTTCATAAATTCAAAGCCAAACATCCTACCCAGTCCCACGGCCATATCGGAATAACCGGAAAAGTCAAAATAAATTTGAAAGCTAAAGGCAAGCGCCGCCATCCATGCACCTGTCACTGACAAATCGTCAACTCCTGCTGCTTGATAAGTGTCCCACAGTACCCCGATGCTATTTGCCAACAATACCTTTTTTGCCAGTCCGATGACAAAGATTGTAACGCCGTCTGCAAACCTGTCCGTTGTGTGTCCACGCTTGCTCAGCTGCTGATCCACGTCTTTGTATTTAATAATCGGTCCAGCAATCAGCTGTGGAAACATCGTCACATAGGTTCCGAACTTAATATAGTTTTTCTGCGCATGTGAATCTCCACGATAGACATCGATGATATAGGACATTTTCTGAAAGGTATAAAAAGAAATGCCAATCGGCATAACCAGTCCAAGTGGATGCAGCCCTGACAGTCCTGGAATTTGTCTGAGATTTTCAATCACAAAATCCAGATACTTAAATAAAAAGAGAATTCCGATATTGATTACAATCGAAGTCACGAGCCATACTCTGGCATGCTTCATGCCGACTGCGTGATCAGGATTCGTCCGATTTTTCTCAATCAGTCGTCCAAAAAAATAATCAAGCATAATCATAAAGACCATTAAAAATACGTAGACTGGCTCTCCCCACCCGTAAAAGAACAGGCTGAAAACAAATAAAATTACATTGCGCCATTTGAGCGGTGCAATGTAATAAATAAGCAATACAACCGGTAAATAAACAAATAGAAATAATGTACTAGAAAATACCATATCTCAGATCATGAGCCCCTTTCTCTTCATGATAGATTAACCGTCTGACCTGTGCTCATAATATCATAATCTTCGACAGATATCCACCTTGATTTATACTCCATTCTTCACTATAATAAGTTAGATAACTGAAAACAGGAGATACAGAAATGTTTCAAAGCTCAGAGTACTTTTTATCCACAGGAGAATTTGCAAAGCTGTGTAATACGACAAGAGACACACTTCGGCATTATCATAAGATTGGGTTAATCATACCACAGCAAAATGAGGAAAACGGATATTACTATTACAGCCCTTCTCAGCTAACGTCATTTTATTTCATCAGTATGTTCCGGCAGCTTGATACTCCCTTAGGTAGTATCAAGAAATGTCTGATTCATTCTGATGAATCCAGCTACTATGACTTTTGCAGAGATCAGTTGAATTCTCTTGTGAAAATGCGTACGGAAATCAATCGTAAGATTGTTTCCCTTACTAATGCTACTATGCTTATGCATCATATGAAGCATGCAAAAGGTGATGAACCACATATCTTTTCATTTCATGAGAAGACAACGTACTATTTCACACCCATCCGTTCCACGCCTTCAGAACATGCCGCCGACATCGCAGATGATATCAGACGCCATCTTGAAGTCTGTTCAAAGAAGTCAGATATCTATCCCTTCCCAATCTCAGGTACCATCGATCAAGATGATTTTTTTCATGGTATCTACCGATACAAACAGCTTTGCAGCAGCACCTCAGCGAAGCCTAATGGCGTGGATATCATTCAGATGCCCACCACTAGAGTGGTCGGCTGTTCCTGTAAGGACAGTAAGACTGACATTAGGGATGTCTACCGCAATATGCAGCAGTACATAGTGGATAATAAAATAGCAGTGATCTCTGACCTGTTTTCCATGAATCTGTTTAATTTCATGGATACACAAGCAGAACACCGCTATTTAAAATATCTTTTTTTCTGTATCGAGGATTAACTCCTGCTATCTCATTTCCTGTCTTTTTGTGATGTAATCTACCAGCATGTCAGCTGTCAATTCTTCTCCTAGCTTGCTGCTGTTGATCGCAACATCATAGTTTCTAGAGTCTCCCCATTTTTGCTTACAGTAGTAATTATGATAATGCTTTCTCTTACTGTCCTGTCGGTTGGTAAAGGTTTCCGCATCTTCTTTGCTGAGGTTATAAAGTCTGATCACTCGTCCTATCTTGCTTTCCCAGTCGCCAAGTACAAATATGGATATCAGGGCAGGATGATTTTTTAGAATCGTCTCTGCACATCGCCCTACTACAACAAATGATTCACCTTGATCAGCCTTATTCTTGATATATTCGAACTGCATATTTGCAAGATTTTCCTCCATGGATTGGGAATATCCGTAGAGTGATCTTGTCAGCCACTTATTACGCGGCTTCTCATCATACTTTTCAAGTGTCTTGCTGTCTACCTGCTTTGCCTGCGCAATATCGTCTAACAGTCTTTTATCATACAGGTGAATAGAAAAATGCTTTGCCAGCATTTCTGCTATTTCATGTCCGCCACTTCCAAATTCCCGTCCGATTGAAATAATTAATTGTTTTTCCAATGCTCTTCCCCCTTTGGATTAAAGATACCTTAAGAAAATGAATATCATGGTGATTAAAATGACCATAATCGTTGCCGGAGCCATCACTTTGCAATATTTGCCCCATCCAATCGGATAGCCCTCTTTTGCTGCCACAGCCGTTCCTACAACATTGGCCGATGCTCCGATTGGTGTTGCGCTACCTCCGATATCGGTTCCCATGGAAAGTGTCCATGCAAGAATTGATAAATCGACACCTTGCGTCACTGCAAGACTCTTAATAACTGGAATCATTGTTGCTGCAAAAGGAATATTGTCGATAAAGGCACTAGCAATTGCTGAGAGCCAAATAATAATCGCTATCATCAGTTTAACATTTCCACCACTGATTTGACCAATAAAATTTGCAATGACCTCTAAAATTCCTGTCTGCTCAAGTCCTCCGATTACGACAAACAGTCCTACGAAGAATAACAATGTCTTATAATCAATGCGTTTTACCAGATTCCAAGCATCTTTCCATGCTGCCAGAAGCGTCAAAAGTGCAATAAACGTTCCTATAAAAGCCACGGTAAGACCTGTCTGTGCGTGTGTCACCAACATGACTACTGCACATAAAAAAATCACGCAGCTGATGATGAATTTCTTTTTGTCTTTGATTGCTTCCTTTGGCTCTGGAAATGCCGATGTGTCGATTTTAGCTGCTCCCGTGCTCAATTCCTTCTTATATATAAAATAGAAGTAAAAAATGGAGATCACCAGTGATACACCTGCCATCACTCCAGTATTCTTGATAAAGTCTGCAAATGAATAACCCAATGATGTACCTATGATAATATTAGGCGGATCGCCGCACATTGTCGCTGAGCCGCCCAAATTAGCGCAGAAAATCTCAGCTAAGATCATCGGTACTGGATTGAACTTCAATAACTGTGCCAGTTCAACGGTCACCGCTGCCAAAAACAGAATGACTGTAATACTGTCTATAAACATAGACAATACACCTGATATAATCATGAAGGTAACAAAGATGGATATCGTTTTATAGTGGACTAGCTTTGCAATTTCCATACACAACCATCGGAAAAATCCAGCGCGTTCCATGCCTTCCACCATAATCATCATACCTGCTATAAAAATAATGGTCTCCCAGTTAATTCCACCTGACTCACTAGATGCCTTTCCTGTTAAATACCAGAAATGACCGCTGAAAATCTCTTTCAAATTCAACGTATTAATAATTGCACTCATACTGTGCATTCCGATGCCAAATACAAGCACCAAGGTCAGCAAACCACATAATAAAGTGACTACATGTCTCTCCAGCTTCTCTGAAATAATTAGTATAAACATTGCAAGAAATATAATCACAGCCATAATTTGTGCCATTTCTTCTGCACTCCCTTTCTCGGTCGCAAAAATGCCATCCCACTGTCGATCAGTAAAATGGCATTTCGGGACACAACTTGATTATTATAAATACAAATCACATAACTTTCAAGTAAAATTTTTTATTTTTTACCTTTTTTTAACCTTTTCTTTGCAACCAACCTTATTTTGCTTTTGAAAAAGACTTTTGTTTATCCATCTGTCGAATCTCATCTCGACGAATCTTGCCATTAGTCGTCTTTGGCAAACTTTCCACAAATTCTATGATGCGGGGATATTTATAAGGCGCTGCCTCTTTCTTGACAAAGTCCTGGATTTCCGTCTTTAGTTGATCTCCCGCAGTATATCCCTCAGAAAGAACAATCGTCGCCTTGACCAGATACCCTCTACTCTCGGATGGTACGCCAGTTACGGCACATTCCAGCACAGCAGGGTGCATCGACAGGATATTTTCAACCTCTGAAGGTCCAATTCTATATCCACTCGATTTAATGACATCATCCTTACGGCTTACGAACCAGTAATATCCCTCTTCATCCTTATAAGCCAGATCTCCAGTATGATAAATACCATCACGCCATACATACTCGTATTGCTCTAGATCATCCTCATAACCTGAAAACAGTCCTACCTGATGGCTTCCTTTCAGTCGAAGGATAATCTCACCTTCCTGATTGGGTTGGACAGGATTGTTTTCATCGTCCACAATATCCAGATGATAGTATGGGGTCGGTTTGCCCATGGAACCTACCCGAAGCTTAGCATTCTTCAGGTTTGCAAGTGTCAGAGTCGTCTCTGTCTGGCCAAATCCTTCCCTAATTTCCAAACCTGTGGCTTTCTGAAAAGCTCGGAAGGTATCCTCACTCATCGCTTCACCTGCTGTTGTTACCTCCTTTAGAGAGGAAAGATCATATTGGGTAAGCTTCGCACGTACCATATACCGGTAAATAGTAGGTGGTGCACAGAAGGATGTTACTTTATATTTCTCAATGATACGGAGAATCTCATTCGCATAGAAATGATCATAATCATATGCCATGACTGCACTACCGCTGAGCCACTGACCGTAGATTTTACCCCATGCCGCTTTTGCCCATCCAGTATCTGCCAATGTCAGGTGGAGTCCGCCCTCCACAACACACTGCCAGTATTTTGCCGTGACAATATGCCCAAGTGGATATGAAAAATCATGCAACACGCCCTTAGGCTCTCCCGTGGTTCCTGATGTAAAGTACAGCAGCATCGAATCATCATGCTTTGTCATCACACGTGTAAATACTGTCTCTGCACCTTCGATTTCTTGATCAAAATCAACAAAGCCATCTTTGCTTCCTTTGACAATCATACAGGAAGTTAGTTCAGTGCATTCCTTTTGAGCTTCTGCTACATACTGCGGGATATTTTCCTCAGGAGTACACAGAATAAGCTTTATTCCTGCTTTTTTCACGCGATATGCAATATCTCTTTCCGTCATCATATGGGTCGCTGGGATTGCAACTGCTCCTAGCTTATGCAGTCCAAGAAGTGCATACCAGTACTGATAGTGACGTTTCAAAATCAGCATGACCTTATCACCGCGTCCGATACCATATTTTCTGAAAACATTGGCTGCCTGATTGCTTAAAATGCTCAGTTCCTGAAACGTAAATACTCGTTCTTCACCATGCTTGTCACACCATACAAGTGCAGTTCTATCTGGCTCCTCCTTTGCAATCTCATCTACTACATCATATGCAAAGTTAAAATACTCACCATGGGTGATTTCCAGATCTACCAGTTCTCCTTGTTCGTTAAATGTTTCTTTACAAAATTTTTGATATAACACTTTTGTCGTCCCTCCCTATTTTTCTGTAATTCTCATACCGTCTTTCCAACAATTCATCCGTTTTCAGTTCCTTCAAAGCTACATATTTTTCATAAATCTGTTTCTGCAATGTCCTGTAAAAACGATTATTGTTCGCTCCCACACAATACTGTCTTGGCTCCTCGATGATCTTCTCGATGACTCCCATGGAAATCAAATCCTCCGCAGTCAACCTGAGTGCATCAGCGGCTTCAGCAGCCTTTGCCGTGTCTTTCCAAAGAATATTGGCGCAGCTCTCTGGCGAAACTACAGAATAATAGGCGTTGGATAACATCCAGACTTCGTCTGCCACTGCAAGTGCAAGTGCTCCGCCGCTGCCGCCTTCTCCGATTACGATGGACAGCACAGGTGTTTCCAGCATCATCATTTCCATCAGATTTTCCGCAATGGCCTGCCCCTCACCACGCTCTTCTGCGCCGATTCCACAATATGCACCAGCTGTGTCAACGATACAGAGAACAGGTCTATGGAACTTTTCCGCGAGCTTCATCTGACGCAGTGCCTTACGATAGCCTTCAGGATGTGCCGCTCCAAAGTTGCACTCTATTTTTTCTTTTGTATCATGTCCTTTTTCGATTCCGACCACGGTGATCGGCATATCCTGAAGAAGCCCAATTCCTGCAATCACTGCCTTGTCATCTCCAAATCTGCGGTCTCCGTGCAGTTCTGTGAAATCATCAATTAGTTTTTCAATATAATCTCCTGCCGTGGGTCTTTCTTTATCCCGAGCAAGTAACACTCTGTCGTAATTCGTCATTCTCTGTTCTCCACACTCTAACATCATTGGATTCCATGCAGCATCAATACCCTGTCAATATAATCTCGCTGATCTGGCCGCTTCACGATCTCGTCTACAAACCCACAAGAAAGTAACGCCTCTGAGCGTTGAAAACCCTTTGGCAATTTTTTCTTTAAAGTCTGCTGAATGACACGAGGTCCAGCAAATCCCACTAACGCATTCGGCTCCGCAAGGATCAAATCCCCTTCCATGGCAAAGCTTGCCTCGACGCCGCCTGTTGTGGGATTGGTCAATAATACAATGTATAACAGACCTGCGTTGCTATGCTTCTTCACCGCACCAGATACCTTGGACATCTGAAGCAGTGATAACACTCCTTCCTGCATTCTTGCCCCTCCAGACACAGTCACACCGATTACAGGAAGTCGATTCTCCTTTGCATATTCAAAAAGAAGTGTGATTTTCTCTCCTACTACCGTACCCATAGAACCCATCATAAAATTGGAATCCATGGAAAAAATACAGCATGGTTTGTTGCCGATCCTGATCTTGCCGCAGACCACTCCTTCTTTTTCTCCACTTTTTCTTATTGCCCGTTTCAGCTTCTCATCATAGTCTGGAAATGCAAGTAAGTTGACGGATTCCCTATCTGCAAATAACTCTTCAAAAGAACCCTCGTCAGCTAAAAAAGAAATTCTCTTTCTGGCTCCGATGTGAAAATAATAATCACATAACGGACACATGTAGTAATGATCACGCGCCGCCTGTCGATCTATCATATTTTTACATGCAGGGCACTCATATTCTGTTGATTTGGATGCATTCTTATCTCCTGGCTTCAAGACCTCTTTGCGATCCGCATTGTCACCAGCACTGCCCTCCAGCACATTGTCCGCTGCTTTAAACAACTCTCTTAAATTCATTTAATTTTCCATCCTGTCCTGCTTTCACACATTCCATCTGCTCCGATACAAGCTTTGTATCCTTGATAAACCCAGTCGAGTAGGTCCCCTCGAGAAAAGATTCCTCCGAAATCGCCCGCAGATGAAACTCACTATTATTCTCCACGCCATAAATAATCAATTCTGAAAGAGCACTCCGCATCTTACGAATGGCGTTCTCTCTAGATCGTGAACATACGATAAGCTTGCCTAGCATGGAATCATAGTAAGGCGGTATCACACAGCCCTGATATAGTGCGCTGTCAAACCTAATATTCGGCCCTCCGGGCTCATGCAGGATCTGTATCTCCCCACAGCTTGGTGTAAAATCAACCGCATTGGCCGCGCAGATTCTACATTCAATTGCATGACCCTCCAGCTTCAGCTCTGTTTCTTCAAAGCTGATGCAGCAACCCGCTGCTGTCCTGATCTGCCATTTAACAATATCCACTCCGCATACCATCTCTGTTACGGAATGCTCCACCTGCAGTCTTGTATTCATCTCCATAAAGTAAAAATGATTACCATCCAGCAAAAATTCAATGGTTCCGACAGATACATACTGTACTGCAGCAGCTGCCTTTCTTGCCGCCTCATACATCTGCTCACGAATTTTCTGCTTCAAATCTGGTGCGGGGCACTCCTCAATCAGCTTCTGGTTCTTGTACTGAATGGAGCAGTCTCGATCTCCTAATATGATAATTTTACCGTTTTGATCAGCCAGTAGCTGTACTTCGATGTGCTTAACCCCTGTCAGATACTTTTCTAAATAAAGTGCTCCATCTCCAAATGCTTCCTTTGCTTCCTCAGATGCGCTTAAATATGCTGGTGCCAGTCCACTCTCCTGTTCTACAATGCGGATACCCTTGCCACCTCCGCCAGAACGTGCTTTCAACAGCACTGGATAGCCCAGCTTTGCTGCTGCTATCTTTACTTCCTTTATATCTTTCAGGATGTCACTTCCTGGAATCACTGGAACCTTAGCTTTTTTCATGGTTCGACGTGCTTCATCTTTATCCCCCATCTTTCTGATGACTTCTGATGACGGTCCGATAAAGACGATTCTGTTCTTCTCACATTCTTCTGCAAAATCAGCATTCTCTGATAACAGTCCATATCCTGGATGAATCGCTTCCACACGACATTTTTTTGCCACTGTCAGAATCGCATTCTGATTCAGATAGCTATCAGTGACTTGTGGACCCCCAATGCAGTAGCTTTCATCTGCCATACTGACATGCAGCGCTTCTGCATCAGCCTCAGAATAAACAGCAACTGTCTTAATGCCCATTTCACGGCATGCACGTATGATTCTGACGGCTACCTCTCCTCTGTTTGCAATTAAAATCTTTGAAAACACTCCTGACACCTCCAATCAAAAACTCGTGTACCCTAACTGTTACTTTGTTTCATATATCATTGCTCTCAGCTGATTTGATTCCGTTCGCAGCTGCAACTGCTGCAAAGCTGAAATCACCCTCCATGCAGCGCTTTCCGTTCACGGCTGCCAACCCATGAATAAAGTAAAACGGCTTTTTCACACGGGTGATCTCACCATGAAAAACAACTGTATCACCTGGTCTGACGCTTTCACGGAATTTCACGTTGTTAATGCCTGTGTAGACAAATAATTGATTCTCTCCTAAATCCTCTTGAAAGAGAACAACGGAAGACTGCGCCATCATCTCACACAGCATGACTCCAGGTACAATCGGGTTGTCTGGAAAGTGCCCCTGCAGAAAAAATTCATCACCTTTTACCGTATAGGAGCCTGTAAAGCTACCGTCTTCATTGACCTCTGCTTCGTCCACGAGCAGCATCGGCTCCCTATGGGGAAGGATTTTCTTTAATTCATCACGATTCATATTGATTGTCCTCACATCATCTCAAACATCTTCTGTCCATACTCTACGATTGCATTTTCCTCTGCACAAACTGATACAATCACTCCGTCTCTGCCTGCTGTAATTTCATTCATCATTTTCATCGCCTCGATGACACAAAGGACATCACCCTTTTTCACTGTATCGCCCTCTTCCACGAAGGGCGGCTCACTCGGAGATGGTGCTCTGTGGAAAATACCGAGTAAAGGTGCCTTGACCTCATCATATTGCTTTCCGGTACTACCATGAGCAGCAGAGGCCACTGTGCCTGCTGATGCTGTCTGGTCTTGATTCCATGCTGCGCCACCCACTGTATCCCGTCCTGCCTGATTTGTTCCATCAGCATTTTGTATTCCAGTCATATTCCATGCTCCTGGATTGATCATTTGTTGTGAAACAATCTGTGCCGGTTCTTTTTTCAGCAGCAAACTGCTGCCTTCTTCCTCAATTCTCAGTTCCGTCAGAGACAGCTTCTGAAAAAGCTCTCCGTAAAATGCTGCCTGTTTTTCTGTCATGACTGCCTCCTACTCTGCTTTCTTGAAAGCAATGCATCCGTTGTGTCCACCAAAACCCAATGAGGTTGACATAACAAAATCTATTTCCGCCTGAACTGGCTGGTTCGGTGTATAGTTAAGATCACAGTCTGGATCCTTTTCCTCGTAATGGATTGTCGGTGGTATGATACTGTTCTTCATGGCAAGAATGGAAGCCATAGCTTCTGCCGCACCAGTTGCACCCAGCATATGTCCAGTCATGGATTTTGTAGAACTGATATGAAGCTTGTAAGCATCCTCACCGAATACCTGCTTGATGGCAGCGGTCTCCATCTTGTCATTCATGGAAGTACCCGTTCCATGTGCATTGAAATAAATCTTCTCTGGTGCACATTTCACATTGCTTTCCTCCAGAGCAAGCTTGATGGCTCTAATGGCTCCGAGTCCTTCCGGATGTGGTGCCGTGATATGATAAGCATCTGCTGTGTTACCGTAGCCGCAGACTTCTGCATAAATCTTCGCATTTCGTTTCTTTGCGTGCTCATATTCCTCTAATACTAGAATGGCTGCACCTTCACCCATGACGAACCCACTACGTCTCGCATCAAAAGGAAGTGATGCTGTATCTGGATCTTCATTTGTAGATAAAGCCTTGCAGTTTGTAAAGCCTGCGATAGCAAGCTCATTAATCGTGCTCTCTGAACCGCCGGCAAGAATGGCATCTGCATAACCATGCTTGATGGCGTGATACGCTTCGCCTATCGTATTGGTCGAGGTTGCGCATGCCGTCACAACTGGAAGGGTCGGTCCCTGTGCATTTACTCTGATGGAAACTACACCAGCCGGCATATTGGAGATTAGCTTCGGAATAAAGAAAGGGGAAACTCTCGCTGGTCCCTTGTTGATCAGATTCTGGTACTCCTCCATAAAAGTATTCATACCACCGATTCCTGAGCCGATGTAAACGCCTAGTCTCGTCGGATCCGTGTTCTCTTCTGTGATACCGCTGTCCTTGTATGCTTCATCCGATGCTGCAATTGCATACTGCATTACAAGATCTGAATGTCTGATCTCAGCAGGTGTTTCATAGTATTTTTTTGCGTCAAAATCCTTCACCTCGGCAGCTACCTTCACGGAATAATCTGTTGTATCAAATCTGGTAATCAGACCAACACCGCATACACCGCTTGTGAGACCTTTCCAGAAGGTCTCTGTATCATTTCCAATCGGGGATATGATTCCCATTCCCGTTACTACGACTCTGTTCATGATTGTTCTCCTTTTCATTACACATACTTGCTCTCTTCGTTCGCAACTAGCGCTTCTTCGAAGCGATGCACACGGAATCTGCGATTCCGGCGCGTTTATCATACATACATTCCACCATCTACTTGCTCTCTTCGTTCGCAACTAGCACTTCTTCGAAGCGATGCACACGGAATCTGCGATTCCGGCGCGTTTATCATACATACATTCCACCATCTATTTGCTCTCTTCGTTCGCAACTAGCGCTTCTTCGAAGCCTTCCAACTCTTCCAAAATACTTAGATTACTTTCAAATTCTTGCTGGTTTGGACAATTGTCTCTCTCTAAGCCTTCCAACTCTTCCAAAATACTCAGATTACTTTCAAATTCTTGCCGGTTTGGACAATTGTCTCTCTCTAAGCCTTCCAACTCTTCCAAAATACTCAGATTACTTTCAAATTCTTGCTGGTTTGGACAAGGAAACTTCTCAAAAGTATATTAAATTCCAAATATTTGTTATTTCATAGAGAAATTGGAATTTCTGTATCTCTCAGAAGCTTGTCTTGTCCAAAAAGACCTACATTATTCCTAATCTCTACTGATTTTGGATTATTGCTTACATTTGAACAATTCTCTTGTCCAAAAATTCGCTTGTCCAAATCAAGCCAATTGATTGACATATCTTCGATTTCGGCGCGTTTATCATACATACATCCCGCCATCTATTTTGATCACCTCTCCGGTGATGTAGGCGGCGGTGTCTGCGGCGAGAAAGCTGACTGCATGAGCAACATCCTCTGGGATTCCGTAGCGTTTGACGGGTATTTGACTGAGGATGGCTTCTGCTGCCTGCTCTGAGAGTGCTCCTGTCATCTCTGTCTGAATATAACCTGGTGCCACAGCATTGCAGGTGATTCCCTTGGATGCGTACTCCTTCGCAACACTTTTCGTTAGTCCAATGATACCTGCCTTAGAAGCTGCATAATTTGCCTGACCCACATTGCCCATCATTCCAACCACAGAGCTGATATTGATGATCCTGCCGTACCGCTGTTTCACAAACGGACGGATACATGCCTTAATCATATGAAAGCAACCCTTCAGATTCACATCTACTACACTGTCGAAGTCCTCATCCTTCATCTGTAAGAGCAGCATATCCTTTGTGATTCCTGCATTGTTCACCAAAATATCTATCCTGCCAAACTGTTGGGTAACTTCAGCGACTGCTGCATTCACTTGCTCTGTATCTACCACATTGCATGCAAAGAACGCTGCCTTACGACCAACTTTCTCAATTTCTGTTACAATGGCTTTTGATGCGTCATTTTCCTTTGTTGCGAACACCGCAACGTCTGCGCCCTCTGCCGCAAGCTTCAGTGCAATTGCTCTGCCGATTCCTCTTGTTCCGCCTGTTACTAAGGCTACTTTTCCGTTCAGCATTCTCTGCCACCTTTCAAAAATATATCCATATATCGTGTGTTTCATGCATTTACGTTTCATGCATTTACGTTTTATGCATTTATATTTTTTTCTTTTTCATGCTTTCATGCATTTTACTGCACTCTATTATTTTTCTGGCTTTACTGTCTTTCTACAGTTAATTCCTCAATCACATGCTGTAGGCTCTCTACATCTGTCACATTCATTATTTTTACATCTGTCAGCGTCTTTTTCACAAGTCCACTTAAGGTTGTTCCTGCTCCAACTTCAATGAATGTATCAACTCCGCAGGACTTCATGTATCTTAAAGTCTTCTCCCACTTCACACTGTTGGATGCCTGTTTGGCAATCAGACGAACAATCTCCTGCGTTTCTATCGGATACGGCTCTGCCGTTGTATTTGCAATCAGCGGTATGGATGGCTGTTTTACATGTAACTCTAATAAGGATTGATGTAAGGCTTCTGTAGCATCCTGCATGTAAGGGGTATGAAAAGCACCACTCACTGCAAGTGGTATTGCTCGACCGCCTGCTTCCTTCACCTTCTCTGAAAAATCCGCAATCTGTTCTTTTGCTCCTGCCACTACCGTCTGTCCAGGACAATTATAATTCACTGGATATACATCCTCATAGGATTCACACAAATTCTCAACCTGTTCAGCTGTCAAACGTAGTACAGCTGCCATAGAACCCGGATGTCTCACGGCACACTCTGCCATTTTCTCTCCTCGCAACGTAACAAGTCGGAAAGCCTCCTCTTCTGTCAGTACCTCTGAATAAGAAAGTGCAGCGATTTCTCCAAGAGAAAATCCTGCAGTCATATCTGCATGAATTCCATGTGCTTCAAGAACCCGTGCACATGCAAGATCCATCAGATACAAACACGGCTGTGTATTCTGTGTCTGTGTCAATGTATCCTGATCAGAATCAAAGCACTGCTGCAAAGTTCCGGGACGTAGAGCCTCGCCCATATCAAAGACTGCCTTTGCCGCCTCCTCTTTATCATACAGGTCTCTGCCCATACCTACTTTTTGTGCACCCTGTCCAGTCATCAGAAATGCTATTTTACCCATTTGCCTGCTCCCTTTAATATGAGTTCTGCCTCAGCAGTCATACTCTTGATGATCTCTGCACAGGTTCCGCGTTCTGTCACCATACCTGCAATTTGACCGCACATAAAGGAACCCTTCTCTACATCACCGTCCATTGCTGCCATACGCAGCGTTCCTGCTCCCATCTGCTCCAGTTCTTCATTGGTGACTGAGGAATCGTATTCTTTCTTGAAGAACATCTTGGAAAAAGGTGTTTTTAACGAACGTACCGGATGTCCTAGACGTTTTCCAGTTACAAGTGTTTCTATATCTTTCGCTTTTAATATCTTTTCCTTATAATTCTCATGTACCGTACATTCCTCTGCCGTCAGGAAACGTGTACCCATCTGGATAGCACAAGCACCAAGCATCAGTGCTGCCGCCATTCCTCTTCCGTCTGCAATACCACCTGCCGCCACAACCGGAATGTTCACGGCATCTGCCACCTGTGGTACCAGTGTCATCGTCGTCAGGTCACCAACATGTCCGCCAGACTCTCCGCCCTCTGCGACCACTGCTACAGCTCCCTTTTTCTCTGCCATTCTGGCAAGTGCCACAGACGGAACAACCGGCATTACCTTGATCCCGGCATCGATCATCTGCTTCATATAAGCTGACGGATTTCCTGCTCCTGTAGATACAACTGCCACATGCTCCTCACAAACTACATCTACAGCCTCTTTCACGAACGGACTCATCAGCATAATGTTGACTCCGAACGGTTTGTTCGTTAACAACTTCGCCTTCTGAATCTGTTGTCTGATCTGCTCTCCGTTGGAGTTCATGGCAGATATCATTCCCAGACCACCCGCATTAGAAACTGATGCTGCAAGTGTTGCATCAGCAATCCACGCCATGCCACCCTGAATGACAGGATACTCGATTCCAAACACCTCACAAAGCTCACTTTTTATCATGATCCACTCCTACTTGTTGCTCTCGATGTACTCTGCCAGTGCATCAATCGTATTGATTTCCTGAGACATCTCGATGCTGCAACCAAATTCATCTTCCATCTGCATTACAAGCTCAGCGATATCTAGAGAATCGATTCCCATATCTGTAAAGGTCACATTGGTTGCAATTGATGCCGCATCCTTTCCTAGATATTCTGCGATTATTTCTTTCATTCTGTCTTTCATATTCGTTTCCTCCATTATGTATTTTCTCAATTTGTTTCTAATTTAAACTGTGGGGTAACCCCCAAGTCAATAAAAAAATAAGATTCTTTTTTTCGGGCATGAAAAAACACAAGCAAAAATACGAAGGACACTGACAACGATTTGACTCGTGCAGCATCCCCCGGATTCGTACGGATATGGGGCCAAAACACCTTTTGACCCCGACCTCATATTATAATCTTTGACAAAACTCTATCTTTTCATGATTTGGACCCATAATCGTGAAGAATTGTATTCCACGCTCCCAAAAAGGAAGCTGACGTATCTCCTGATCCAGAATGATGCAGTCCATCTTGCAGATATACGCATAGGCAAGCTTGATATCAACCACATCTATACAAATATGATCAACTGGCCCTGCTTCACGTATGATTCCCCTGTTTTCATACAATTCAATGATCAACCCATTGAGTTTGAAAAAGGAAACTCTGTCTTTGGTATCTGGTAACTGAGTTTCATACTGAATGCAAAACCCAAGTTTCTTATAGAATTCCACAGACTCTCTGTAGCAAGGTGTCGGAATGCCGATATGCTGCAAACCAGTTGCGATCTCTCTCATTTCTAGCCTGCCTTAGTCATAAAGATTCGGAGCAATGTTTGCATCGTCCATATTTTCTGCTGTATACCACTGACATCCAGTATCTACATCCTCTACAGGCTCTCCCTTAGCTGCCTTTACAGCAAGTTCCACTGTTTTACGTCCCATATTCATAGGATCCTGTGTGATCGCTCCTGCAAGCTTTCCGCTCTTTACTGCACTCTTAATCAAAGTACCAGCATCAAATCCAACACCAATGATTCCATCTGGACCTACTTTTCCAAGATTCTCATCAGCTGTGATCAAAGCTTCTGCAGAATGCTGATTAGATCCGTAGATTGCAAGAAAATCATCATTATTAATCATATTTTGTGCATCTACTACTGAAAGCTCCATGGTAACGGATGCAGGAACTGCTACCTGAATGATTACGTCAGCGCCATCCGCTTTATTTTCATATTTTGCATGTCCCTCTACAGAAACTGTAAGTCCATCTGCCTCAATCAGCTCTTTCATCTTATCAATAAAGCCAAAACCTCTGTTCAATACAGACTCTCCTGTTGCATCCTGCGCCAGAACGCCAATCTTACTTCCCGCTTTCACCTTATCTTTGATGAGCTTATAGGTCTCTTCGCCTGCAAGGACACCTGCTGCATAATTATCAGTAGAAGCGCTTGCAAAAATTGCACCCTCGGGAGGATTTGCTACACCTGAATCAAATCCAATGATTGGAATCCCTGCATTCATAGCTGTTGTGATGCCGTCAAGGCACGCCTCTGTGTCAAGTGCTGCCAGTCCGATTGCAATCGGTGCTTGATTGATTGCGTTATTTAACATCTGTACCTGATCTGCAATATCTGACTCAGTTGCAGGTCCTTCAAACTTCAGTTCTACGCCAAGTGCATCCGCCTCTTCCTGAGCACCTTTATAAACTGCCTGCCAGAACTGATGCTGGAAACCCTTGGATACCAGATAAACCAGTTTTCCATCGGTTGATTCCTCTGCTGTGTCAGCTGCTGGTGCCTCTTCTGCCTCTGCAGGAGCTGCTTCTGCAACTGGTGCTGCTTCTTCTGCTGGTGCTGCTGGTGCTGGTGTAGCTGCACTGCTGCCACAGCCTGCCAATAGTGTAGCTGTCATTGCTGCTGCTAACACAATGCTCATAACTTTTCTCTTCATTTTCTCTTTCCTCCCTGATTTGGATTGGTTTGCAGGGTCTGCCTGCCTGTTGATTGTTCTATATCCAAGCCCTCTTTGAGACTCAAATACCGTTATCTAATTCTTTTTCCGCTTATTAAACACGTCCACAAATACTGCAAAAATCAATACAATGCCGGTAAAGAACTGCTGCCAGTAATTCATCAGACCGATGAACGGAAGTCCCGTCTTTAATACAGCCATGATGTAAACACCTATAATCGTTCCAGCAATCGTGCCAACACCACCTGACATCGATGTTCCTCCGATGACCACAGATGCAATCGCATCCATTTCAAACCCAGAACCATTACCTGGAAGCAAGGTCGAATAAATTGCTGCATATGCCAGACCAGCTATTCCGGCAAACATTCCTGAAAATACATATGCTAACATCTGATATTTTGCTACGTTTACTCCAGATAATCTTGTTGCTTCTTTGTTACTTCCAAGCGCCAATATATAACGTCCCGTCTTGGTTTTGTTTAGTACAATACTCATGATCACTGCACAGATAATTAGTAGCAGAAAACCTGTTGGTATGAGAATCTGAGTCCCGTCTGCCATCATGATATTGATTTTAAAGATACTTCTGAACCATCCTCCTGGTTGTCCTGCCTGCGGCCATGTGATACTTTGAGCACTTGTGAAAATAGAGCCTACGGCCTTTGATACCATCATAGAACCAAGCGTTGCTACAAAGGGTGGCAATCCCATCCGTGAAACCATGAGACCATTTGCCAGTCCGAAGATGATACCGATTGCAATCCCTATGAGCAGGCAGAGCCCCATCGGTACACCATTGCGGACATACAGCGTCCCTGAAATCAAAGATGAACATACTAGAACCGTTCCGATGGATAGATCGATACCGCCTGTAATAATAGCAAAGCAAATACCGATTGCCATAAACCCTATGTAATAAGAAGCATCCAAAATACTGACAAACGTTGTGTACTGCCTAAACGAAGGGCTCGCAATACAGAAAAAAATAGTTAGTACAAGCAGCGCTAGGATTGCCACGGCTCTTTGTGTTCCAAGCGCCTTCACCACAGAATTTTGTTTTATTGACTGTTTGTTTTGTTTCATCATAATCGCTCTCCTGCCTTTTTAAATGTCGCAGCATGCATGATTTTCTCCTGCGATGCTTCCTCTATCATAAATTCCCCTGTTTTTCTTCCTTCACACATTACGACCACACGGTCGCTCATACGCAGGATCTCTGGCAGTTCAGATGAAATCATAATGATTGCCTTACCCTCAGCAGCCAATTCATTCATCAGATGATAGATTTCACTCTTGGCACCTACATCAATTCCCCTAGTTGGCTCGTCAAAAATCAGAATGTCACAATCTCTTACCAGCCACTTACCGATGACTACCTTTTGTTGATTCCCACCTGACAGATTGCCTACTGGCACACTTACATTCGGTGCTTTGGTTTTCAAACGATCCACATACTTTTGAGCAGCCTTTTCTTCCTTTTTTTTATCAATCAGTCCTTTATTTAAGAACTCTGGTACAGATGCCATGGTCGTATTGACAGCAATCGATTTGTCTAACAGCAATCCATATCTTTTTCTGTCCTCTGAAAGATATCCGATGCCATGCTGGACAGCGTCTTCTGGTGAAGTCACAGCAACCTTTTCATTTTTAATATAGATTTCACCGCTTTCGATCCTATCAGCTCCAAATATCGCTCTGGCAGTCTCTGTCCTTCCGGCTCCCATCAGACCTGCAAAACCAAGGATTTCACCCTTATGTAGCTTGAAGCTAATATCCTGTACCATCTTTCCGGCACACAGGTTCTTGACTTCCAAAACCACAGGTGCTCCTGGATGCACATTGCTTTTTTGTTTTGGTTCCTCATAGATGACACGTCCGACCATCATATTGATGATGTCCTCTTTCGTGCACTCATCGGAAATCAGCGTTCCGACATATTCCCCATCTCTCATCACCGTGACACGATCTGTAATCACTTTGATTTCATCCATACGGTGTGAGATATAGATGATTCCAATTTCTCTGCTCTTTAAATCTCGAATGATCTTAAAAAGCTCGTCAATCTCTGTCTCAGTCAGTGCTGCCGTCGGTTCATCAAACACAATGATTTTGGCTTCTCTGGAAATTGCCTTGGCGATTTCGCACATCTGCTGCTTTCCAACAGTCAGATTTCCCATCATCTCTGTCGGATCAATTTCGATATTCAGTCTTTGAAATAATATTGCAGCAGCTTCATTCATTTTTTTATCATCAATCAATTTGCCGTGCATCATCTCTCTGCCGATGAAAATATTCTGTGCCACCGTCAGATGATTCATCATATTCAGTTCCTGATGAACGATGGAAATACCAGCAACCTGTGATTCATGGGGATCTGCATATTCTACCTCTTCGCCCTCATATAGGATTGTTCCAGAGTCCCTGGAATATATTCCCGTCAGTACCTTCATCAAAGTCGATTTGCCAGCTCCGTTCTCTCCCATCAGTGCATGTACTTCGCCGCGTCTCAGTTCAAAATCCACTTGATTCAGCGCATGTACACCTATAAATGATTTGTCTATCTTCTTCATTGACAATATAACCGAATCCACTCTTTTCACCTCGCTGTACTTACTTCATGA
>CAZACC010000027.1:0-23930 GCA_964483545.1 uncultured Lachnospiraceae bacterium
AAGGCACAGCACTTTGACTGCTGCATTCGCAAGTTCGAATCTTGCTAGCCCTGCTCATCTTATTTATGACAGAAATAACCGAAGATAAAAGTCTTCGGTTTTTTATTCCCTTTTTTCATTCCCTTTTTTTATTTGATTCTATTCTTTACTTCAACTGGGAGGATAAGGTATAATGAGAATCAAGTAACCTTTCACTAGCAAAACGAGGATATAACATGCTGTTTAATTCTACTGATTTTCTTGTCTTTTTCCCGATTGTACTTATGATTTATTTTGTGATACCACGAAAGATGCGATATATATGGCTTTTGATTGCAAGTTATTACTTCTATATGAGTCTGAGTCCGCATTATTTGATCTTGCTGGTCATACTCACTCTAGTGACATACTTCACAGGAATCATCATGGAAAAGAGTTCGCCAAAGGTCAGAAAGTGCCTGCTGGTGGTGTGTTTGGTGATCAGTCTCGGGATGCTGGCTGTATTTAAATATGCTGGATTTGTGACAAATGGTGCCTTCAATCCGATCCTTCCAGTCGGAATCTCTTTTTATACATTTCAGGCAGTCGGGTATATTCTGGATGTCTACAGAGGAAACATTCAGGCAGAACGAAATGTTGTAAAGTATGCGCTCTTTGTATCCTTTTTTCCAAATATTTTATCTGGACCGATAGAGCGAGGGAAAAATATACTGCCGCAGATCGAAAAAATCAGTGAACAGCAGCTGTGGAACTATGACAGGATCACTTCAGGAGCTGTGTTGATGTTGTGGGGATATTTTCAAAAGATGGTTATTGCAGACAGGGCGTCATTGCTGGTTGCGGAGGTCTATGATCACTACCGGATGCATGGGGCAACGGCAATTATTGTGGCAACGCTGTTCTTTTCGGTGCAGGTTTATTGTGATTTTGCGAGTTATTCCAATCTGGCAGTTGGAGCTGCACGAATTATGGGGATAGACCTCATGAGAAACTTTGAAACACCATATTTTGCGCGTAGTGTAGGAGAGTTCTGGCGCAGGTGGCATATTTCGCTCAGCACATGGTTCCGTGACTATCTTTACATACCTCTGGGTGGCA
This sequence comes from uncultured Lachnospiraceae bacterium, assembly GCA_964483545.1. GTDB lineage: Bacteria > Bacillota > Clostridia > Lachnospirales > Lachnospiraceae > JAAYYM01. The sequence continues at coordinate 1,078 of CAZACC010000027.1, forward strand.
ATCGCTGTTCCAAGACAAGGCACTATCTGAATTTGATGCTTGTATTTCTAGTCAGTGGCATATGGCATGGTGCAGGCTTGGGATATATAGTATGGGGCGCATTACACGGTGCTTATCAGATTATCGGCATCCAGACAAAGCAGATCAGGAGTCAGATTGCGGACAGGTTGCAGTTTAAGCAGGAGTCCTTCAGTTATAAGCTGATGCAGACAGGGATGACATTTTCTATGGTAGGGTTTGCGTGGATTTTCTTTCGGTCTGAAACAATCGGACAGGCAGGCATCATGATTTCCAGATTGTTTACAAGATGGGATCCGTGGACGTTGTTTGACGAAAGTATCTATACATGGGGATTAGACAGAAAAGAATTCTGGATTGCGATGGCGGCAATCGCTGTTTTGTTTGCAGTTGACCTAGTGAGAAGGGTTAAGAAGCAGGATATGATACAGATGCTGAATACACAGTGTATCTGGTTTCGCTGGGGACTTTATCTGCTGATGTTGTTTGCTGTATTAATATTGGGGCATTACGGACCCGAGTATGACCCACAGGCGTTCTTGTATTTTGACTTTTAATGGTAGATCAGAAGAATCAGAGGCATGAAACAGTTTTCTGCAAATAGAGACTATGTATCACTTACGGAGACAGTATATGTTAAAGAAGACCTTGAAAATAATAGTATTTACAATATGTGCAATTCTGTTGATGGTGTTGGCAATCAGAGTATTGCGATTCAAATCACAGGATGGTATTGACCAGATGCATGCGTTTTATGAGAATGAAGAAAATACCGTAGATGTGCTTTTTCTGGGTAGCTCTCATATGTATTCGAATGTCAATACTGGCCTGCTGTGGAGTGATTATGGGATTGCTGCTTATGATCTGGGCGCTGCAGAGCAGCCCTTCTGGAATACATACTATTTTATGCAAGAAGCACTCAAAACACAGAAACCAAAAGTCATTGTAGCTGAGCTGTATTCGGCGGCAATACAGAAAACACATTTTCAAGGAGCATGGACGCTTGAGAATCTGTTCGGCATGAATTTCAACAAGAATTTTGTAGACTCTGTGAAACTGAGTATTATGGAGGACGAGCAAAGCGACTATATCAACCAGTTTGCAAGATATCACTCCCGTTATTCTATGATTACAAAAGATGACTTTATTTATGACAGGCAGATGGAGATATTTAAAGGCTTTGATCCGAAGTTTGGGACGGAGCCACTTGGAACCCCTAGTGTGGCGCATGTGACAGAGCTGTCGCCGCCAAATGAAAAGATGGCTGACTATATGATTCAGATGATTGATCTGGCAAAGGCTGAGGGAATTCCGATTTTATTAGTGTGTGCACCTTATGGTATTACAGAGGAGCAGCAGAAGATTTTCAATTGCTTCTACCAGTATGCTGATGAGAATGATGTTCCATATATTGACTTTAATGTGTGCTATGAGGAAGTGGGAATTGACTTCTCACAGGACTTCAAGGAATGGTCACATCTGAATGAAAAAGGTAATGCGAAGTATACTCGTTACCTTGGGGAATATCTGAAGGCAAATTATGAGCTGGAGGATCACAGAGGAGATCCTGCGTATGTATCCTGGGATCAGAATGCAGAACTGCTGGAGCATGAACTGAAAGCATATCAATTGAAAAATAGTCCGGATCTTGCATCCTATCTAGATTTTGTGGGCAGCGAGGACTATGTTGTGATGCTGGCGGCACGTAATGTTGAGAATGTGTCAACTATACCAGAACAGGTACTACAAGGGCTGCAGACAATCGGACTGGATCAGGATACGATCCTACAGGACGGAAATGTATTCTATCGGAATGGTGTAGTGGAATATGAACATAAAGGAAAGAATTTTGAGTGGTTTACAGAGCAAAATAAAAATGATTTTTGCATGGAAAGAGTCCACACTTACGTAGCAGAGGGCGAGTCTGGAGAATACATGCATGATGTCAGCAAGATTATAGTTGATGGAAAGAATTATTATCAGAACGGATATGCCTTTAATATTGTTGTGTACGATAAAGTGCTGGAACAAGTCATAGATGCTATTGGGGTGAAAAACGAGGAAGGCATGCCATTCGAGAGAACATATGCAGAATAGAATCTCTGAGAGTGGATATGACATCGCGATGTAGAGAAATAAAAAACGCCGTACCTATCAGCATTTGTGACAAATACGACATTTTCCATATCGTGCGGATAACAGGACTTGAACCTGCACGGTCTCCCACTAGAACCTAAATCTAGCGCGTCTGCCAATTCCGCCATATCCGCTTAATGTGTTCTTCTGGTGCATATATCGAACAAACAATATATTATCATAACTATTCAAAAATATCAAACATTTCTTGATAACTGTTTGTGATAACGGACAGATATCATGATGGTCAGATTTCAGAATACCGGTTCAGTGCCCATGTATTGATATTGATTTCTGTTACGGCAAGTCCGCAATATTCACAGGTCTTCTGGCCAACTGATATAATTGGTGCACCGCAGTTTGGACAGGTAGTACCAAAAGCAGTCTTACCTTCTGCAAGCTGACTGGTATCCTGTATATACTGCAGTTCAATATGATATCTAGTCTGTTTCATCACAGTTTTAGAACCTTGTGTGACTTCGCCGCTCTCCTCTACATAGTGGGTGTAGCCGATAGAAGTTTGTAACGTGATGACACATGTACCATGCTGCTTGCGATAAGTAGCGATTTCCGTCTGATGCACATCTATATTTTGATAAACCTCATGAATACCATTATCACGATTTGAAGCTATTTCCAAACCAACTTGATTACGCAGATCCGAAGATGCATCTGTTAATAAGGAGATGTCTTCGTTTGAGATTGCACGTAGTGCTGATTTCAGCATGTTCTCCGCCTTCTGTCTGAATTCATACCAGTTAAATGCAGGAAAGTCCTTTGTAATGCGTGGCAGACAGAGAGAAGTCATGCCATTCACGGATTTCGGTGTGTGCTCAAGTTCAGCCGCCTGATCCTCTAGACCATCCTTTAATGCAGATACTACAAACGCCGCATCACTGGTAAATGATTTTAACTGAATCAGACCATAGCTGATAACGCCAACAGTGGTCAATACAAGAATGATAATGACGATAGCAATTAATGACATAGGACAATACTCCTTTATGTATACTCTAATCAGGAAAAAGTTCTACAACTATTCTATCAAAAAAACAGACAAAGGGAAAGGCAATATGAAACATGTTTTCAAACGTGTTTTTAGACCTGTATAGACTTGTTTTGTAAGGATTTATCTGCTATAATCCATTTTGAACGCAATTTTGAACGATATCATTATATATTAAAGGAGATGCGAAAATGAAAGGTAATATTATCGTAGGTCAGTCAGGTGGCCCAACAGCAGTTATCAATTCAAGCTTGGCAGGTGTCTTTTCAGCAGCAAAGGAACTCGGCGTTAACAAGATTTATGGTATGGTTCACGGTATCCAGGGCTTCTTAAATGAGAGCTTCTGTGATTTATCTGAATATGTGAAGGACAAGGGAGATGTAGAACTTTTAAAGAGAACTCCATCAGCATTCCTTGGTTCATGCAGATATAAGCTTCCAAAGATTGAGGGAAATGAAGCAACTTATGACAAGATGTTTGAAATCATGGAAAAGTATGATATCGAGTGCTTGTTCTACATCGGTGGCAATGATTCTATGGATACCATCAAGATGTTATCAGACTATGCGGCAGCTAAGGGCAAGAGTCAGAGATTCATTGGTGTTCCAAAGACAATCGATAATGATCTTCCAATCACAGATCACTGCCCAGGCTATGCAAGTGCAGCTAAGTATATCGCTACATCATTAAAGGAAATCATTCGTGATAATGAAAGCTTCGGCATTGAGAAGCCGACCATTACAGTAGTAGAGGTCATGGGACGTCATGCAGGCTGGTTAACAGCAGCAGCGGCTCTTGCTAAGGGTGAGGACTGCCATGGGGCAGATATGATTTTTCTTCCTGAGGTGGATTTCGACATGGAGAAGTTTATGGAGAGAGTAAAATACCTTGCAGCTACAAGGCATTCTGTTGTTCTTACAGTTTCAGAGGGTGCTAAGCTTGCGGATGGACGTTTTGTATGTGAGTTAGGCGGCAGCTCTGATGTTGTAGACGCATTCGGTCACAAGCAATTATCAGGCTGTGCAGTTGTTCTTGCTGACAAGATTTCTGCAGAGACAGGTCTGAAGACTCGTGCCATTGAGTTATCTACATTACAGAGAGCAGCTACACATATTGCTTCCTTAACAGATATCAACGAAGCATTTGAGTGTGGTTACAGAGCTGTTATGGCTGCAGAGGCAGGCAAGACAGGAATGATGATCACAATCGACAGAGCTGAGGGTGATGCTTACCAGATTTCTTATGGTATCTATGACATTCACCAGATTGCTAACGTTGAGAGACCAGTTCCAGCTGAGTGGATTACAGAGGACGGCACACAAATTGGTCAGGGCTACCTTGACTATGCAAGACCAATGATTCTTGGCGAGTTGCAGCCTATGATGGTTGACGGACTTCCGAGACACCTAGTTCGCAAGTAAGAAGTATAGCAGCATATGCTGTAATATAGATTTCATGTAAAAGCTCCGCCAGTCTGAGATGTATGATACATTTTGACAGGTGGAGTTTTTTGTGAGTAGGCTAATACGATTCCAAAAAGCATACAAAATTCCAAAAAATATACAAAATTGAACATTGGAATTCAGATGATTTTATTGTATAGTAAACAAAAGATATTAAGCCATTAGAGAGGTTCATATGATGAAGGATTCATTGTTTAAGAGGCGTTTAATCATGGCGCTAGTGGGTGTATTGGTTGCCGGAATATCGGTTGGGTTGTTCAGGCGCTCGGCGTTTGGGACGGATCCGTTTCAGGTGTTGATCAACGGAATCAGCAATCGTGTTACATTTTTGGACTTTGGAACACTGTATATGATGATTAACCTGACTATGTTGTTAGTTATCTTTCTGCTGGAGCGTCACTATATTGGAATTGCTACATTTATTAACATCTTCCTGCTAGGTTATGTCGTACAGTTTTCGGATGACGTAGTGGGTAATATCGTAGGAGAGGGTCCATCTCTTGTAGTCCGTATCATTTTGCTGATTCTGGGCGTGGTCATTATGTGTTTTGCTTCCTCATTGTATTTCACGGCCAATCTTGGCGTATCTACCTATGATGCAGTTTCACTTATTATGACGGATAAGAAGCTTGGAAAGTTCCGTTATTTGCGTATTGCCACAGACTTATTTTGCGTAATTGCAGGATTTCTGCTAGGCGGTATCGTTGGAATTGGAACAGTCATTACAGCATTTTTTATGGGACCGTTGATTGATTTCTTTAAGCAGAAGATTGCAGAGCCGTTATTAAATAAAAAGAGAGAGTAGGAGACAGAAAATGGATGAGATGAACAGACCGGTGAACCCTAAGAAAAAGAAACATACTTTGCGGAATATACTGTTAATTCTGGCAGGATTGATGGTTGTTTTTTTGCTTTTTGGTATGCTTCTTGGCGAAAATGACGAGGATATAAGTGGGCAGTCGATTAATCAAGAGCAGGAAGCAGCGGAGGACGATACAGATTATGATGAAACTTATGAGGATCTGGGCGAGGAGAATGAAGATCGGTACAGAGATGCACTCAGTATTGAGGGGACATCTCTTTCGATTGAGGGGCTACGGGATTACTATGTAGATGGCAAGGCAGCAAAGAATGCGGTTATTATGGTCTATATGATTGGGTCTGATCTGGAGAGTGAAGATGGTTCGGCGACTGATGACCTGAATGAAATGCTGAATGCAGAACTTGGTAATGATGTGAAGATTGTGGTAGAGACGGGTGGAGCCTCAGTGTGGCAGAATGAGATGATGACGGATGGCAAAAATGAGCGATGGCTGATCACATCGGACGGAATTGATTTCATAGAGGATGCGGGTAATGCTAGTATGACGGAAGCACAGAATCTGACAGATTTCATCAGCTTTACTAAGGATACATTTCCAGCTGACCGGTATATGCTGATTCTGTGGAATCACGGCGGTGGTACGATGGGTGGTTTCGGCTGGGATGAGGTCAATGACAATGGCGGTTTTACCTTAACGACACTTGCAGATGCAATCGGAGCTTCTGGAGTAAAGTTTGACATGATTGGATTTGATGCATGTCTGATGGCTACGATTGAGACTGCCTATGCTCTGGAGCCGTATGCGGATTATATGATTGCCTCTGAGGAACTCGAGCCTGGCTATGGATGGTACTATACAGACTTTTTGACAAAGTTTGGAGATCAAGTATCGATGGATACGCTGGAGTTTGGCAGGAATATTATCGATGATTTTGCACAGTTTTATGATAATGGAGGTGTGACACTTTCAATGACAGATCTGCGCGAGATTCCTTTTGTCTATGAGCAGCTGAGTGATTTCTTGACGAATGCAGGAGATCAGATTAAGGTAGATAACAATGCATTTACCATGGTGTCCATGGCTAGGAGCAAGGCTCGTGAGTATAGTAACTGTGAGAGTGACCAGATTGACATTTTGGATATGGTTCGGCGTACTGAGAATATCTCTGGTAAGGAAGAGACTATTTCTGCCATTCAAAGCTGTGTAAAGTACAGAAATAACAGTTCTCTAAAGGGGTCAAATGGTCTGGCAATGTATTTTCCTTATAGGGAATTAGATTATTACAGTGATACGGAGCAGGTACTACAGCAGATTCATTTTGACATACCGATTCCGTTTTATAATTATTTTCTGAGTATTATGGCGGGAGCATCTCATGGAGAGGGTGCGGGACAGGCACCGGTGGAGACGCCAAGCCATGATTATTCCTCTGAGAACTGGTATGAGGATACGCAGGAAGAGTTCGATTATGGCAATGACTATGAGGAGCTGTATCTGGAGGAGACGGATGAGGGATTTGTGCTGAAACTGTCCGATGAGGAGTGGGAGCAGATTACGGATACGCAGATTGCTCTTATGATGGAGTTCGAGGATGGCTATCTGGATCTGGGCTATGATAATGTGGCAGTGGAGTCCGAGGAGGGTGACCTGTTGATAGATTATGACGGAACCTGGGCAAGTATTCAAGATATTCCGGTTGCTTTTTATGCAGATCAGGTCTATGAGGATTCACGTGGGACGATCTTCTCAGGAACGGTGAATGCAATCTTGAATGATTCACAGATGATTGAGCTTGTGCTGGAATGGGAGCCACTAACAGATGAGATCGCAGCATCTGATGAATTCGAGTTGAAGGGATTTGTCAAGGGTTATCGCGTGGTCAACGAACAGACCTTAACACAGGAGAAGGGACTTCGGACACTGATGCAGGGAGACAGGATTGAGTTCTTGTATGATTATTATGACCTAGATGGCAACTATATAGATACTTACATGCAGGACATGATCACAGTTGAGAGCCAGGATGCGCTTCAGGTGGGCTACGCAGATATCAGTGAAGAAAATGTCATGCTGTGGGGTGTCCTCTATGATGTCTACCAGCAGGAATTGTATACGGAGACAGTCGTGTATTCGAACTAGTAAAAATGTGACTTTATGATAATCATCAGAACTGAAAGGGGATAGCAGGTGTTACATACAGTCAATGAAAGTAGCAATCGTCATATAGCTGAATACAGCATAGCAATTGACATCGGTACGACGACGATTGCCATGCAGCTCATAGAACTTGGAACTATGGAAATCATAGATTCTTATACAGCACTCAATAGTCAGAGAATGTACGGTGCAGATGTGATTCGAAGAATCAATGCAGCAAACCATGGCAAGGGCGATCAGCTGCAGAAAATGGTCTATGATGACCTGCAGAAGGGAATCCGTGAACTGCTTGAGCATCAACATATTCTAATGGAACAGATTCAGAAAATTGCGATAGCAGGAAATACAACCATGATTCATTTCCTACGGCATTTATCCTGTGAGACATTGGGCGTATATCCATTTACCCCTGTGACGCTGGAACGCATAGAATGTGAAGAGATTTGTGGACTTCCAGCTACCATTCTTCCGGGAATCTCAACTTACATCGGTGGTGACATCGTGGCAGGTCTTATAGCATGTGGATTTGATCAGACGGAGGATATTTCACTCTTCGTGGATCTGGGAACGAACGGAGAGATGGTAATTGGCAATCGGGATAGAATTCTCTGTACTTCTACAGCAGCAGGTCCAGCCTTTGAGGGCGGAAATATTAGTTGTGGAACAGGTGGTATCGATGGTGCAATTTGTAGAGTGAGAATCAGGGACGGTATATGTGAGCTTCAGACAATCAATGCCCAGACTCCCGTTGGAATCTGTGGAGCTGGATTGACTGATGCAGTCAGTGAACTGATGCGCACAGAAATGATTGATGATACGGGTCTATTTGAGGATCAGTATTTTGAAAAGGGCTATCTGCTTGGAGAGACTGTATCTGGGAAAAAGCTGTATCTGACCCAGAAGGATATCCGAGAATTTCAGATGGCTAAGGCAGCCATCAGAGCAGGAATTGAAATTTTGCTCATGCGCTATGGTGTTGCCTACGATGAAATCAAACATGTTTGGCTCGCGGGTGGTCTTGGTCAGCACATGAATATAGAAAATGCAGTCTGGGTGGGGTTGTTTCCAAAGGAGCTTGGCAGTAAAATCAAAGCAGTCGGGAATACATCTTTGCAGGGAGCAGCTTTGGAACTGACAGAGGCAGACGCTGCAGAGCGAGAAGAGAGAATAATCACTGTGGCAGAAGAGTTCCCGCTGTCGATGGAGGATGGTTTTAATGATATCTATTTACAATATATGTAGAGAGCGAAGGCGACAAAAGGTATTATTTATTCATCAATATAATGTGTATTGGCAACCATAAGGGGAGGAAATATGGTATCAATTAAAGATGTGGCAGAGCATGCCGGTGTGGCAATTTCTACAGTTTCAAAGGTTTTGAATAATTATCCATATGTGAGTGAGGCAACTAAGAAGAAGGTAAGGGACTCTATTCATGCACTGAATTATGTGCCAAATACGATTGCAGCAGCACTTTCTTCCAAGCAGGCAGGACGTGCGGCGCTGATTATTTCCCTGAATACAAAGACGCAGGCAATTGACGAGATTACAATGCAGTATCTAGCTGGAGCCATCAGCCGTGCGATGGAGTTGAATATTGAGGTGATTACCATCTTCTTTTCGATGATACAGCATATGTCTCCTGAGGAGATGATCCGGTATTTCCAGTCACAGGGAATCTCAGGACTGCTGATCTGCGGCATGAATAAGGATGATACGAATTTGCAGCAGCTGATTGATTCAAAAGTATTTAAATGTGTACTGGTGGATGCACCGCTGACAAATGAGTGTACTTCTTCCGTAGGCATCGATCATGAGCAGGCGCAGTATGACGTGGCAAAAAAAACGATAGAAGATAATACTTGCAAACGGGTTCTTTACATAGCTGGAAAACGAAATGGTTATGTGACGGACGAACGACTGCAGGGGATGAAGCGACTGGTGGGGGATCTAGGGCTGACCTTGATGATTCGTGATGGTGATTTTAGTGAATTGAAGGCTCGTCAAATCACATTCCGATATGCTAGAAATAAAGATGTAGTTGTCTGTGCATCTGATCTGATGGCAATCGGAGCGATGAATGCGCTGACAGAAATGGACATCTTTCGCCCAGTCTGCGGCTTTGACGGAATTACGCTGATGGGTTATGTTGGAAAGCAGATGAATACGATTTATCAGAATTTCCATCATGTGGCAGCAGAGGCCGTGGCTGAGCTAGATAGACTTTTTAACGACGAAAAGGGACGAAAAGTAACTCTCAGTCATGAAATCGTGAGAATGGAATATAAGGATATTATCAAATAAATGCCATTATTCAATCAAATTCGGAAATAAATGAAAAAGGGGCTTGCGGAAAACGTTTTCCTATGGTAAATTGAATTTAATGAAGGTTTAATTCATGAATTGGGGAACCCTAGAATCCGCACTACACTTATGGAGGAAGAAAAATGGCTATGAATGATACTTTAAATGCTGTGCAACGCAGTGTGATATGTGACCAGTTGGAAAATAATCTGGAAGAGAAGACGAAGAAGCTGTACAATAAAAGCATTGCAGACTGTACAGCTTCGGAGCTGTATCACTGTGTACTTCAATTGACTAAGGATATGATGGATATCACACCGGAGATCACTGGAGATAAGAAGGTGTACTATATATCAGCTGAGTTCCTGATTGGAAAACTGCTGTCTAACAATCTGATCAACCTAGGTGTCTATGACAAGCTGAATGAAGTTTTGAAAAAGAATGGAAAAACATTGGCAGAAATAGAGGATGCAGAGCCAGAGCCGTCACTTGGTAACGGCGGACTCGGAAGGCTGGCAGCGTGTTTCTTGGATTCTATTGCAACACTGGGACTGCCTGGAGACGGAATTGGGCTGAATTACCATTTTGGATTATTCAAGCAGATATTCAGAGACAGACTGCAGATGGCAGAAAAAAATGACTGGATCGAGGCACAGTCATGGCTGCGCAAACAGGATCTTGCATTTGAGGTATCCTTCGGAGACCGCAAGGTGAAATCAGTTTTGTATGATATTGATGTAGTTGGCTATGAGAACGGCATCAATAAGCTGCATTTATTTGATATTGAGTCCGTGGATGAGAGCATTGTAAAAGACGGTATCAATTTTGACAAGGAAGAGATCGAGAAGAATCTGACCTTGTTCCTATATCCGGATGATTCGGATGAAGCTGGTAATCTGCTGCGTATCTATCAGCAGTACTTTATGGTCAGCAATGCGGCTCAGCTGATTTTGCATGATATGCGTGAGAGAAAATATGACCTGAAGAAATTATATGATCATGCAGTCATTCAGATTAATGATACGCATCCGACAATGGTGATTCCAGAACTAATCCGTATCCTGACAGAGGATAAGGCCATTTCTATGGATGAGGCCATTGAAATTGTCAGCAAGACTTGCGCCTATACCAATCATACAATTTTAGCAGAGGCTCTGGAGAAATGGCCGCTATCCTATCTGGAAAAGGTCGTACCGCAGCTTGTTCCGATTATTCAGGAATTAAGCAGAAGAGTGGCAGAGAAATATAGTGATCCGAAGGTGCAGATTATAGATGCAGATAACCGTGTGCACATGGCGCATATTGATATTCATTATGGATTTTCCATCAATGGTGTAGCAGCTCTGCATACGGAGATTCTGAAGGAATCAGAACTGAAGCACTTTTATGATATCTATCCGGAGAAGTTTAACAATAAAACCAATGGCATCACATTCAGAAGATGGCTGTTGTCCTGTAATCATGATTTGTCACAATGTATTGCGGATGCAATCGGTGACGGATATAAGAAGGATGCGAAAGAGCTTGAGAAGCTTCTGGAGCATAAGAATGATGCGGCATTGCTTGACCGAATCAGTGATATCAAACAGCAAAAGAAGAATGCGTTGGCAGCCTATATCATGGAGAAAGAGGGTGTGGAGATTGACCCTAATTCCATCTTTGATATCCAGATTAAGCGTATGCATGAGTATAAACGTCAGCAGATGAATGCACTTTATATCATTCATAAGTATCTAGAGATTAGACGCGGTAAGAAGCCACAGAGGCCGATTACCTTTATCTTCGGAGCCAAGGCAGCTCCAGCTTATGTGATTGCGCAGGACATCATTCATTTACTGCTTGTACTGCAGAAAATCGTAAACAATGATCGCAGAGTCAACAAATACATGAAGGTTGTTATGGTGGAGAACTACAATGTGAGCTATGCAGAGAAGCTGATCCCCGCATGTGACATCTCAGAGCAGATTTCACTAGCATCCAAAGAAGCTTCTGGAACTGGAAATATGAAGTTCATGCTGAATGGAGCAGTCACACTCGGAACGAGTGACGGAGCGAATGTGGAAATTCACGATCTTGTAGGAGATGATAATATCTATATTTTCGGCAAGGACAGTGAAGAGATAATCAAGCATTATGAAAAAGCAGATTATGTATCCAGAGACTACTATAACAACAGTAAGACTATTAAGGAAGCAGTTGATTTTATCAAGAGCTTCAAGGCAAAATGGAATGGAAATCAGGTCAATTTGATGCGTTTGTATCATGAACTGTTAAATAAAGACTGGTTCATGACATTAATTGATTTGGAGGAATACATCAAGGTCAAGGATCAGGCGTTTGCAGACTATGAAGACCGTGATAAGTGGAAACAGATGATGCTCACCAATATTGCCAAGGCTGGCTTTTTCTCGTCAGATCGCACAATAGAGGAATATAATAGAGATATCTGGCATCTGCCGACCTATGTTGGTTGACATAAAAAAGTGATATCAATGGAGGAATGCGAGATGAAAAAAATCAGTTTTTTTGATACAAAGCCTTATGATAAAGAGTTCTTTGATGAAGAACTGAAGAAACATGCAGGATATAAAATGATTTATCATGAAGAAAAGCTGAATGCAAAGACAGCAGTGCTTGCGAAGGGATCTGATGCAGTTGTGGCATTTGTCAATGATGACCTTTCAGCAGATACCCTCAGAAAGTTAAAGAAGCGTAATGTTTCCTGCGTGGCTATGCGCTGCGCAGGTTACAACAATGTGGATATCAATTACGCCAAAGAACATGACATGCGGGTCGTGCGAGTGCCAGCATATTCTCCATACGCAGTTGCAGAGCACGCAATGGGTATGCTGTTAACGTTGAACCGTAAGCTGTACCGTGCATACAACCGAATTCGTGAATACAATTTTAGTCTAAATGGATTGACTGGCTTTGATCTACACGGTAAGACAGTTGGAGTCATCGGTACAGGTAAGATTGGACGTGTATTCATGGATATCTGTAAGGGTTTTGGAATGAATGTGATCGCTTATGATCCATTTCCGATTGCTAACAGTGACATTCATTATGTATCTCTGGACGAGTTATTTGAGCAGGCACATATCATTTCTCTGCATTGTCCTCTGACAAAGGATAGCACGCATATGATTAATGACGAGACAATCAAGAAAATGCGTGACGGAGTCGTGATTCTAAATACCTCCCGTGGAGCTTTGATCAACAGTGAAGCACTTGTGGAAGGCCTTAAGGATGGCAAAATTCGCTCAGCAGCACTGGATGTATACGAGGAAGAAGCAGATATCTTCTACGAGGATAATTCCAATACCATCATTCAGGATGATATTCTTGCCCGACTGATCTCTATGCCGAACGTTCTGATTACGTCCCATCAGGCATTCCTGACCGAAGAAGCTCTCGGCAACATCGCTGAAACTACAATGAAGAATCTGGATCAATTTTTCACAGGAGCTGTGTTGGAGAATGAAGTAAAGAAATAAATAATGTCTCAAAAACACAAAGTAAAACACCTCAAAAACACAAAGTAAAATGCCTCAAAAACACAAAGTTAGATTGACAATACATATTGATATATACTAAAATACTGAATAAGAAGATGCTTGACTGAAAAGCTGATTGTATTGGAGAATGTGTATGGCTGAGTATTTAAAGAGAGTTGTTGATCAGGAGTTGGAACTGCGTTTGGAAGCTTTTGGTGCGACATTGATTGTCGGACCTAAGTGGTGCGGAAAAACAACAACTGGAGAACAAAAGGCAAAAAGCACGATTCATATGCAGGATCCAGATCTGCGGGAAGCGTATCTTGTGACTGCCAATACGAAGCCATCTTTGTTATTAAAGGGAGAAAAACCAAGGCTGATTGATGAGTGGCAGGATGCGCCTGTGCTTTGGGATGCAGTGAGGACAGAGGTGGATCAGCTACAAGAAGAGGGGCTGTTCATATTGACAGGATCCACCTCTATAGAGAATAATCAAATTCTTCATACGGGTACAGGTAGGATTTCAAGAATGAAGATGTATCCTATGAGTCTTTATGAATCACAGGAATCAAATGGGAAAATTTCTTTCAAAAAATTATTTTCTGACCTAGATTTGGATATAGATGGGATTATGTCTGAGCTTAAAATAGAAGATTTGATCCGAGCCGCTTCAAGGGGTGGGTGGCCAGCTACGCTGCGGAAGAAAAGCGATGCTGCCAAGTTGTTGATTGCTAGAGATTACCTAAATAACATCTGTGAAACAGATATTAAAACTGTAGATGGAGTGCAAAGAAACCCAGAATGGGCACGGCTGATTCTTCGCTCCTATGCAAGAAATATATCGACTCTTGCAAAAAAAACAAGTATATTTCAGGATGTTGTCTCGAATGCTGACAGCATGTCTCTTACAACAATGGAACAGTATATCAATGCATTGGAGCGCTTGTTTGTGATAGAAGACATAGAAGCGTGGTGTCCTTCCATTCGCTCTGCGACTGTTATTCGGGCTGGAAAGAAGAGAGGATTTGTTGATCCGTCTATTGCTATTGCAGCACTGGGACTGACTCCAGAAGAATTACAGATGGATTTGAAAACTTTTGGCTTTGTATTTGAATGTTTGTGTATTCGTGATTTGAAAATCTATTCTCAGGCTCTAGGAGGCAGACTATCTTACTATCATGATCGTTATGGTCTAGAGGCTGATGCGGTGCTTCATTTGGATAATGGAAAATATGCTCTAATTGAATTCAAGTTAGGCAGTCGTGAGATTGAAGAGGGTGCGACACATTTGCTACAATTAAAAGAACTGATTATGAAATATAATGAAAACGAAAAACAAAGTCCGCTTCGCGAACCAGATCTGCTCATGGTGATTACAGGAGGAAGCATGGCCTACACGAGAAAAGATGGTGTGAAGGTGATTCCCATCGCATGCATGAAGGATTAAGCATTTGTATATAAAAAACACAAAGTGAAATACCTCAAAAACGAATAGACATCACATCCTATATTACAAAATTCAAAAACTTCTCCATATACAAGTTAAACAAAAATGAAACTATAAAATACAACATATTAGACAAATCGTATGTCAACCGATTGACATACGATTTTTTTCATGGTATGTTAAGCGCATGACATATCATGATGTGCTATTAGGTGTGATAGACGCGAATATGACACCACAACCCATTAATCAATTTCTCATGGAGGACTATTATGAAGCAAAGAATGAAGAAGTTAGCAGCAATACTTATGGTCACAGCAATGAGCATCGGACTACTTGCAGGTTGCGGAAACAGCCAGGCAGCGGACACAACAAATTCAACAGATGCAGTAGAAGCAGATACAGCAACAGACACAGCAGTTGATACAGAGACAGCAGATGCGGTGACAGATACTGCATCTGCAGATCTTTCAGGTGTTGAAATTTCCTTCTTAAACAGTAAGGGTGAGATCCAGACAGCGCTGGAAGAAACTGCAGCAGCATTTGAAGAAGAAACTGGTATCAAAGTAGACATTATGGCATGCGGTACAGGTGAAGTTCCCTATACGAAGATCACAAGTGCATACAATTCTGGAACAGCGCCCACAATGGCAATGCTGGATACTACAGATGTAGTGGCACTGGCTGAAGAATATGCATTAGATTTATCAGACGAAAAGTGGACAGCAGAATGTACGGATCTTTTGACCAAGGTTGATGATAAGGTTTACAGCTTCCCGTTCTGTGTGGAAGGTAGAGGACTCATCTATAACAAGACAGCCATCGAAAATACACTTGGCAAAGAATTCAATCCAGACAGTATCAATTCTTATGATGCCCTTGCAGCATTACTGGAAGAGCTTCGTGCAGCAGGAATGGAGAATCCAGTTGTCATTTCAAAGGAAGATTGGTCACTTGGTGCACACCAGCTTGGATTTATCTACGATACTTATGATGGAACTACAGCAGGCAGTGCCAAACTGATTGCGGCACTTGAAGACGGAACACAGGATCCAGCAGAATATGAGAGACTGTCACAGTTCTTAGATACCATGGATCTGCTCTTAGAGTATAACATCAATAAAAAAGATCCATTGGGTGCACTGTACGAGCAGGATCCGATCTTTTTAGCTGACGGCGATGCCGCTTTCTGGGCAAATGGCTGTTGGGCATGGCCGAACATCGCTGATGCAGGGGCTTCAGCAACGGATGCGTACGGATTCATTCCGTTTGTACTTGGCAATGACACAAGTGATTTCGCAAATACATCCATCCAGGCATCTCCAACCAAACAGGTTATTATTGATAAGGTTCAGGCTTCTGAGGAGCAAATCACAGCAGCAAAAGAGTTTTTAAACTGGCTGGTATATAACGACAACGGACAGAAAATGTTAGTAGAGACATGTGCGCTGATTCCTGCATGCACGAACAATGCTTACAATCCGCTGGATCCACTCGGGATGGATATCAAGGATAAGATGGCAGCAGGAAAGACTTATAGTTCTTCCTTTATCGCTCCGTCTGATCATTGGAGTGTACTTGGAGCAGCTATGCAGAAATATATTGCAGGTGAGTCAGAAAGAGAAGCATTTATTAAAGGAGTTGCTGACTATTGGACTTCACAAAAATAAAGTAACATATCCATAAATGATTCTATGAGAAAGTTTACTGAGAAAGGCGATTACACTATGGGGACTATGGGAAGAAAGCCTGCGGAGAAGCTGAAAAATTTATGTATCTTTGCATTACCGGGAGTACTAATCTTCTTCGCAGTGGTTATAATACCGTTTTTATATGGATTTTATCTGACACTGACGGACTGGGATGGCGTTAAACAGGTAAAGAATATCATTGGGATATCGAATTACTTGGAAGCCTTTCAGGATGCACAGTTCTGGAGCTCTATGGGGCTCACATTGCGCTATGTGTTCTGCTCAGTCCTGTTGGTGAATCTGGTTGCCTTTATCATGGCTTATGCGCTTAGCAATGGCCTAAAAGGGCAGAATTTTTTCAGAACTGGATTTTTCACGCCGAATTTAATTGGTGGTGTTGTACTTGGTTTTATTTGGCAGTTTGTATTTTCAAGAGTGCTTGTAAATCTAGGAGAGAGTACAGGATGGGGCATTTTTTCCACCTCATGGCTGTCAGATCCGACAAAAGCATTTTGGGCGCTTGTGATCGTGACAGTGTGGCAGCTGTCTGGTTATATGATGTTAATCTACATCGCAGGCTTTACAAGTCTCAGTGTAGATGTGTTGGAGGCAGCTAGCATTGATGGGGCTACTGGAATTCAGAGAGTAACGAAGATTATTTTGCCATTAATGGTTCCATCCTTTGTCATCTGTCTGTTCTTAACACTTTCACGTGCTTTTATGGTCTATGATGTCAATCTGACACTGACCGGAGGCGAACCATACGGGACAACACGATTGGTGGCCATGCATGTATATGAGAAAGCATTTACCGCCCGCAACTACGGTGTTGGTCAGGCTGAGGCATTATTTTTATTCTTGATTGTTGCCATCATTGGCGGTATCCAGATCTATCTGGGCAAGAAGAAGGAGGTAGAAGCATAATGGAAAAGAAGCAAATCGGCGGAACGCGTAAAGCTGTTCTTGATGCAATTGGCTTCATTGCGGTGGTTTTGTTATTTTTACTCTATATGGTCCCCTTTGTGCTTGTACTGCTCAACTCCTTCAAATTCAAAAGGGACATTATCAAGAATCCGTTTTCATTTTTACCAGAAAAAGGATTTGCTGTAAAGAATTACATTGTTGCGTTTGAGAAGATGAATTTCTTACGCAGCTTCGGCAATTCCGTAATGGTGACTGGACTGGCAACACTACTTGTCATTATTCTTGCCGCAATGGTTGCTTATTATTTTGTTCGCTCCAGAAATATGTTTTCAACGGTTTGTTTTGCTCTGATGGCAGCTTCTATGATCATTCCGTTTCAGGCAATCATGATTCCGCTTGTATCCATTTATGGAGCCAGTCTACATATGCTGAATCATAGACTGACATTGGTCTTTCTACATACGGGATTTGCGATGAGCATGTCGGTATTTATTTACCAAGGCTTTATCAAAAGTAGCATTCCGATTGCTTTAGAGGAAGCAGCATACATTGACGGCTGCAGCAAGGTACAGACATTTTTCCATATCGTCTTTCCATTGCTCAAGCCGGTTACGGCGACACTTGTCATCCTGAATGTTTTGGCATTTTGGAATGATTATCTACTCCCGTCTCTGGTACTTGGCAAAAAGCAGATTATGACACTACCGCTATCAACCTATGCATTCTACGGAACCTATTCTGCAGATTATGGTACCATTATGGCAGGGCTTGTACTGACCGTGGCACCCATCTTAGTTCTGTATCTATTCTTACAGAAGCAGATTATCAATGGAGTCGTTGCAGGTGCAGTTAAATAGAAGAAAAAGAGGACAAGAACGATGAAAAATAAGATTATGCTGATTACCTATGCGGATTCCATGGGCAGCAATCTGCATGACCTGACAGAGGTACTGAACCGTTATTTCAAACGTGCAATCGGCAGTGTGCATATCCTACCATTTTTCCCATCATCAGGAGATAGAGGATTTGCCCCTGTGACATATAGAGAGGTGGATCCAGCATTTGGGGATTGGAAGGATATCGAGCGATTAGCTACGGAGTATGATTTGATGTTTGACTATATGATCAATCATATCTCAGCAAAGAGTGAATATTATCAGGATTTTCTAAAGTATAAGGATGCCTCCATATATCATGACCTGTTCATACGATACAAGGATTATTGGGAAAATGGGGGTCCGACACAAGAGCAGGTGGATGCAATCTATAAAAGAAAACCAAAGGCTCCTTCTGTGACAGCATACTTTGCAGACGGCACATCAGAGGAAGTATGGTGTACGTTTGATGAAGAGCAAATTGATATCAACTGCCAGTCAGAGACGGCGAAGACATTTATCCGAGATAATCTACTGGAGCTTTGCAGCCACGGAGCCAAGATGATTCGTCTGGACGCATTTGCTTATGCGACAAAAAAAGCAGGAACAAGCTGTTTCTTTATAGAACCAGAGATTTGGGAGCTGCTGTCGGCGATAGATGAAATCTTAAAATCTCAGCACGTGGAGCTGCTTCCTGAGATTCATGAACACTACACCATGCAGAAGAAGATTGAAGAAAAGAACTACTATGTATATGATTTTGCACTTCCGATGCTTTTATTAAATGCAATTTATTATGGAAAGGCAGATTATTTAAAGCACTGGTTGACGATTTGTCCAAGAAAGCAGTTTACGACCTTAGATACCCATGACGGAATCGGTGTAGTCGATGTCAAGGATTTGCTTCCAGATGATGAAATTGAACGTACAAAGGAAGATATTTTCAAGTACGGAGCCAATGTCAAAAAGATTTATAATACAGCAAAATATAACAATCTTGATATTTATCAGGTTAACTGTTCATACTATTCTGCACTGGGAGATGATGATATTGCATACTTGATTGCACGTGCTGTGCAGTTCTTTGCACCAGGTATCCCACAAGTTTACTATGTAGGGCTATTAGCAGGAAAAAATGATCTGCAGCTCTTGGAGGAGACAAAGGTAGGACGCAATATCAATAGACATTATTATACACTTCAGGAGATCGAACAGGAGGTCAGGAGACCAGTTGTGAAGCGGCTATTGCAGCTGATGGAGTTTCGAAATACATATGCAGCATTTGATGGAACGTTTGAGATGCAAGAGACTCCAGCAGAGTGTCTGGATATCATCAGAAGAAATGGTGATGCGGTTGCACAATTGCATGTGGACTTCAAAGCACGCACCATGAGGATTGACTACATGGATGAGAAGAACCACAGTATGCGTAGATTGCCAATTGATGTGTGATACTGAAAAAAGGCATAGGAATGTCTTTGTAGAAAAGTGAGTACGTAACATGAAGAAAGAATTTATAATTGATCAGAGTATACGGTATCTTAGTATCCCCATTTCCATACAGGGGATACTATGTACTGTTTCTATTTATTGTGACAGCCGGAAGGTTTATGAATTTCAGATTCCAGTGCTGCCAGATGCCAGAGAGCCGTATGTATACGACTTTATGGCTTATTTGCCCATTAGTCCCGACTTTTGGGGTAAACTTTCTCTCGAGGGTGACTTTACCGAGGCTTTTGCAGCAGCAGTAGCCACTGCAGCAAATATAGAACTTTCTCAGGCAGAGCCTCGGAACCGCCCTCACATACATTTTGCACCAGATACAGGTTGGATCAACGATCCGAACGGGCTCATCTATCATGACGGGGTGTACCATATGTATTACCAGTATAATCCCTTTCATATAGAATGGGGCAATATGAGCTGGGGACATGCAGTGAGCTCTGATCTGCTGCACTGGACACAGTGCGATGCAGTACTTTTTCCAGATGAAGAGGGAGTTATTTTCTCAGGATCTGCGATAGAGAACACAAAGGGATTGCTTGATTTGCCACAGCGGTCTTTGCTTTATTTCTATACCTGTGTGGGAGAAGCAAGTGAGTGGAGCAGGAATCAGCCGTGTGTTCAGAAGGTTGCATATAGTACGGATGACGGATATACACTTCACAAAATGAAAACAGTTGTTCCAGCACTTAGCAAGGAAAATAGGGATCCTAAAGTTTTTTGGCATGAAGCTACCAAGGCATACATCATGTGTATGTGGCTTGAAGAAAATGATTTTGTACTTCTTCGCTCTCATAATCTGGAGCAGTGGGAGCTGACACAAAGGCTATGTTTGGACAAAGGGTTTGAATGCCCTAATTTATTTGAACTGACAACACAGGCAGGAGATTCAAAATGGTTTCTGTGGACAGCAGATGGTTATTATTATGAAGGACAGTTCGACGGATGGCTATTTAAGACGGATGGTATCAGAAGAGAGGCATGGTGCGGCGAGACTCTGTATGCAGCCCAGATTTTCTCGGGAATTAATGACAGGACAGTGATGATACCATGGTTTCGCACTAGAGTGAGAAACAACAAATATCGTGGTGTGATGGGCATTCCAAGGGAACTCTATTTAGAACAGAAATCTGGGAATACACAGCTGTTTTTGCAGCCAGTACAGGAGTATGTAGAGCAGAAGAAGCTGCTGTTCAAAACATCTATTATGGACTTATACCAGCATGCCATTCCAGAGGGAGATTCCCATGCTTACCAGACAGAGTATAGGATACAGGATGATGGTGTCATTGAAGTAGTAGTGATGTGCAGCAATAATCAAACAGCGATTACATGCAATCTATTTGGTACACAGATCCGTTATGAGGGAGAGAGTGGAATGCTCTTCGTAGACAGGGTGTGCAAGATGGTCATGAACGAGAATCGGTCAGAGGAATGCCAGATTGAGGCTGATGAGTTCTACATAGGAACAAATGCCGCAGTCATCTCAATGATTATAGATACCAATTTGCTTGAAATTGGATACGGATATGGTAAAATATATGCAGCTGAACTTGAGATGACGGACAAAACAGATTCTATCAAAGTAGCATCAAATACCTTATTTAGTATGGAAGTATATGTATTGTAAATATAGAAATGATAGCAGGCAAGGAGGATTCGTGTGGCAACATTGAAGGACGTGGCAAAAGAAACAGGACTGACCGTAACAACGGTATCACGTGTATTAAATAATCGTGGTTATATTAGTGAAGAAACAAGAAATAAAGTATATGAAGCAATGAAGACATTGAATTATCAACCTAATGAGGTGGCTCGTTCTCTGTCTAAGCAAAAGACAAATATGATTGGTCTGATCGTACCACATATTAAACATCCATATTTTGCCGAATTGATTAGTTGCATTGAGTCAGCAGCAAATAAGAATCATTACAGGATACTTCTGTTTAATACAAAGGAAAAGAATGAAAAAGAGTTGCATTTTATGGAAATGTGCACAAGCAATCGTGTGGCAGGAATTATTCTGTGCAGCGGAACAGTTGCAATGGAGGAGTTTCAAGGAATCAATATTCCCTTGATTACATTGGAACGTAATCTAGACAGTGGAAAAGCATCTGTGGAATGTGATAATCTGCAGGGCGGCAAAATTGCTGCAGAGCACTTGATTCAAAGTGGCTGCAGATATTTGGTTCATATCAGTGGAGTTAGAGGAGCAGATATGCCGGCAGATGCCAGAGAACAGGGATTTGTGGCGGCTTGTGAGGAGAACGGAGTCAGACATTTTGAATACAAGACAGATTCAATACAGTATAATGCTGGCGACTATCATGAGTTTATCACTGGCATTTTAACGAGGGATTCAGAGATAGATGGCATTTTTGCAAGCAGTGACTTGATTGCCGCACAGGTCATACAGGTGTGTGCAAAGATTCATAAAAAAATTCCACAGGGAATCAAAATCGTAGGCTTTGATGATGTCATGATCTCAACACTGACAACACCACAGATTACAACCATTCACCAGCCGATACAGGAAATGGCTGAGGCAGCGATTTCTATGTTGATTCAGGCGGTAGAAGGAAAAACGGTTCCAAGTAAAACGATTCTGCCAGTTTCTTTGATTGTGAGAGAAACCACCTAACTTCGGACATTCCCAAACACACTCTTCCCATGGCATTCCCCACCACTCTTTTGTGCAAATTCACCAAAATCAACCTATCTAAATGAATAAATATAACTAAAAATGAAAAAGGATATTGCAGAATCTCTTTCCTTGTGTTATAGTTACTTCAAGGAAATTGGAAACGTTACCGACAACGATACCGACATCGTTACCGAGATCGGAAAGTGAATGAGACAGAAGTCGTTACCGAGATCGCTTCCGCAAAACCAGCGGAATCATTATTTCCATTCCGCGGAAACCGATAACTGTCGTATTGCGAAGCAATATGACGTAAGATCAAAAAGGAGAGGTAAGCATTATGAAAAAGAAAGTTATTAGCGTGTTA